>JAPLSP010000538.1 GCA_026398575.1 Candidatus Sumerlaeota bacterium | reverse complement strand
ACGGCCTACCATTCGGCGCGTAGCTATGAGACGGAATGCGATTTCAGAGCCAAGAGCGGCGGCAATAGACTTGCCATTCCAGCGCGAGGAGCGCCAGGGCGGCCAGCGCGAGCCATTGCCATATCTCGCGGTTCTCCCTTGTCACCGAGATCGCCGTCACGCGCTTTTCGCCGCTGACGACGTCTTTGCGCGGCGTGATGTCGCTCTCTTCGCGCGACAGCAGATTGACGGCGAACTGCTCGTCTCCGCCTTCGGATTTGCGGACTTTGTAGAGGCCGGCGCGATAGGACTCATTGAAATAAACCTGCTGGGTTTCGTCCGGCTGGCAGGTCCAGCTGCGGCCCGTGGGATCGGTGATCGTGACCGGCTGTTTGGCTGCGAGCGTGATCATTTCACCGCAGACGTGATTGCCGGTGAGCGATCCGCGCGCCTCGCCCGCCAGCCAGCGAAGGGCGTTATTCAGAAACAAAGGGAAACTGACCTGCATCGGCCAGTCGGAGGCATAAAGATCGAATGAGAGCGCGACGAGCTTGACGCCCTGCCGCTCGCCCGCGAAGATGAGCGGCGTCTGCTCGCTTTCGACCAGGGGGATGACCCAGTCGGGCCCTTTCATCTTGAGCGATTCCGTGAAGGCCAGGTTGTTCAGGTTCAGGAACCGCGTCACGGGGTGGAGCCGGTTCCAGTCGAGCACGACGACGTTTTTGACCGGCTGCGGCGCGGCGGAGAATCCTTCGAGCGGCGGCACGGCGTTGATGAAGAGGTAGCGCCCCGGGCCGATCTGCTTGGGCGCGAATTGGTCGAAGATGACAAGGCCGTCGCTCATGGCCGGCTCAAACAGCTTGGGATCAATCTTGGAGACTTTCGCGTTGGGCAGCAGACCCAGGAGCCGTTCGAGGAAAAAGTTGCCCGTTGAAACGAGCAGGACCTTGTTCTCGCTGTTCATGCTGATGAATCCCTCGACGGCGTTGTCCACGGCCAGCATGTCGTCGTGCGCCAGTTCGAGCCGCAGGAGCTGCCGCGCCGCGCCTTTCAATCCGGCGAATGCGAATCCTTTTTTGCCGTGGCCCTCGATCTTCTCTTCGCGCGCCTGGATGACTTCGCCGTTGATGAGGCAGCGCGTCATCACAGTGGCGGAGTCGGTCGAAAAGTTTTCCACCTCCGCGAAAACCTGCGCGTCGCCCTTCCTCTCGAAGGACTCGCGCACGTCGAAGGCGACGATGCCGCAGTTGGCGTCGCTCGATCCGACGGCGACGAACTCGACCGGGTCCTTCTCGCTGAGGAGATTGCCGAGATAGCCCTGGCCGCCGTCGCCGACGATCGTGATGACCGGGCTCTTTTTGCCTTTGGCCACGCCCTTGGCCATCGTCACCGCTTCGCGGATTCGCGCGGGGGCGTCGGTCGCCTCGACGCGGTTCAGGCCGCTCGAGAGCGTGCCTTTCTCCGACGTGAAAGGCTGCGCGACCTGGGCCGTTCCGCCGAAGGAGATGATCATCGTCTCGTCGGTGCTATCCATATTGGCGATCAGCTCGCGGACTTTGGATTTGGCTTCTTCAAGGCGCGTCAGGCCTTTTTCTCCGTCGCGCGCGTTCATACTGGCCGTGTTGTCCAACAGGATGACGCGCGAGACGCCGTGCTTGCGGCTAAGCCACATCGTCGGGCGCGCAAGGGCAAACGCCAGCAACAGCAGCAGCAGTATCTGGAGATACATCAGAAGATTCTGGCGCAACTTCTGGAACGGCGCATTCGCGGTCAAATCCTCGACCGATTTCATCCACAGAAGCGTGCTGGAAAAATCCTCGCGCTTGCGGCGGAGTTTGAGCAGATACATCAACACAATCAACGCCGCCAGCGCGCCGAGGAATAAGGCTATGGGATTGAGGAAGTTCATTTAAATATTTTAATGTAAAATGTAAAATGAGAAATGAGAAATGAGAAATGAACACTCGCGTTAGCGATATAAGATGTCTCGGAGGCAAAAACAACTTGAAGATATCTGTTCATTATTCGACAGCAGCTACTATTGAAGATAAAAGTTTGCCAGAGCAAAATCGCATGCTTCCACGCTCATTTTTCATTTCTCATTTCTCATTTCTCATTTTACATTTTACATTGACATTTGTTTGCTTTGGTTGTCACGAATTTATCTCTTAACTAACCCGCTTTCCCGCAATCGCTTCAACAGCAGATCTTCGATTCCTTCGTCGGTCCGCGCGAAGGTGTAGGACATGCCGTAGCGCGTGCAATAGTCTTTGATCTGCTGGCAATAGGCTTCCACGTTGCGTTTATACTGTTGCTTCAGGCGCGGCGTTATCGTGAGTTCCACTTTGTGCAATATTTCCAAGTCGTGCAGTTCGATGTGCCCGATGAGGTTTGGATCAATCTCCTGCGGCGACATCACCTGGATGACAAACACATCGAGCGTATCGCGGATCAGGTAGCGCAACGCCGGCTCGAAGCCGCCGGGATCGAGGAAATCGGAGAGGATGATGACGATGCTCTTGCCCTTGACGCGCTGGACCAGTTCGCGCGTGGCGGCCAGGAGCGACGTGCGCCCGTCGGCGGCCATGCCTTCGAGGAACGAGAGCATCCGCCGGACGTTGTGACGCCCGCGCGAGGCGGGGAAGGCGCCGCTGGTTCCGGAATGGAAACACGTGATCCCGATCTTGTCGCTCCCCGTCAGGCCGATATACGCAAGGCCGGCGGCGATCCGCTTGGCATAGTCCATCTTGTCGGGGTCGCCGAAATGCATCGAACGGCTGGAGTCGAGCAGCAGGTGGCATTGCAGGTCCTGCTCTTCATAAAAAATCTTGATGAAGAGACGGTCGAGGCGGCCATAAAGATTCCAGTCCACAAATCGCAGATCGTCGCCGCGAACGTAGTGGCGATAGTCGGCGAAGTCAATACTGACGCCTTTTTTCTTGCTGCGCCGGTCGCCTTTGATCGCCCCGCCCAATACGCGCCGCGTTTCGAGTTCGAGCCGGTCGAGGCGCCGCAGGAATTGTGGGTCAAGGAGCGATGTTTTATTGTCGGGCATGATTGGCTCATTTGTTTCTGGCTGTGATTTTTATCGGACTGGTCAGACGCGTCGGACGGGTCGGACGGGTCGGACTGCAACAAGGGCAGCATTTTCTCTGCGTCTCTCCTCTTTGCGCCTGCTCCACTCGCCACCAAAGATGGTGGCGCTCCCAGTTACTTCAACTGCCTTGGGACGTCTTTTTTGAATGCATCCAGTATTTGATCGGAGGCCACGTTGTCGGCGTCGGCTTCGAAATTCAGGATCACGCGGTGGCGCAGCGCCGGCATGATGCTGTTTTCAATATCGAGATAGCTGGCGTTGAACCTGCCGTCGAGAAGCGCGCGGATTTTTGCCGCCAGGGTGATCGCCTGCGCGCCGCGCGGGCTCGAGCCGTACTTGACGTATTTGCGGACCAACTCCGTCGCGAAAGGGCTGTCGGGCTGCGTGGCCAGCGTCAGGCGCACGGCGTAGTCCTGCACGTGTTCGGCGATGACGACTTCGCGCGCCAGCGCGATCCATTCCTTGACCTTGTCCTTCGACATCACCTTGCCGACCTGCGGTTCCTCTTTGCGTGTCGTGCGGTTCAGGATGACGGTCAGTTCCTCGCGGCTGGGATAGGTGACCATGATCTTGAAGAAGAAACGGTCGAGCTGGGCTTCGGGCAAAGGATACGTCCCCTCCATCTCCAGCGGATTCTGCGTCGCCAAAACGAAGAACGGCGGATCGAGGATATTGCGCTTTCCGGCAACGGTGACGTGCCGCTCCTGCATGGCTTCGAGCAGTGCGGATTGCGTCTTGGGCGTGGCGCGATTGATCTCGTCGGCCAGCACGACGTTGGCGAAGACCGGCCCTTTCTCGAAGACGAAGACACGGCGCCCTTCGGCGTTTTCATTGATGAGGTGCGTCCCCACGATGTCCGACGGCATCAGGTCGGGCGTGAACTGGATGCGCGAGAAAGCCAGTTCAAGCGACTTGGACAGCGTCGAGATCAGCAGCGTCTTGCCCAGGCCGGGCACGCCTTCGAGCAGGCAATGGCCTCCGGCGAACAGGGTGATCAGGACCTGTTCGATCACGGCTTCGTTGCCGACGATGACCTTTGAGATTTCAGCATGAAGCTTTTTGAAATCCTGCTGGAACTCCTTCGCCTTCGCTTCGAATTGGCTCATGGCTTGCTGTCTCCCTTGGAATCGGTATTTTTATCGAGATGCAGTTTTTTGCGAGCTTGCGCGCGCGCTTGCAGAAGGCGGCCCGTGTGCGAACCGTCTTCTTCCCGCGCGGACGGCTTGGCGGCAGTCGGCTTATCCCTGGCGAGCGAGGGGGCGGGCATTTTCTTTTCGAGGGCCGTGACGTTGCGGAGCGACGTCTCGACCTTGACTTTGCGCAGCGACTCGAACAGCTCTTCGCGATTGGCCGGTGTCTCGGGTTCGTCTTCTTTGGCGAAGGCGCGTTTCTTCGCTTCGAATAAATTGTCGGATACTCCCTCGGCGGGCGCACTGCGCGATAGCAACCATCCGCCGGTCCGGTCCCAGACGAACCCCAGCCCCGCGCCCACTTCCTTCCAGCCAATGATCACGCGGCGCAGGAACACATCGAACAGGAACAGCGGCATCAACGCGGCCAGCAGCCAGGGCCACAGCAGCGCCGGTTCGGCGCGGCTGGCGCGGTCGTGAATAAAAACCGGGCTCTTTGCGTCCAGCACGCGTCCCTTGGTCAGGTCGCATAAGCGGTAGAGCAACGGCTCATTGGAAGACGAATTGCGAAACTCGGGCGAATAGCTGAGCGTGACGCCGCCGGTGATGAGATCGCCCGCGTCGGCGCCGGCGCCGGCCAGCGCCTGCGCGCCGAGCATGTAGGCGCCCGCTTCGGTGACCTTGAACGGCGCTTCGTAGCGGCCGGGCGACGTCTGGCGGAATTCGACGTCCGCCGGCTGAAGCGAAGGGGTGATGACGCGCCCTTTGACGTTGAGGAAGTTGCGAAACTCGCCCTTGTCGTCCACGGCGTCCACGATGACTTTGCCTTCCGCGCCGTCAATCTCCATCTTCACGTCGAAGTTCCGGTTGAAGGATTTCCGCAGCGCCCAACGCACGGTCTGCGCCCAGAACTTGGAGAACCGGCTCCAGGAGATCCAATCCTTGGCCCAGCGTTCCTTGGCGTCGGAGGTGTAGGCGACCGTCTTGCCCAGTCCATGGCGCCAATGGGCGAAAAGCGGATCGCCCTTGTCGGTCGTCAGCGGAATGTCTGCCAGGCTTTTGGGACTCGTTCCGACGTAGCCCAGCAGCTGGGGATAGGGCGCCGAGAACCCCGTCAGCACGGGCGAATACGTCTTAGCCACGGGCGTGAAGGGTTCCTCGATGATCAGCGATTTGCGCACCGTCGTGGCTTCTTTGATGAAAATCTGGGGGAGTTGATTGTAGCTCGTCGGGTAGTAATAATTGCCTCCACCGAGGCCCGCCAAGTCATTCATCATCTGTTGGTCGCGGGGGGAATGGGGATTGATGCAGACGGTGCTGATGGTGATTTTGGCCGCCTGGATTTTTTTCACCAGATTCCAGTTGGGCGTCTGCGGATCGCCGTCGGAGATGACCACGACGTGCTTGACCGACGCCTTGGACGCCACGAGCGAGTCATAGGCCATTTGAAGGGTGGTGTCGAAGCTGGGCATATCGCCCCATTGCGCCTTTGACAGCGTATCGCGCATCTTGGTCTTGGTTCCGACTTCCTCCAGCGGAAAAAGCCAGCTCTCGCGAGTTTGCCACGAGTATTGCAGACACCCCATCTCGTCGCGCGGCCCCAGAACATCAAGGGCCGCAAAGACAACTTGTTCGGCCCAATATTGCCCCTCGGGAATTTCGACGGTGTGGACGATCGTGACCAGGGCGCCCTTCGGAATGACCTTCTCGTTCTTCATTTCCATTTCCACGGGCAGGATGCGCTCGACGGGCGAATCGTTGTATCCGCCGGCGCCGAAGCTGTTCTGGCCGCCGACCATGATGAAACCGATGCCCAGATCATGGACGGCGATTTCCATCATCTTCATCATGTCGGCGCCGATTTCGCCGGCGCCGACGTTGTTGAAAATGATTTCGTCGTACATCTGAAGCGCGCGCAGACTCATGGGCATGCCGGACGGACGGACCATCTCGACGTTGATTTTTTCGCTCTTGAGCGCGGCCGGCAACGTGAGGCTTTGGGGATCGTCGCCTTCGACGTAGAGAACGCGCGGCTCTCCCTCGCCGTAGGTGAAGGTGGCGGCGCGGTTGTTTTCGGGGATGGCGTCGTTTTCGGCGTCTATTTGGACTTCGAAGCGATGGTATCCGGCGTCGCGCACTTTCGTCGGAATGACGAAGGAGTTTTTCTGCGACGGCTTGAGTTCGACGTCATAAATGCCGAGCAGCGCGCCGTCCTGATAAACGCTGAGCTTGCCTGGCGTGGCTTCGGTGGCGGTGGCGATGACGCGGATATCGAACGGCTGATCGAGGCTGACCCGGTTTTCGACCAGGGCCTTTTCGACGATCACGTCGCGGCGATTGGTGTACTTGAGCGGCACGACGTCCACGCTGATTCCGGCCGCCACGGCCGCGCGCGCGGCTTCCTCCGCGCTTCCGGCGTTCTGATTGCCGTCGCTCAGGAGGACGATCCGCTTCTGCGCCGCTCCCGAAGCGCAGGCCAGGGCCAGCTGCAGCGCGTTGGCGATGTTGGATCCCGAGCGCTTGACCACCGCGGCCGGCGCCTCGAATTCCGGCTGCGAATCGTTGGTCTGCTCGATGCAGGCGTCCGCGCCAAACATCAGAATCCACTGGCGGTCGTGGAGGCTCATCTGCTTGTGTGCGCTTTGGATGAAAGCTTTGGCGTAATCCCTCTGCGCCCGCGGGACGCTGTCGGAATCATCCACGACAAAGAAAACGGTCAGGTCCTTGGAGGCAAACGACACCTTCATCCCCGCCACGGCGCACACGAGCGCGGTGAGAATCAGCAACCGGACGGCCAGCGCTGTATAGCGGCGCCCGCGCGCAAGGCCCGCCAGCCGGCGCGCCATCCACACCGCATGCGCCGCGAGCGGCACGAGCAGCCATAGGAATTCAGGATAAGCGAATTCGATGAGCATTGTGATTGTGTTCGATCCTGATTGAGAGCGGGTATTGATGAATGGGTAAGCTTTTGTTGTATAGAACACGGATGCGACAGATATGGCGGATCGTCACGGATTAAAAATCCGTGAATATCCGCCATATCCGTCGCATCCGTGTTCTATATGCACAACCCACAATCACTTCCCCCCCGCGAATATTTTCCCAGCATCAAATATCTGTATCCGGTGGTTCTCCGTATCGGCGACGGCGATCCGCCCCTTCGGCGCCAAAGCGATGCCCCACGGCGCGGCGAATTGCCCCGGGCGCCGCCCGGCTTCGCCAAAAACGCCATTGGGTTTTCCCTCGGGCGTCAGCCGCTGAATGCGGTTGGCGCCATATTCACAGACATAAATCATTCCGCCGGCGTCCCGGCAAAGATCGTACGGATAATTGAACTGGCCGGGTCCGGCGCCGGGTCCGCCCCATACTTCGAGCAATTGCCCCTCTTCGGAAAACACCTGGATTCGATGATTGCACGTGTCGGCGACAATCAAACGGTCCGGCGGCGCCCAGATCAGCGCGAGCGGACGCTGAAACTGGCCCGGCGCCGTTCCGAAATCACCCCATTGCTTGATGAACACTCCTTCGCGCGTGAACTTCATCACGCGGTCGTGCACGCCGTACTCGGTGATATATATCTCGCCCTTTGGATTCAGCGCAATGTCGGTCGGATAGATCATCTTGCCGGGCGCCTCGCCGTATTCGCCGAATTGCAGGAGCAGCTTGCCTTCCAGCGAATAGCGCAGGATGCGGCTATAGTGCGTATCGGCGATGAGCAGAGTCGTTTCGCTCGACTGCGTCTCATCGAAGCGAACCCGCGTGGGCGTGCCGCTGTCATATCGGGGAACCAGCCAATCGCGCAGGGGCTTGCCTTCGGGTGAAAGCAATTGAATGCGCCCCGTGCGGTCGGTGACGGCCATCCGGCCATCGGAAAGAAAATCAATTCCGCGGGGGAAGGATAAACTCCCCGGCAATCGCCCGCGCGAACCGATGACTTCCGGCTGCAAACCGGCGCCGCCGGATTTGGGCGCGCTGGATGTACGCGAACAGGCGAACAGGATCGCGAGAAGTGATAAACAAAGCGCTTCGCCCAATAAAACGCAAAAAAACACGAAAAAATTCTTTCGTGTTTTTCCGCGCGTTTTGTGGCGATCATGCTGGCTCAAGATTCATTTCTCGTTGGCTGTATGCATGCATGAAAAGGCGACGGCTGGTTTTCATTTCTTCTGTTCGGTTCCGGATTCTTTGATCGCGGCGAAATAATCCCGGATCAGGGCGCGATGCTCCAGGGGCATCACGTCGTTCTGGATGGTGTCTTCGGCCTGCTGCTTGGCCATCTCGCGCATCTGCTCATAAGAGACGCTGGCTTCGCCGGGCATTTGCGTGCCAGGGACTTTCATCTTGGCGATGATCTCACCGGGCGCTATGTTTCCCTGGATGCGCTTCTGTTGAAAGGCGACATTGTTGGGCGCGCTCCGGGCGATGCCTCCCTGCCCGATCCCCGCGCGTCCCATGCCATTGCCTTGATTGCGGCTGTCGCCCGCGGTCCACTCGCCGACGCCCTGACACCCCGGGCAATTCCCGCCCAAACACGGTTTGCCGTTTTTGCATCCTTCGCACAAACAAGCCTTGCCGCACAGGGCAAGCTTGCGGGCGTCCATATCGTATTGGAGCGAATCGAGCGCCTTCAATTCCTGAAGCATGGCCTCCATGTCGAGCAGGGCGGCGCCGCCTTCTTCAAGGTTGGCCAGCGCGCTGTTGAACTGGCCTGCGCTCATGTTCTCGCACGCCTTGGCCAGCGCCTTGCCTGCCGGCGTCTCGGGTCCCAACTGTCCGGCCAGCATCTTCAACTCTTTTTGGATTGCCGCTTTTTCCTGATCGGACACGGAATTGTTCTGCAAGTTCTTTTTCAACTCATCCATCATCTTGGCCGCCTGCG
>JAPLSP010000551.1 GCA_026398575.1 Candidatus Sumerlaeota bacterium | reverse complement strand
GGAGCGGAGCGGCCTACCATGCGGCGCCAATCTGAATGGATACCGCTCTTCGTCGCCCAACGACAAAAGTCTTGCGCTTATAGAGCGGCTACACCGGAGAGCGCACCCGACAAATCTCAAATCACCCGAATCACCCAATGCCGCTTGACTGGCGCCATGCCTGCGATGAAAGTCTTGCAAGCTAATTTAATAAGGAGATCTATCATGTTATTCCCCCTTGGCGCGCGGCGCTTCGGCGCTCTGGCGTTTGCGATGGTCGCAACGATTCTGTCCGCTCACATCTCTGCAGCGCAGACGACGGGCGGCAAAAGTTCTTCGGCGTCCAAAGGCCCTCTCAAGGCCGTTATCACCAAAGACGGCGCGATCGAACTGACCCTGGGATCGCAGCAGGTTGGGAGCTTGCGCGCGGGGCTTTATGATATGACGTGGCGCAGCACGGAGGCCACCGGCAGCCAGAAATCTTCCGACGCGCGTTCAAATACCTGCGCCCTTAAGATCAAGAATCCGTCGGGCGGAGACGTGGAGGGCGATGCCGTTTTCACACTCGGCGAGGGCGGTGTGATTCATGCCGTGTATAATTTCACCGCTTCGCAAGATATGACGCTCAACTCGCTCAATGTGTCTCTCACCTGTCCCACGCCGGTTCTCGCGGGCGGCAAGTGGAAGGCCGACGACAAGTCCGGCGTTTTCCCGGCGCAATATAAAGACGCCGGCCTCCATAGTTCCGCCATGAAGAACCTGACGCTGGATTTGACGGGCGGCGAGGCGCTCCAATTTACATTCGCCGCTCCCATCGCGACGCTGCTCCAGGATAACCGCCAATGGAGCGAGTCGTTCGTCATCCGCATTGGCGCGAGCAAGGTGGAGATGAAAAAAGGCCAGGCCGAGAAAATCGCGTTCACGCTGGCGGCCACCAGCGGGCTCAAGATCGAAGTGGATAAGCCCGTGACGATCACCGCCGGGCCGGATTGGGTTCCGCTCAAGCTCAGCCTCGATATTGACGCCGGCTCGGCGCTGGATTTCTCGAATCAGGGCATGCAGGACGCTCCGGCCGGTAAGAACGGCTGGGTCGTGGCGCGTTCGGACGGGCATTTCGCTTTCGAAAAAGACCCGCAGACTCCGCGCCGCTTTTATGGCGTAAATTTCTGCTTCAGCGCCCTTTATCTGACGCATGAAGAATCGGACAAACTCGCCGAACGCCTGGCGCGCCTGGGCTATAACGCCATCCGCGTCCATCACTACGAAGGCGAACTCGTCAAAGGTCAGCCCAACACCGTCACGCTGAACACCGACAGCCTGGACAAGCTCGATTACCTTCTCGCGGCGTGCTATAAGCGCGGCATCTACGTGACAACCGATCTTTTCGTCTCGCGCCCGGTCAAACTCGATGAGGCTGGCGCCACGCAGGATCGCGGGATGAAAAAAGACGCCATGAATGAATACAAGATTCGCGTGCCCGTCGTCCCGAAGGCGATGGAAAGCTACAAGGCTTTCACGCGCGCGCTGTTGACGCACGTCAACCCTTACACCAAGCGCACCTACGCGCAGGAACCGGGGCTTGCATGGCTCGCGCTCATCAATGAAGGCAACTTCGGAAATTTCGTGGGCATGATGAAAGATATTCCCGAGTGGGGCGCCGCATGGAATCAGTGGCTCGTCAAGCGTTACAAGGACCGAGCCAGCCTGGCCGCCTCGTGGGGCAAGGAACTCAAATCGGAAGAGGATCCGGCTGCCGGTTCCGTGGCTCTCGCGCCGGATATCTATGACTCATCGCTGCGGATTCGGGATTTCATCGTCTTCCTCGCCGACGCTGAACGCGACTTCATGCAGACCATGCGCGACTACCTGCGCAAAGACATCGGAACCAAGGCGCTGCTGTCGAATATGAGCTCGTGGACCAATTTCGTGCCGGATCAAACCGCTCGCGCGGAATTCGACTACGTGGATGACCACTTCTACGTGGACCATCCGCAATTCATCGAAAAACAGTGGAGCCTGCCCAGCCGCTGCGGAAACTCCAGCCCCATTGCGGGCGGCGCTTCGGGCGGACGCTCCCTCGCATTCACGCGCCTTTTCGACAAACCCTTCACCGTGACCGAATACAATTACTCCGCGCCGGGGCGCTTTCGCGGCGTCGGCGGCATCCTGACCGGCGCGCTCGGCGCATTGCAGGACTGGGGCGGAATCTGGCGCTTCGCCTACAGCCACAATCGCGGCAGTCTCTTCAGTCCGGGGGCGCTCGGTTATTTCGACATGGCCGGCGATCCGCTCGGGCAGGCCGCCGAACGCGCCGCGCTGTGCCTCTTTCTGCGCGGCGACCTCAAGCCCGCGCCGCACAGCGTCGCCATTGTCATAACGCCGCAGGATATGGCGCAGCCTCCCTCGAAAATCCCCAAACTGGCCGCCAACTGGCATTGGGCCGCGTGGATCACGCGCATCGGCACGCGCGTTGTCAACGACCTGTCGAAGCCATTGCCCTACGACGCTGCGCTGCCCATCGCATGGGCGACCAAGGCCAATGCATATATGCCTGCCAACGCTGTCGCCGCCGGACTAGACCCCTACAAACTCGATGACGCGACGATAATGGATCTCCTGCGCAAGCGCGGCATCCTTGCGAGCGACAATCCCACCTCTCCTGCCAAGCGCCTGTATCGCAGCGAGAACGGCGAAGTCACGATTGACGCGCCGCGCGATATCATGATTCTTGACACGCCCCGGACGGCGGGCGGTTATGCGCCGGCGGGCGAGACGATCGAAACAGCGGCGGGCGTTTCCGTGGCGATGCAGGACGCTCCGGCTACCGTCTGGGCCAGCGCGCTCGACGGCAAGCCCATCGCTTCGAGCGGGCGAATTTTGGTCACCCATCTGACGGATTTGCAGAACTCGGAGATCAAGTATTCGGAACGCGAAATGAAAACGTTGCTTTCGTGGGGCAAGCTGCCGCATCTGGTTCGCGCCGGCAAGGCCACGGTGAAGGTGAAGATGGCGGACCCCGCGCGCTGCAAAGTCTGGGCGCTTTCAACCAGCGGCAAGCGCCTGGCGGAAATTCCCGCGAAATCCGAAGGCGGCGCGCTCGTCTTCACCGCCGACGTCGCCGCGCTCGCCGCCCAGCATGGAGCGGTGATGTGCTATGAATTGGCGCCGTGATGATCTATGATTGGAAGACTTCGTTGTCCAAAATAAAGTGACGAGTGTTAATGTGGCAAGCCAGTTGTCGTATTAGCCGGCTTCATTCGGCTCTTCTTTGCAGACTGCTTTTGCAGGAGCAGGGGTTTGGACATTTTTTCCCCGAAGGGGAATTACAATCATAGCCGTGGGTGAAGCGAAGCGAACCCACGGTAGAGGCGAAAGAAACATCGGTCCCCGAAGGGGGCCAACGCCGTCGCAAGAGCAATTCTTTGCTGAGCCAATTCGGAACGCGTAAATGAAATGTAGCATGCTGCTTGATCTGTGTTGGCTCCCTCCGGGGACCTGCTTTTGCACTCATCGTATCCGTGGGTTCGCTTCGCTTCACCCACGGCTATGATTGTTCATCCCCTTCGGGGATGGGCACGTCCGTTGGACCGAAATTGAAAGACCACAAGCGATGAATAGCTGTCGGCTGGCTGGGCTGCCCTTATGATTTGGGCTATTTGGCCGGCTGCACGGCGACGCCCGAGCCTGAGGTTACTTCCAGAGTCGCGGAAGTGGGCTTGGCGGCGGGCGCGGGGGAAACCGCCGCGGGAGGCTGCGCGTCGGGATTCTTGCCCCATTGCCGGCCTACGCGCATCAGATCGCCGGCGGTGACCCAGAGCACAAACGCCGCCAGCAGAAACAGCGCTCCGTTATAGACCCAAATCAAAACGCGCATCGGGATTGGACGGCGAATCACGACTTCGATCGTCGCCTGCACAATATGCCCGCCGTCCAGCAGCGGAATGGGCAGGATATTGAAGATCACCAATGCGATGCTCAGCAGGCCCAGGAAGTCCAGCAAATAGCCAAAGCCCATTTCGGCGCTCTGATGCCCCATGCTGAGGATTCCCACCGGGCCGGCCACGTTCTGGTGGATTTCCTTCATCTTCATCTTCCCGAAGAGCTTGCCCAACGCGCTGGTCTGTTTGGCCAGGCTGTCCCAGGCTTCGCTGAACCCCAGCGAGAGCGCTCTGACGGGATTCGACGTGCGAATGAATTCATAATCGCCTTGTTCCACGTTCACGCCAATGCGTCCCACCTTTGCGCCGTCGGTTTCTACAACTTTTTTGGGAACGACCGGAATCTTCAATCGCTGCGCGCCGCGCAGGATGGAAAGCGTGATTTCTTTTTCAGGATTCGCGCTGATGGTCTGGATCATTTCCGCTCTCGAACGAATGAGTTGCCCGTTGATGGCCAAAATACGGTCTTTGTCCTTGATCTGGGCCATGGCCGCCGGCGAGTCGGGAAGCGCCTGGCCGACAATGACGGTGTGAAATATATCCGTCTTCTCAATTGCATCTATCAGCGACGAATCATTCGGCAATTGGATCGTCATCGTTGTTTCCGCGCTTCCCGTGGTGGGATCGTCCGCGAGCGGCCTTCCGATGCGACCGATTTTGAGGGTCAGATATTTGGCGTCTTTGTCCTTCTTAAGTAAATCCAACCGATACAGCAATTCATAATCCCTGTTGATTTTCTCTCCGTTGAGTTCGATGACCCGGTCATATCCCCTCAAGCCGGCTTGATACAGTGGCGAGGTCGTCGGGATGTCATTGAGCCATGCCGGCTGGGGCAACTGGCGCGCTTTGCCGAACATGAACATGGCAGAGAACATGAGCGCGACGGAAACAAAGTTAAACAGCACGCCGCCACTGAAAACCAGCACCTTGACCGGATAAGGTTTTTCACGCAAGGCGCGGGCGTCGTCATAGGTCATCTCCGCCACCGACCGTTTGCCGCCCGTTTTTGCTGCATCTTGCGCGGCATCCTTCGCGGCATCGCCCCCGCTCTTTTCAGTTCCCTTGCTGTCCTTGCCGTCCTTGCTGTCCTTCGCGGTGTCCTTGCCGCCTTCCGCCGGCGTTCCTTCCAACTCCGCCATTTCCTCCGGCCGGAAGCGCCCGTGCAGCTGGACGAATCCGCCCAGCGGCCAGGGCCGGATCGAATATTCGGTTTCGCCGATGCGCTTGGACCAGAGGCGCTTGCTGCCGAAGCCGACATTGAAGCTTTCAACCTTGACGCCGAACATCTTGGCGAAAACGAAATGCCCCAATTCGTGGATGACAATGACCACCGCGAACATCAGGACCACTTGCGCCCAATACCAGGCGCTCAACAGGATGCTCACTACCGTAATGGGCTCGCCCGCCGCCGTGGCAGTCGCAAGATTCCAGCCGTTCAATAACCATTCCATCTTCAATCTCTCGTTCAGTCAAATTTCATTGCAGCTTCGCAATGATCTTCGCCGCAATCGCACGGGCGTGCGCGTCGGCCACTTCGATCTCTTCAAGCGATTCGCCGCTCGTAACCTTATGCTGCGACAGGACTTCCTCAATGATCCGGGGAATCGCGCCAAAACGGATGCCGCCGGCCAGA
Organism: Candidatus Sumerlaeota bacterium; assembly: GCA_026398575.1. The sequence continues at coordinate 2,589 of JAPLSP010000551.1, read as the reverse complement.
AAGGCTTCCACCGCCACCTCGTTGGCCGCGTTGAGCGCCGCCGGCGCTGTTCCACCCGCGCGCGCCGCCTCAAAGGCGAGGCGCAGACACGGGAACCGCTCGAGCGAAATTTCCTCGAACGTCAGCGCGCCGAGCGCCGCGAAATCGAGGGGCGAATGCTTGTTCGCAACGCGCTCCGGATGCAACAAGATATTTTGAATCGGATAATACATATCGGCCGGGCCCATCTGCGCGATCACAGAGCCATCGCAAAATTCCACCATCGAATGGATGAGGCTTTGCCGGTGAATGACAACCTGGATTTTATCGAGTGGCAGGCCGAAGAGCCACTGCGCCTCGATCACCTCGAAGCCCTTGTTCATCATCGTCGCCGAGTCAATCGTGATCTTCGGGCCCATGTTCCACGTTGGATGCGCCAGCGCTTCCTCGACGCTCGCCTCGGCCGCTCGCTTCGGGTCCCAATCGCGGAAAGGGCCGCCCGACGCCGTCAGGATCAGGCGCCGCACGGATTCCATCTTCTCTCCCATCAGGCACTGCGCCACGGCGTTGTGCTCGCTGTCCACCGGCAGGACGCGGACGCCTTTCTCGCGCGCCCGGCTCATGACGATCCGGCCCGCCGTCACGAGGACTTCCTTGTTCGCCAGCGCGACGGTCAGGCCGCGCTCGATAGCCGCCAGCGTGGGGTATATCCCGGCGGCGCCCACGGTCGCGACCAGCAGCAAATCCGCCTGCGTTTCGCGTACGAGCTCCACAAGTCCTTCCGGGCCCCGCGTCACGCGCCCTGAAAAGCGCTTTTTCAAGAGCGGGATTTCCTCGGTCGCCCGGGTCACGTTGATAATGTCCGGGTTGAATCGCACGGCCTGTTCGGTCAGCAAATCAACGCGCGAGCGGGCCGAAAGCGCGACCACGCACAGGTAGTCGGGAAAATCCTGAATCACCTCCAGCGCCTTGACGCCGATCGAACCCGTGGACCCTAGAATCGCAATTCGTTTCATAGCGCAAAATCCTTATTGGCGCTTCCTTAACAGAATAATGAAAAACAGAATGATACTGTTTTTCATCATTCTGTTAAAGACAACTACCTCTTCGCTTCGCAGCAAGCATATCCTCATCAGTATTTTGGAAATCCCTCGTCCGAGTCCATCGCAATCTTGCCTGCATGAATTCTGTTCTCATGAATCTTGCATTGCGCGCGCCCCGCTCCGCGATTCACAATTCCTCATATCCTTATGCAAATGAGCCGCCTCTATGATCTCCACCTCCGACTGTCATATTCTCCGCGATCTGGCCAGGCGCGTGGCAGAAATCGCCGGCCTGCCCGTCATGGCCGAACGCCGCGAACTCTGGAAAAAGCACAACTGCCTCCAAAAAACACGCTCCATGATCCTGATCTTCCCGGAAGGCTCATGGCGCGAACTCTTGCCCGAGGCGTCTCTGAAATGCGAAACGGAGGAGACGCGCCGCATGGAAGGGCAGCTCCGTTCGCGCATCTATTGTCATGAGCATTTCCAAACCGATCTGCCGGTCGAGAATACCTGGCTGGTCCCGAAGGCCATCAACGGCGCCTCGCATTGGGGAATTCAGGCCAAATGGCGGCCCGCCCCGCACGCCCTCGGCGCGCGCGGGTTCGATCCGGTTATCTTCACCCCTGCGGACCTGAAGAAAATCCGCTTCCCGGAAGTGAAGCATTACGAAAAAGAAACCGCCTGGCGATTGGAAGAGGCGCGGGACCTGCTCGACGATATTCTCGACGTGCAGCTGAAAGGAATTCAGCACGTCTCGTTTCATCTCATGGCGCTCTACACGAGCTGGCGCGGGCTGGAGCAGGTCATGCTCGACATGGCGGAAGAGCCCGCCTGGCTGCATGAAGCGATGACCCTGCTCGAAGAAGGACACCGCCGCCTGATGCAGCAATACATCGAATTAAATTTGCTCGACCTCAACAACGACGGAACCTATCACTCCTCGGGCGGCGTCGGCTATACGGATGAACTCCCGCCATCGGATTATAACCCCATCCATATCCAGCCGCGCGATATGTGGGCTTCAGCCGAGGCGCAGGAACTGGCGCAGGTCTCGCCCGAAATGCACCGCGAATTCTCCCTGCAATACGAAAAGCGCCTGCTCGCGCCGTTCGGCCTGACCGGCTACGGCTGCTGCGAGGACCTGACGCTGAAGATGGACGACGTCCTGGCGATCCCCAACATCCGCCGCATCTCCGTCTCGCCGTTTGCCAACGTGGAAGCCTGCGCGCGCAAGCTTGCGGGGCGTCGCGCGATCTTCTCCTGGAAGCCGCAACCGGCGCATTTGGTGGGCGCCTTCAACGAAGACCATATCCGCCGCTACCTCCAGCGCGCCGTGGACGTCGCGCGCGATCACGACTGCGCCCTGGAGATCATTCTGAAAGACACCCACACATGCGAAAATCACCCCGAGCGCTTCGACCGTTGGTCCCAGCTCGCGCGTGAAATTGTGGATTCAGGCGGCTGATTGCGGAAGATAACTCAGATTCAATCCCGGGGTTGGTTAATGCAGATGGGAGCGGCGCCAGCTCTTGGAGTACTGTGGCTTGCCGCCTTCTTTTTGCGC
>JAPLSP010000586.1 GCA_026398575.1 Candidatus Sumerlaeota bacterium | reverse complement strand
CGGGAAGTTGTCAAAGAACATTCGCAAGTGAGACCGCTTTGCGAAACGACGGCTTCCTTCAACCATGAAACCCTTACGTTTGCAAGCATTAAAGCCCCAAAAACCGTCATACGCTTGTGGCTTGCCGCCTTCTTTTTGGCGTTTCAATGGCCTTGGCGCAAAAAAGAAGGCGGCAAGCCACCTTACTCCAAAAGCTGGCGCAGCTTCCGACTGCATTGCGCTCGTCCCATAAGCAAAAACACGTCACTGAATTTCTGACTCAGAGCACAAAGGCAGCATTGGCGTCTGAATAATCACTCAAGAATAAGTAAGCGAGGATAATCCGCCACGGGGATGACGACCTCTACGCCGGTTGAGCCTGCCGGCGCGGATTCTACGGGGATGGATTTGTTTTCAATCGGATCGAAATACTTCGCGCCGCGGCCCGCCGCGCCGGCGATCTTCAGCCGGAATCGCGCGGGAGCGAAAGGCTTGACGGCGTCGCGCGTCATGACGTAAACGGCGATGACGTGCTTGCGCGCGTTCACCTGAAACGGCAAAACGGCCAGCGCTTCGCGGTTCCAGAGCAGCGGATGCGTCGCGTCGCCTTCAAAGATTTTTGTTTGTTCGCCGAGCGCCGTTGCCTCGACCGTCACCGCGCGCACTTGCGCCAGCGGCTCAACGCCCTCGAAGGCGCGCGTCAGGGCGCGAATCGCACGCATTGGAGGCGTCGCCACGTCTTCGAATTTCGCGTCGGCGGGCAGGCGCTTGAGGTTCGCCGGCAGCAATCCGAACGACATGGGGTCCGCTTCGAAGGCGTCGAAGTAGTGCAGCGCGTCCATGCCCTTGTTGAGCCACAGGCAATACGAGCGTAGCGCGCACAGCGTCTTGAGCCGCCAGGCGCCCGCCTCGTCCGTCGCGCCGCATTCTTTGGCTAGGACGCCGTGCTCGGTCATGTAGTGATAGAATCGCGAGACTCCGGCCGGATGCTGCGTAAGCCGCTGATCCGGCCGCAACAGGCGGATCAGGCATTCGGTCTGGATGAACGTCGGCGCCCAGCCTTCCATCATGCGGATTTCATACATCGGAACAAATCCCTCGACCGGCGGTTGATCCTTGCGCGGTGGTTTGCCGTCAAAGGCGCGCGTCCCTGTCCCATAAGGGTGATAGCTCTGCCCGTCCATGCCGGCTGGCAGATTTTCAATCTTGCAGTGATAGAAGGTTGTGTTCGAAAAACCCCAGATGCAGCGGACCGCCGGGGATTCCTTCTTCACTGCCTCGACGGTGCGGCGCGCCAACTCCCAGCAGCTTCCACCGCGATTGAGGAAGTCCGGTATCTTTCCACTGATCTTGGGCGCGGCCTTGTCATAATAATCGTTGATGTTGAGGAAATGTGTGCCGAAGGTCAGCTCGTTCCAAATCTCGATGTCGAAGTCCTTGACGCCTGCCTCGCGCGCCAGGCGGCAGGCGCGCAGCGCGTAGCGCGTCCAGCCGGTGGCTGTTTCATCAAATTCGGGCATTCCGACCGGATGCAGCGGCGCATACTTGAGCGTGGCCATCTTCACATCGCTGGCCTTGAGTTCCTTGGGCAGTGGCTTGCTGAGCCAAACTTCGCCGGACGCCTCGTCCACACGAGTGATCAGCGCCTCGGCAGCCCAGTATGTGGTCAGTTCGCTCAAGCCCGAGCGACCAACGACTAGGTCCTTGGCGTTGTTCAATCGCACCGAGCGCGAGCCCAGCGGCGCATCGGCCACTAATCGGCGATTGAAAAACTTCACCGGACACGGAACGCCTTGATGGGCATTAAGCAACAGGGTGGGGCGGATATTATAGCGCGCGCATAATTCCAGCTTCCGCCGCAGGCTCTCTTCTCCGTTGAACTTGGTTTCATCCCACGCCATCGAGCCCCAGCCGATTTCGATGCGAAACGTCCGGATGCCGGTTTCAGCCAGCAGGCGGATCGCCAGGTCCTGCGACTCATTGGGAATGTGCAGATTGACGCCGATTCCGTTGAGGAAGTCCACGCCCGGCCGCGTCTCCAAGTAGCCGCGCCAGGGTTGCTTATAATGGCTCATCTTCGGCCAAGGGCAATCGAGCTGCGCCGGATCGGCGTAAGGGCTGATCGGAAATTCCTGCGCGACCGCCGCCCAGAGGCACAGCAAGAAAAGCGATGTCGCGGACATCCGCGGGATTGCAGAGCAAAAATATCTCATTCTTCCCTTCCCATCAAATCTGCGGAATTCATGGATGCTTCATTGTACGCCTTTCGCTATCAGCTTGTGATATCGCGGCGGCGGAAGAGGAACTGCGCAAGGGCGAAGAAAGCCAGGGTATATGCGCCCAGCAACCAGAGGCCGTGCACGATCTCCTTCCAGTCTATCGCCGACTTGAAGCACGCGGACCAATAGCCCATCGCCTTGGTGAAAAGATAGGGCTCGATCGAAGTGAACATCGGAATGAGCAGGCTCTCCAGCGTGGCCAGTTGCTGCAGGATGAAAACGAGGAAAAAGGTGGCGAGCGTCAAGGCCATGGCGGCGATGGGGTAGCGGTTGAGGGTGGAATAGACAAGGGCAAGCGCGCCGAGGGTGAAGAGCGCCCAGGAAGTCAGCACCCACGCCAGCGCGAGCCGCCGAAGGCACTGCCACGGGCTGATAAGCAGTTTCCGCAACTCGGCTTCGATCTGATTGCGCATCGCGAGCGCGTCCGCTGTTTTGCGATAGTCAAAGCCCGGCGGCGCCCATCCTCCGCCGCGTCTTCCGCTGCCGCCTGATTTCGCGTTGAGAGAAGAATATTCCGGCGAAAGGCGTCCGAAGTTCAAATCCCTGCGATCCGGCACCGATACCGACTCGGTCCATCCGAACAGCATCGTCCCCAATCCATAAGAAAAGACAAAGAAGAAGCCCATCAACAACGCCGAATAGGTCATGCAGACAATGAACTTGGCGTTGAGCAGCGCAAACCGGCTGATCGGGCGGCTGAGAATAAGACGGAGCGTTCCGCTTTGGTTTTCGCCGGCGACCTGGCGGGCGAAGGTCATGATCGTCATCGGGGCGATCAGGATGATGAAAGCGACCAGCATGGAGATTTGCGTCGCAGTGTAGCCGTTGATGATCCACGAGAGGTTGAAGTCGAACGCGCGAAAACTTTTCGCCAGCGGCGAGCGGCTTCCGATGAGGAAAAGCCCGAACTCGATGATCACAACCAGAAGCGCGGCGGCGAGGAATGCGATATATGTCGTGCGCATCCGCATCGTCTTTTTCCATTCGAATTTGAGCAAGGCCCAGAAGATCATTGTCTGTCCTTCGCGCTGTCCGTGTTTGTCGGCGTCTCGTCCGTGTTTGTCCGTGTCCCGTCCGTGTCTGTCCGTGTCTCCGTCAAACTGAGGAAAACGTCTTCCAGCCGCCGTTTGAGCGGGGTCAGCTCCATGACATCAAAGCCGGCCTGAACCAGCGCGCGCG
>JAPLSP010000156.1 GCA_026398575.1 Candidatus Sumerlaeota bacterium | reverse complement strand
CGCTTCGCTTCACCCACGGCTATGATAGTTCACCCCCTTCGGGGGAACGCCCAAGGATAGCCAAACACCAGACCCCCTTCGGGGGATTCAAACGTCCTAACTCCAGGCGCGCGCGATGCGCAAGGGCCATACGATTATCGTGAATGTCGCGCTTCATTGAAAATGCCCATATCGCGAAAAACGCATCCTGGTGGCGCTCATCCTGGTGGCGCTCATCCTTGTGGCGCTCATCCTTGTGGCGCTCATGCGGGCGGCGCTCATCCGGGCGGCGCTCATCCGGGCAAATCCAAGGGAAACTCGGACGGCTTTCCGTGCGCGTCGAGGACGGTGGCCTGAATGGAAACCACCTTCGGCGGATCGAGAAGGATTTCCACGAATCCCGCGCTCTTGAGCGGGTTGTCGGATTTCATTCCCGCCGGGCCGGAGTTGACGCAGAGCATGTGCGCTCCGGCGTCCGGCTGCAGCGCCCAGCGATAATGCTTGTGTCCATGAAGATAGAGGGCGGCGCCGGCCTCGGCCAGGGCGTGGCGCAGCTGGCTTGCGCGCGGAAGGCGGTGCTGCCAATGCGCCCCGATGCCGTGGGGATAGGCCAGGGGATAGTGTCCCATGACGATGACGAACGGGGTCTTGCGCCGCTGTTCCTCGACGAGCGCGGCGATTTTGTGGATGTCGCGCGGCGAGAGCTTTCCGCGCGAGATCAGCGCCTGCGGCGCCGCCACATCAATCAGCACGAGGCCGATCCGCGAATTGATGGTCCGCGCGCAGGGGTAGGCCGCCGGTCCGGAAGAGCCGAGCACGATATTTTCGAAGAGCCGTTCGCGCGCGGCGCGGCGCGTAAAGCGGTCATGGTTGCCGGGAATCAGGATAAAGCGTTCGCCCCATTTTTTGCGCAACGGCGCCAACAGCTCGCGCGCCGCCTCGAATTCATCTTTCAGCGAAGCGGTGGCCGCGTCGCCGCTGAAAAGCAGCAGGTCGCTGTCGCGCGTCGCAATGACTTCCAGAATTCTGCGTCCGCATATAGGCGGGAACTGCTTGCGGCGATTGATCCAGAGATTGATTCGCCCCAGCAACCGCCGCAGGGTCACATCGCCGTCCATCCCGCGATCGCGCCAGACGTGCAAATCCGAAAAATGAATAATTTTGAACATAGAGTCGCCCGCCTAAATCGCGCCGCCGCATGCGCCAATTGATAGAACAACAACGTGGGGGAAATCAAGCGTCCTTGCGGGATTATCGTGCGCACGACAGGAGTTTATCGGGAAAATCGCCGGCTTGCATTCAGAAAATCTCCCATGGTTGGCGCGTTTTGGAATGGCGGCAACTGAAAAACCTGACGATCCGATACAGGTCTTGCGTGCTTTTGGGTTGACGAAGGCTCTCAGGCGGTTATAATCCCCCCTCTTTTTCGGTTCGAGATACGGAAATCCGGCGGCGCGCTGGCGCATAAAACCTTTTTCACGAAATGAGAATGGATAATGGCCATATCATTTGCTGACATCCCGCTGCAACATGCCCATTTGCGGGACAAATTCATCGAAAAAGTCAATGACCTGCTCGATAGCGGCCAGTTCATCCTGACGAAGACGGTTTCTGATTTTGAAGAGGCCTTTGCGGAGTTTGTCGGCTGCAACTACGCTGTCGGAGTCAATTCGTGCGCCGACGCGCTCTTCTTTGCCCTCAAACTGCTGTCTATCGGCGAGGGCGATGAAGTCATCTGCCCGGGATTCGCGCCCATGCACGTCGCCGACTCGGTCTTTCGCGCGGGCGCCAAGCCGATTCTGGTGGACATTGACCCCAAGACCTTCTGCATCAATCCGGACAAGATCGAAGAAGCGCTGTCGCCCAAGATCAAAGCCATTATTCCGACTCACCTTTTCGGGAAGGCATGCGACATGGCGCGCATCATGGAGCTCGCCAACGCGCGCGGCCTTCAGGTGATCGAAGACGTTTCGCAGGCCGCCGGCGCGGAGATCGAGGAGCAATTCTGCGGCGCTTTGGGGAAATTCGGCTGCTTCGGCTTCGACCCGGCCAGCAACCTGGGCGCCATCGGCGACGCCGGCATGTTGACGACCAATGACGAAGAGAATTATCGAAAGGCGTTGATGTTGCGCGATCATGGACGCGAGCGGATGGGCGGCGCTTATGAGATGATCGGCTTCAACAGCCGTCTGGACGCGATCCAAGCCGTCTATCTGGACCTGAAGATCGAAGATTTGGAAGAGGCCAACAAGGACCGGGTCGAGAACGCGCGCATGTATGAAAAGCTGTT
>JAPLSP010000187.1 GCA_026398575.1 Candidatus Sumerlaeota bacterium | reverse complement strand
TTCTCGACGTGCTCGGGCAGCCATTCGTCGTCAGCGTCCAGCAGCGCGACGAATTCGCCGCGCGCTTCCTCGATGGCGCGATTGGTGGCGGCGGGCTGGCCCTGGTTCTCCTGCTCGAAATATCGGACCGCAACCCGCTGTGAGGAATCGGAGTTGAGTTTTTCTATCCAGGGCGCCAGAACCTCCGCCGTCCGGTCCTGGGAGCCGTCATTGACAATCAGCAATTCCATCGGCCGCCAGGTTTGCGCAAGAAACGAACGCAGCGCGCGCTCGACAAACGCCTCGCCGTTATAGACCGGAAGCACGACGGAAACGAGCGGACGCAAATCCGCATGGCTCGCAGAATTCAGCGCATCATCAAACACAGGCGAAGGCATAAAAATCCGCATGCATGACTCAAAAATATTCCCTGCCAGCGGCGCTCACTCTGCCAATTGGGGAGGGCGGAGGCAAACGGAATTTTTGCCTGCGGAATCTTTGCGCTTGACTTTGCCGAACCTCGCACAATAGCTCACATGCGGGCGTTACTGGTTCACGACTGCCAGCGAATCGAATGCCCGGCAGTTATTCATATTCCGGAGAACCGCCGTTGCTGTTGCGGATCGTGCGGATGAAGAAAATGAATCGCGGAATTTTTTCAATCATTAGCTACTCAATCATTCTGATATTGTTGGCGTTGGCCGCAGCCCTTCTGCTTTTAACGGGCGCGCTGACCCCGATGATCGCCGATGATTATTCGCTTGCGAATTTGGCGAAAGAGCATGCGCCATTCGCCTTCTTGAAATGGGGTTATCTGACCTGGGGATGGGGATGGGAATGCCTTCTCAACTGGTGGATGTATTCCTCGCCCACAGCGATTCGTTTTTCCAGCTGCGCGACAGGCGTGATTTTTCTGGTTTCCGTGTACCTGGGAATTTCGTGCGCCTTGGGGCGGTTCCTAACCGCCAGAAAGAACGACGTGCTGCGCTTCGCGCTGATTCTGAGCGTGCTTTGGTTCTGCCTGCCCGCGATCGGCCAGACTATATTCATGAAAGCCGGCGCGTCGCTTTACTCGCTGGGGCAATTCCTGATCTTGACGATCATTGCTTTCCATTGCGTTTATCTTCCCAGAGCAGGCCAGCTATCGCCCGGCGCCCGGAGATGCGCTTCTCTTTTCCTCTTCATTGTGAGTTTTCTGGCGGCAAACATTCGCGTTCATTTATCGGCCGGATTGTTTTGGGGCCAGATCGCTTATCTTTACCCGCTGACAAAAGCGAATGGCTGGAAAAACGAACGATGGAAATACGCCGGCGTCTTAGGGGCGGGATTGGGAGGATTTCTGTTCGTGATTTCTCCCGGCAGCTATGCGCGTTTCGATTCCGGCGGCGCGAGTGGCATATTTGAAAAACTTTATAAGGTCATCCTCTACTACCTGCTGCAAACGTTCTCGCCCGGCATGTTGGCGAACGTCAACGAAACCGCCGCGCCCGCTATCTTTTTCTGGGCTTTGCTCTGCGTGGCGCTCTATTGGACGATTCCCGGCGCGCGGATCCATCCGCGCTCAATCTTCCTTTTTGTGACGGGGGCCGTCAGCTTTCTGGTAATGCTGTGCCTGCCGTCTCGCGCCGCGCTGCGAACCAGCTACACCTTTGTTTTTTGTTCGGCGCTTGCATTATACTCGCTGGTACCCGAGGAGTTTTTCGATTTCACTCTGAAGCGCGGGCGAGCCGTTGTGTTTTCGCTGATGGTCTCAGCCCTGCTCCTCGTTGCCGTATCGGATATGGCGCAGACCAGTATCATCACCCTCTATTATCACATGCAATTCGTCAAGCGCGTGGCGTTGATTCAACAGCGGGCCGGGGCGGGGGAAAAGGATATCAAGGTTCCCGCGATCCAGTATTACCCCAATTCAAAAGCCCATTTCGACGACATCACCGACGACCCCAAAAACTGGATCAATCTGGCGGTGGCGCGCTATTATGGAGTCAATTCCATTGTCGCCGTTGAATCGCAGGCGCCCAGGCAATATGGCCTGAAAAAAATGCTGGGTGAGATTTGGAACAAGTGAGACAGCGAATGCCTGCGCGGCGCCCTGCGGTGTCCCGAACGGTGGCTGCGCCCTATTTTTTCCGCGCCATAACCAGCATCCCATGCCCCCTGCCGATCAAACGCCCGAGCCAATAAAGCGCGCCGATCACGCCGTTCGCCAGCGCGCCGTGATGCAATTCGGCGGAAGCGAAATTGACCCACAGCAGTGGGTCGGATTGCAGGGTTACGACTTCAAAACCGGTTTCTTCGAGCAAGCGGCGAATGCTGGTCCCGCTGAAAAAAAACAGATGATCGGAGTGATAGATGATCTGAGCGGCGCGTTTGGCGCGCCCGCCCGTGATGAAATACATCCAGTCCGCCAGCTTGAAAAAGAGCGAAGACAAGCAGGGAGTTCTTATCATGAGAACACCCTGGCTTTTGAGGAGCCGGTTGATCGCGCGTAACGGGCTGACCAGATCGTCGAAATGCTCGATAACGTCCATCAGCGTGACGGCATCCAGGCTTTGCTCCGGCAGATTTTGGGATAGCGCTTCAATCCTGCCCAGGAAAACCCGATCCGCCCCCAACAATTCGCGCGCGCGCGCAACCGCGTATTCCGAAATATCGCTCGCGAGGACATCGTAGCCGGCCTGCGCCATCTGCCCGGCCAAGACGCCCAGCGAACAGCCCACGTCCATCACGCGGCCCGACGGACATTGCCGCCTGAGAACTTGGATGCGGTATAGGTTTTCCCGCCTGCTGGCTTCCTGGCGGCGCGCATCGAGCTGCGTGCTCCCCATGCGGTTGTGATATCCGGCGCCATAGTATTCATCGCTGTTCACAACATCGGCCGGATTCCTCAATCGCAGGCCCGACACCGGGCATTCGTAAATATCCAGACCCCGTGTTTCCACGCCCCAGGATGAGCGGGCGCCTTGGGTATCCTGAAAGCGGATAAACGACCGCGTCATCACCGTTTGGAGCGACGGGATGGGGCAAAACGGAGGCGTGTGTTCATCCGCGCTTTTAGAGTCGCTCATAAGTATCCCGCTGGCGCCCGCCGCTGGTTTGCGCTAAAAAGGATTTCGTTAAATCGGACAGGTCCGCTTCCGGCAATTGCTTCAGGATTTCACTCCGGTACACTCCCCGGCTCCAGTTCCACCTTACCTTGATAATATCCTTAAATGCCTGGAAGGAATCCTGGAACATCTTGACCGTGCTGGAGTCGCTTTTGCGAAGGCGCACGGGAATCCGTTTAATGTCCAACTGGTATTTGAGCATCATGTAGATGACTTCAATATCAATCGCGAAACGATTGACCGTGGCCAGAGAGAAGACTTCGGCCGCCACGTCGCCTCGAAAAGACTTGAAGCCGCACTGGGTGTCGTATATGCCGCCGGTCAGCATCGTGCGAAAGCAAATGCTTGCCAATGACGACAGACAGCGCCGGGCAAAGCTGGCGGGCGCAGTATTGGAAGCGGCTTGCGTACGATCTCCCAACACCGCATGGAAACCGCGCTGCATGATATAGGCCATCGCCGTCGCCAGCGGCTCGACTCCGTAGGGCAAATCCGCGTCCGTGAAGGCGCGCACGTTCCCGCGGGCCTTCATCATCCCTTCGCGCAACGCCGCGCCTTTGCCTTGATTGAC
>JAPLSP010000201.1 GCA_026398575.1 Candidatus Sumerlaeota bacterium | reverse complement strand
TGCCTCGGCGCTTATAGCCTAGCCGGACGGTATCCCAGGTTTTCCGCCGGGCAACCGGAGACTGGCGCAGAGAAGACAACCTCATCCCCCGCTTCGACAACGATTATTCCCGGCGACACAAATCATAGTTCCACCGAGACTCCCGAACCGCAGGCACCCGAACCTCAGACCTACGAACCACAGGCGCCCGCCGCTGCGGATGAAACTCCCGCGCTCTTGCCCAATGAGCAGAACGATCTTGAGCGGTATCTGCGCTCCAAGAGCACCGCCGTGCTGGCGATTCTTTTTTCCGATATCGAAGGCTATACGCCCCTCAGCGAAAAGCAGGGGGAAATAACCATGTCGAAAGTCCGTGAGTTCTTCAGCAAAGTTACCCACGAATGCGCCCAACGCGACGGCGCCGGCTGGGTGGTCAAGAACATGGGTGATTCCTTCCTATGCGTCTTCGCCGAGCCGTCCGTCGCCGTTGCGCGCGCGCTGGAAATGCAGGAACATTTCAGGGCGTTCAGGCTGAAAGATGCCGGCGCCAGCGGCCAGGCCAACGATGCGCTCAGGGTTCGCATGGGGCTGGATATGGGGCAGGTGACTCTGGAAGGGTCGCTTCAGATGGATGTTTTTGGCCGCCACGTCACGCGAGCAGCGCGCGTCATGGCGCTAGCGGGCGGCGGGCAGATTTACCTGACCCGGGCGGTCTTTGATAGCGCCCAGGGATGGCTCAAAGAGTGGGAGGAACGCGGACTGAAGTGGGAGGATCATGGCGCGTGGCGGATCAAGGGCTTTGAGGGGCCGGTGGGGATATATGAGGCGGTGGATACGCGCCATGCCGGGCCGCGCTCTCCGCTGGGAGCGGTTCGGGCCGGCGGCGTGGAGATGGCGGGCGCAAAAGGCGCCGGGACAAATCCACAAACTACGAATCGCTGCTCAGTCTGCCAGAAAGAATACGCCAGCCGCTTAAGCCTTGCGGCGGCGTGCGAAGTCTGCGGTGCCCTGATCTGCCAGGCTTGCGGCCGCGCCGGAAATCGGAAACGATGCCGCGAACATGAAAGGAGCGCATCATGATGTCGCTATTCCTCAACCGAAAGGCGCTGATGGCCGCCGGAATCGTCGGGACTCTCGGCATGTTGTTCTGGGGCGCTTATAATGCGCTCTTGCCGCCGAAAAAGACGCTCTCGCCCGAGCGGCGCGAGGCCATGCGCGCGGCGGCGGCTGATCTGCTCAAGGACATGCCGCGCCCCAAGGATAAAATCCAGCGCCTGGCCGTGGCGCCGCTGGCCGGGGACTTCACCGGAGAGGCGACGCAATATCTTCGCGATACGCTCGACGCGATGGGCGCCTTCAATGTCGCGCCTGCGCCGGTGGTGGATCGGGCGCGCGATCACCTGCGTCTCGAAAAGCCCGAGGCCGCCGAGTTGGATGACGCCATGAGATACGCCAAGTCATGGAATGCCGATCAGGTCTTGTGGGGCCGGATCAACCGCCTTTCGCAGGAGAGCGGAGTCGCCGCCGTGGATATCGAACTCTCCCTCAATGACGCCGCCTCTCGCGCCGCCTTGTGGAAGAAGCGGTTCCAAAAACTCCCGCCCGAGTCCGGCGGCGCTGCTGCCTCCGCTTCCGGCATCATGAACAGTCCCGAAGGCCGGAGTTTCGCGTCCGCCGCGCTGCGTATTCTGGGCGGACTGCTTTTTCTTCTGATGCTGCCGCTGGCGCTGTCTCCCCTCGCGCGGCGCGTGCTGGAAGAAGAATCCAACATGAAGAACCTGCTCCTGTTGATCTCGCTGGCGGCGATGGACATACTGGGATTGGCGCTGATCCTTTATCGCGCGGCGCCGGTCTATCTCTACGCGATCATTATCTGTTTGCTCTCGATTCTGGGCGGGTGGTATAATTATTGGGTGTGCAATATGCTGGAGAAGCATCGCTGATGGCGCATTCTGAAATCTCGCGCGCGAAAGTGGGAGCATCTCATGTTCTGCGTTCAATGCGGCAAGGCGAATGTGGATGAGGCCAAGTTCTGCTTCAGTTGTGGCTATGACCTCAAGAAAAGCGCGCCGCCGGCATCAAGCCCTCCTGATTCACGCCCCTCCGATCCCAGCGGCATTGGGGCCGGCGCCACGGGCACGCCATCCGACGTGAGCGGCATTGGCGCGGGCGCGACTGGTACGCCATCCGATGCTTCCGATTCCTCCGCTGACGAACAGGCGCAATACGAGCGACTGCGCTCTGAGGAAGTTCAGGCAAGAGGCGCCGCAGAAAAAGCCAAATCCCATCTGGAGGAGGCCTCACGACGGCTGTCCGAATTGCAGCCAACAGAGAACTATTCGGAAGATCTGGGCAATGGCGTCAGGATGGATATGATCTGGATTCCAGGTGGAACCTTCCAGATGGGTGGCGATAAAGGTGGTTATGAAAAGCCGATTCATACAGTCGAGTTGGACGGCTTCTGGCTGGGAAAATATCCAGTAACTCAGGCGCAATACCAGGCCATCACCGGGCAGAATCCATCCAACTTCAAAGGCGCGAACAATCCCGTAGAGAAGGTGAGATGGGATGACGCGACGGAGTTTTGCCGCAGGATATCGCAAAAGGCAGGAAAAAATTATTGCCAGCCAACCGAGGCGCAATGGGAATATGCCTGCCGGGCGGGATCGAACGGCAGGTATTGCTTTGGCGCCACCGAGAGTCAGCTGGGCGAATACGCATGGTTCGATGGCAATTCAGGAAGCCAGACGCATCCGGTCGGCCAGAAAAAGCCCAACCAGTGGGGACTCTTTGATATGCACGGAAACGTCTATGAATGGTGCGCGGATTGGTATGGCGCCTACACAGCAGAGAAGCAAAGGAATCCGTCAGGGCCAAGTAGTGGAGACTTCCGGGTTTTGCGCGGAGGGTCTTGGAACCGCGTTCCAGTCCGCTGCCGGTCGGCTGCTCGCGGCTACAGCGCCCCGGTCTCCCGGAACAACTACCTCGGGTTTCGGTTGGCTCGGACAGAAAACTAACGCGTACGCTGTTGTCCTTTACTCTTTAGCGAGCGAGTTTTTTTGAAGCCAAGAAGAACGATACCAAGCAAAAGGAACCGCGCCTCATGTTCTGCCCCCAATGCGGAAAAGAAAATCGAGACGATATGCGGTTCTGTTATGGTTGCGGCTTTGACCTGAAGCAGAGCGCGCCGCCGTCTTCGCATCCGCCTTCTTCGCATCCGTCCGATCCCAGCGGTATTGGCGATGGCGCCACGGGCACGCCTTCCGACGTGAGCGGTATTGGCGACGGCGCGACTGGAACGCCATCCGATGTGTCGGATCTGGATTCGATGCTGAATGCGGCGCCCGGCAGGGAAGCTCTACCGGCAGGCGCTGGAGGTAGCGCGGAAGGCGCGCTGGCCGTTGGCGCGCTCGTGGCCAACCGCTACAAGATCACCCGCAAACTGGGTCAGGGTGGCATGGGGAGCGTCTGGCTCGCGCAGGATACGCGCCTCGAACAAAACGTCGCCCTGAAGTTCATCGCGTCCGATCTCCTTTCCAGCGAATCGGCCCGCAGGCGCTTTCTCTCCGAGGCCAAGACGAGCCTCAACCTCACTCACGCCAACATCATCCGCGTCAATTATTATGACCTCTGGCAAAACCGGATGTTCCTCGTGATGGAATACCTCAATGGCAATCCGCTCAACATCCTCGTAGATAATCTGAAGGCGAAGAAGCGCGCTCTGGAATGGAACCGGTTCGCCGCCATTCTTAGGCAGGTTCTTGCAGGCGTCGAACATGCGCATGGCTGCAATGTGATCCATCGCGATCTGAAGCCCGCGAACATCATGATCGCCAAAGGCGCGGATGGCAAACAGCGCGCGGTTGTAATGGACTTCGGCCTGGCGAAAATTCTGGATACCGAAGGCCGCACCCGCATTGGTACCGCGATGGGCACGCCTTACTACATGGCGCCGGAACAGCATGACAGCGCCGCCGAAGTGGATGCGCGCGCGGACCTTTATTCCATCGGAGTGATCGCCTATGAACTGCTGACAACGCGCATCCCGATGGGCCGTCATGCCCCAGCCAGTCGCCTGCGCTCAGACCTGCCCGGCGGCGTGGACGACTGGATTGACAAGGCAATGGCTTATGACCGCGACGACCGCTTCAACTCGGCGAGAGCTATGCGCGAGGCGCTTGACAAAATCTCCGCGTCTCCCCTCTCCGCGTCTCCCCTCTCCGTTCCCGCTGCCGCGCCTTCGATCATCATCCCGAAAGAGCAGAACTATTCGGAAGATCTAGGCAATGGCGTCAGGATTGATATGATCTGGATTCCGGCAGGAACCTTCCAGATGGGGAGTAATCAAAATGATACAGAGAAGCCGATTCATTCCGTTGAGTTGGACGGCTTTTGGTTGGGGAAATATCCGGTAACGCAGGCGCAATACCAGGCCATCACCGGTCAGAATCCATCCAACTTCAAGAGCGCAAGCAATCCTGTGGAGCAAGTGAACTGGGATGAAGCGACAGAGTTTTGCCGCAGGATATCGCAAAAGACTGGCAAGACCTATTGTCTGCCAACCGAGGCGCAATGGGAATATGCCTGCCGGGCGGGGGCGAACGGCAAGTATTGCTTCGGCGATTCGGAAAGCCAGTTGGGCGAATACGCCTGGTTCGATGGCAATTCAGAAAGCCAAACGCATCCGGTCGGCCAGAAAAAGCCCAATCAATGGGGACTATTCGATATGCACGGCAATGTCTTGGAATGGTGCGCGGATTGGTATGGCGCCTATACAGCGGAGAAGCAAAGGAATCCATCAGGGCCTGGCAGTGGGGAGTACCGGGTTTTGCGCGGCGGGTCTTGGTTCAACACTCCAGTCCTCTGCCGGTCGGCGTATCGCAGCTACAACACCCCGGACTACCGGCTCATCTTCATCGGGTTTCGGTTGGCTCGGACAAAAAACTAACACGTACGCTGTTGTCCTTTTTCCTCTTGCGAGCGAGCGAAGCGAGCGAGTTTTTTAGAAAAAAAATAACATTGAAAGCTACACGAGAACAGCCATGGCCAACGAAGAACTGCCCATCATTCAAAAGACCTATGACCTGATTCTCTGGTATGTGCCGTGTCTGAATAAGTTCCCGCGGGACTACAAGTTCATCCTTGGCGACCGCATCCAGACAACGCTCTACGTCATCCTGGAAGGACTGATTGTGGCGCGCTATCGCCGAGAGAAGATAGACATTCTCGAAAATTCAAACGCAGAACTGGATATCCTGCGCTATCAAACGCGGCTATGTCTGGATTTCAAAATGCTCGACGTGCGCCGCTATTCCATTATGACACCGCGAACAACAACATGTTGTCGTTCATTGCCATCCGTGTTATCCGGGAAATCCGTGGTTAAAACTTAACCACGGATTTCCCGGATAACACGGATGGCGCGCCGCAAGGCGGCATATTGTTGCAGACAAAGTCTGCAAAAATCATAGTTATTAGCATTTAGTCTGCGGCGTGAGAATAAGATTAAGACTCTGCGCGCGTAAGAGACTTAAAGATATCGCACGAAAGGAACCGCGCCATGTTCTGCCCCCAATGCGGAAAAGAAAACCGCGATGACATGCGGTTCTGCTATGGCTGCGGTTTTGACCTGAAGCAGAGCGCGCCGCCTTCCTCGCGTCCTTCGGATTCGCGCCAGCCTTCGTCGCATCCGTCCGATTCGAGCGATGTCGGCGTTGGCGCCACGGGTATGCCTTCCGACGTGAGCGACGTTGGCAAGGGCGCCACCGGAATGCCATCGGACATTTCCGCGTCGGATTCGATGTTGAATCCTGCGGGCGCAAAAGGCGCGGAGTTGGGAGGTCTTGGAGGAGGCGCGGCGGATGCGCTGGCCGCAGGCGCGCTGGTGGGCAATCATTATCAAATCACGCGCAAACTTGGCCAGGGCGGGATGGGCGTTGTCTATCAGGCGCGCGAGCGGCTGATGGGGCATGAGGTGGCGCTCAAGTTCATCGCGCCGAAATACCTGAGCAGCCGCTCGGCCCGCGAGCGCTTCCTCGGCGAGGCGCGGGCCAGCATTGCGCTCTCACATCCCAACATCATCCGCATGTATCCTCCCGAAGAATGGGAGGGGCGCATCTTTCTTGTGATGGAATACGTCGAGGGGCGGACCCTGCGCGCCGCGATGGACGAAATGAAGAACAAGGGTAAGCGCCTTGGATGGAACGGCTTTGTGGATCTCTTCACCCAGGCGCTTTCGGCGGCGGCCTATGCGCATGAGCAGCACATCGCCCACCGCGACCTGAAACCGGAAAACCTCCTGATCGGGCGGCAGCCCAACGGCAAGACGCGCGTGGTGGTGATGGACTTCGGGCTGGCCAAGATGCTCGACAAGGCGGGCCTGACCCTGCACGGCGCCGGATTGGGCACTCCCTACTACATGGCGCCCGAACAGCGCAGCGAAGCGGCCACGGCCGATGTGCGGGCGGATGTCTTTTCGCTGGGCGTTATCGCTTATGAGATTCTGACAGGCTCGCTGCCTGTTGGCCGCTATAAAGCGCCCTCGCAAATCCGTCCGGACCTGCCCAAGGGAATTGACGATTGGATATTGCGCGCCATGGAACCGGCGCCGGAGGACCGCTTTGACTCGGCGGGGGAAATGCTGAAAGAACTCCACACCCTCCTGCAATTCGCCTCTGTGGCTGAATCTGCTGACTCTGCGAGCGTTTCCGCGCCTCCGTCCTCCACATCCGGCGCCTCCCGGCAATCATCCGCGCCCTCCCGCGGCGCTTCATCGGCGGCGAATGTTAATGCAGCGCAGTCTTATGTGGAGGATATGGGACAGAACCAGAAGGCGCAGATGATCTGGATCGCCGGCGGGACATTCAATATGGGCAGCCCGCTGAGCGCTGAAGAAATTGTGAAACGATATGGCGGCGATCCCCAATGGCATAAAAACGCCCCCATTCATGATGTCTCGCTTGACGCATTTTGGATAGCCGAAGCGGAGACGACGGTGGATCAATTCCGGGTATTTGTCGAGTCAACCGGATACCGTACGGAAGCGGAAAAAATGGGCAGCGCATTCGGACTCAACTGGAAGACCGGCGTGTATGAAGATATGCCCGGCCTCAATTGGAAAAATCCCGGCTTTGCGCAAACTGGCGCGCATCCGGTGGTCTGCGTCTCATGGAATGACGCCAAAGCCTTTTGCGACTGGCTTTCAAAGCGCACGGGGCGTTGTTATGCGCTCCCATCCGAAGCGCAGTGGGAATACGCCTGCCGCGCCGGGACAGAAACTGAGTTTTATTTCGGCAATGGCGTGGAAGACGGTAAAGGATATTTGAACGGCTGCGATCAATCTTGTGAGGAAGAACTCAAGCGAAGAAGCGGTGGAAAAACATGGACATATAAATGGCCATGGGACGATGGCTATGCCTGTACGTCGCCCGTAATAGCCTTCAAGCCCAATGCATGGGGGCTCTATGACATGCATGGGAATGTTTTCGAATGGTGCGCGGATTGGTATGGCGCCTATCCCGGCGGACCGGTCAAAAATCCAACGGGGCCAGCATCTGGTGAGTATCGGGTTTTGCGCGGCGGGTCTTGGATCGATAATCCAGACCGCTGCCGGTCGGCGTTTCGTGACTACCGCACCCCGGACTACCGTTACAACCTCGATGGTTTTCGGTTGACTCGGACAAAGAACTAACACCTACGCTTTATCCTTTACTCTTTAGCGAGGGAGCGAAGCGAGCGAGCTTTTTGCGAAAAAAAAACACAAGGAATATCCGCCATGGAAAACAACTCCGAACCGCGTCAACTCGAAATCTGCTCAGTATGCAAAAGCCTGATCACGGCTGAATATGCGGGCGTTTGCGATATGTGCAAAAAGCCCACGCCTTTGGAGAAAATTTCAGAGCAAGATTTCATGCCGGTCATTCTGCTATTCCGCATTCATAAAAATCTCAGCGTGGATGAAAACACACTCTGTGATATGTTTTTCATGAATCTGGACTGCGCCGATCTTACGGATGTGCATTTCGAAATCTCCAGCAGGGCGTTCGAGGAGGAATCGTATCAGGTGGATATTCCCCGCGTGGGCCGGGGGATGCTGGGCGCGGCGGATGGGGACGTCGAGGTTTGTTTTGTGCGCGCAGGAGAAACCAAACTGAATTTTCATTTGGAACTGACGGACAGCCGCGGCGCGCGCCGGAAATTTTCCGGCAGCCAGCGCATTAAAATCACCAAGCCTTCCACACAGTCCATGACGGCCAACGTCACCTTTGATCTGAAAGACGCCGAAGTCTATGGCGCTGATTTTTCGGAGATGATGAAGATGCAACAGGCTTCTCCTTCTTCTGCTGCCGCTTGCGAGGAGGAGGATTTCAGCCGGATTCCCATCGCGCTGAAACAGATGGAATTTATTCCCCCCGCCCGACAGCAGCCCTGCCATGGAATCCTGGGCGGGAAGGAACCGTGCGTTTGCGACGATGACCAAAAGGCGCGTCAGCCGCTGGCCAAACCCTTTCCGCACGATCTGCGGCGCGCGCGTTTCGTTTTCGAAGGCGCCGAACACGGGCGCAAGGTGATGATCCTCTCACCCAAGCCCATCCTGATCGGGCGCGCGAATTGGGAGCAAAGCGAAGACATGGATTTGCCTTTGCGCCGGCTGCCCTGCCGCGACAAGGAACGCGATCCGGAAAACTACAAACTGACCAAAACCATCAGCGCGCGTCATGCCTGGATTGAAATTCGCGACGGTCGCTATTGCGTCAAAGACATCAGTTCGCACGGGCTTTCGCTGGCCGTGATCGAAGGGGCCGAATTGCCGAAAGCCGAATCGAGCGCGGGCGCCGGAAAGACTTCCTTCCATACGCCATTTGATGAAGACGATTCGCAATTCTCCCTACCCTCAGCGGCAGAAGCCCAAGCCGAACGCCGCAGTCCGTCGCGCCGGCTATCCAAAGGCGAATGGACGCCTCTGCCGGACCTGTGCGAATTGGTTTTCGCGCATCATGCCATGGTTCTTCGCGCGCAGACCTTCTACCGCTCCAAGGGCGGCCTGAGCGCCCTCGGCCTGCGCCGCCTCGGCAACCATCCCGAACTCGAATACGTCCTCATCCACAAGCGCATCTATATCGGCAGCGGCCACAAGTGCCCCATCCGCGTGAACGCCCCCGGCTTCCCTCCCATCGCCGCCGCCCTCGATTGGCGCGACGGCTACTACGCCTTCATCGCCGGCGTGGATCAGCCCGCGGTCCGCCTGGACGGCGCCCCCGTCCCCAAAGGCAAATCCATCCCCCTCCAGCGCCCCTGCCTCATCGAAATCGGTGATTATAAGTGGCGCTTCGAAGAAGCCTGCATAAAAGACTTCACCGACGTCGGATAGAAGCGGAATGGATTTGATAGGGCAATGCGCTGCAATGCGCTGAATTGCCCTTGCGCAGCGCACGGGCCGCGCTTATGTTCATATCCATGCTTGGACTGGCCGACAAACTTGTTCTGGACGATCTGGCGCGAAGGCTGCGGGCGGAGTTTCCCGAGGCGCGGATTTGGGCGTTTGGCTCGCGCGCGCGCGGCGAGGCGACGGCGGATTCGGATTTTGACGTATGTGTCACCCTGCCCCGGGTGGATGAGTCGCTCTGTGATCGAGTCCGGCACATCGCATGGGAAGCGGGCTTTGATCACGGGGATCTTTTCAACACCATGATTTTTTCCATGGATGAGATGGAGCGCGGCCCGATGTCGAAGAGTTCGCTGGTGGCCAATATCTTGCGCGACCGAATCGCGGCCTGAGCTATCATGATTGATCCCGATATTCGCGTGCTGGTGGACTATCGCCTGGAGCAGGCGGACGAGGCGCTGCGAATTGCGGAGTTATCTCTGTCCGCCGCCGCGCCGCGCGAGGTTATCAACCGCGCGTATTATGCAATGTTTTACGCGGTGCTGGCGCTGCTGTGCGTCGAGAAGAAGGAAACCTCCAAGCACAAGGGCGCGCTGTCGCTCTTTGATCTGGAATACATCAAGCCCGGCATGTTTCCCAAAGAGTTTTCCACATGGATACATGCCGCATTTGAGTTGCGTTTAAGCGCCGATTATGCGCCTTTGAGCTACCCATCCATGAACAAGGCGGAACAAACCCTCACGAACGCCCGCGCATTCGTGGCCGGCGTCAAAGCGCATCTGGCGCCGACGTTGTCATAAAAAACTGCCAGAGAAACCTGTATATCCTTCCCCCCCATCGCCGCCGCCCTCGATTGGCGCGACGGCTACTACGCCTTCATCGCCTGCGTGGATCTCCCGGCGGTCCGCCTGGACGGCGTCCCGGTCCCCAAAGGCAAGTCCGTCCCCTCCAGCGCCCCTGCCTCATCGAAATCGGCGATTATCAGTGGCGCTTTGAAGAAACCTGCATAAAAGACTTCACAGACATCGGATAGAACCGGGATGGAATTGAGATGAAAACCCCAGACCTTGAGCCAGCGATGGTATGTGAGGAGATTACTCCAAAGCATCCTCTGTGTGGAGCGCTCGCCCGATATTTGGTCCGTAATCGCGCGCAATTTGTCTAGCGATACTATCGCGCTAGGGACGGGCCTAGCGTCACATCATTAAAAGACGAAAATGCGCTCGATTAGCCGGACTGATGTCCATTAAGCTCCGTCCGAGCATGTCACGTCATTTCAAAGTTGAATAAGTACTAGATTGCATTTTGTTCGTCTAGCAATTCTCCATGTTCATTCAGAAGTGTGATATTAATCTTTGGAAATAACTTTGAGAGATCAGAACGCACTAAGATGAATAACCTTTGATTGAAGAGAATCATGTGCTTTGTTCCATCCCTGCATTTATCAAGAAGAATTAAATCCAAGGCTACTGCATGTCTGATTGCCGTCCAGTATCGTCCATCTGGTTTGCCATCAGTGCGATTAATTGAATTAGATTTTACCTCGGCAAATAGTATTCTCGCCTCATTATAGCAGTCAAATATATGAGTAATATCAGGTGGAATTACTATCTCCTGTTTTGCAACTTCGCATTCATATCGCCTTCCTAAATATTCCCGGGCAATTTGCTCACAACTTTGCCAACTCATGATTAAACTCCGTCTCAGCAGGATTCACATTCTGATATAATAATGGTTCATGATTTCATTAAACTTCAGTCATATAAATAGCACAATCAAAAACCGATCCAATCATAAGCAAGCGCGCGATTTGCCAGGCTGGTAGCTATTCTTCGAGGATATGAGAAATTCCATTGCCCTTATCGCCACGATTCAGCCCACCCTTACTTATTACCAGCCAATGTCAACTGGTGCAGCGCCGTTGACTATTTGTCTCATCCTGTTTCTTTGCGCATGCATGGCAGCATAAAAATTCCTAGATTTCCCTGGACCGGAGCTGATACCATAAATTGGAATTTGTATTCCGTCAACATCAAGATAATTTCTATTTTGAAGGATTCCTCCACGATCTATCCGCCGCATGATAGCAGCATTGAAATTTGGTGCACAATCACGAATGAATTCGATAATGTAACGCCTCTTCGTAAAGGTTCCAGCTGCAATAATAAGTCTTATTTTTTGAGAAATACCTTTGTTGCATAAAATTCTAAAAAGCCATCGAATATCATTCTGCCCCATCTCAATAAACTGTTCTGCTAAGCAGCGTCTCATTGCGATGGTGGGTCTTGGCGATATATCCAGATGAGCAGCGGTTCTTCTATTTTCAATCGGACGGTATGCGGCTCCAATTGTATCGAGCCCAGCAATCCATGGATTAAAATATCTTGGCGATGGACCGGGCTCTTGGCTGAAATAATTTCTCAAGCGATTAGCCAAGGCGGCGTTGGTGTAAGGGATATTGGGAGGAACAGGCCAACCGCGTGCCACAAATTCCTTGTCGGATGGATTTGCGCCTATTGTAATTATCTCAGCATTGTTGATATCCCCAAAATAGGGAATCGGGTGAAGCACTGTATTTGCTGTGCTAAATCCATTGTGTAAATTTGCGGTCGCGGCCACATCTGCTCTCACATCTTGAATCAAAGTCGGAAGGATCATTACGTTCTCCTTTGTCTGATCAAATATCTAAAATTTCGACAAGCTAATCTGTGGATTTTATTCTAACAATTCTAAATCCAAGTCCACCAAAACCTCTATTCCCATCACCGTTGGTAAGGCGGAAAGATGATCGACACTTATTAGGCCAGTCGTTCCAACTCCCACCACGAATCACACATGCATATCCTGAAGTTGCACCAGTTGGATTCTTCTGTCTATCATTATTGTAGTTGCCATATCGGTCAAGGCACCATTCCCAGACATTTCCATACATATCATAGAAACCCCAAGCATTCGGTCTCTTCTGCTTTACTGGATGGGGAGAATTATTGGAGTTCGCGTAATCCCAAAGATAGCTAGCTTTCGGTGAAGGCGAATCGCCCCAAAAATATCGGGTTAAAGTACCTGCACGACAGGCATATTCCCATTGAGCTTCAGTCGGCAATGTATAGTTCTTGTCCGCTTTTCTTGACAGGACTTTACAGTAATTTAAGGCATCACTATGATAGACTCTTTCCACAGGATTATTGGGATTCTTGAATTCTGATGGATTTGTTCCAATAATTGATTCGTATTGAGCCTGAGTTATCTCAGTCTCTCCCATCCAAAATCCATCGAGATCAACAGTATGCATAGGCTTCTCCTCTGCGGTATCATTGCTTCCCATCACGAAAGCTCCCTTACGAACCCATATCATTTTTAAATTATTTAGAGTTTCCACATATGTTTCTTCCTTTTCTAAATCTTTTGCTTTACTCACTTTCTTATCTGGTACTTGCTTGACTGCATTAACATTGTTCTTGATCGAATCTGATGCATTTACTGTATCGGAACTGATCATTGCCTTATTTTCGAGGTTTATGATATCTTGTAAAGATGTCTTTGCAAGGTGCGTATGAATGCCCGCAGGATAATTATCAAGATAGTAGTTGTAGGCGATCTTCGTATTCTTTTGATTCGCCTCCTGCCAAGCCGTATCCTCTTTTTTTATCGCCTCGCTCAAAGCAGTTTGTGCTTCTGTCTCAAAGGCGCTGCAGGGATATTTAACGAGGAAACCTTTCACAGATTCGACTGTGTACAGTTTGCTCGCTTCCGCCCATGCTTGACGTTCCTTCTCCAGCGCCGCCACGAGGGCATCCTGCGCTTCCTTGGCGTGGGCTCCGGAGGGATAGGCTTCGAGATATTTCTTGTATGCGCTAGATGCGCCGCTTGTGCGCGCGGTCTCCCACGATTGCTTGTGAAGCTTTTCCAATGCGGTGCGGGCTTCGCGGGACCAGCCTCCGAAGGGATGGGTGGAGAGATAGGCTTCATAGCTGATGGGGGTGTTGGCGCTGACGGCGCGGTCCCAGTCGGCGTGGTCGCCCATGCGTGAAACGCCTTCATAGATCAGCCACGGTACGGCGATGGCCGTCACCGCGATCAGCGCCCATTTCACAATGCGGCGTGTCCGCTTGCGCTGGCCTTCGGCATGGGTCTGCGCGGACCACTGGACTTTAGTATTGGCGGATTCGAGAATTTCTTTCAACGGTTCACAGTCGGAGCATGCCGCCAGGCCTTCACGGCAAAGGTCCATCGCCTCGGAGTAGTATCCTGATGATTCCTTCTCGCCGGCTTCATGTTCGCAGCGTGCAGCGGTTTCGAGCGCTGAGCCGCACTCCTGGTCCAGCGCCGCCTTTTCCGGCAGTGTGGCATGCAACTGCTCCAGTTCCTTCATGATCCCATTCATCTCGCGATAGGCGCGCTGTTCCCGCAGGGGGGGGATGCGCGCGACCAGTTTCGCCACGCTCGCGCGCTTTATCTCGGCCTCGTTGGCCAATTCCTGCGCGCGCGGATCGCTCCCGTAGGGCGACTGCGCGGCGGTCTGGATGAGCGACGCATAATCGCCGCGCGCCATCAATGCCTTCAATGTTGCGATCAGGTTCTCGCGCTGCTTTATCGCCTCGTCGCGCGCCTCGGCCACGCGCTTGACGGCGCGCTGCAGCGCCTCGGCGGCGGGCGCCAGCGCCAGCGCCTCCTGCAACGCCTTCAGGGCTTCATCAAATTCGCGCCGCTCGAAGTGTTTCTTGGCGGTCTCTTGCAGATGTCGGATCTCCTGATTGCGTTTTGCAGTGCGCGCCGTCTCCAGGGCGGTCTTCGTCTCGCCATCGCCGGGCATGAGTTCGGCAAGGCGCTCCAAGACCATGATTCGCTCATCATGGTGGTCCGCCGGAATGGCCGCCAGCCTTTCGCGCGCATCCTCGATGGCTTTCTTGAGTTGCGCATGGCGTTGCTCTTCCTCCTGACGCTGCCGCTCGCGCTCGGCCTCGGCCGCCGCCTTCAGGTCCGTGCCGCATCCGACGCAAAATGGCTGGTCGCGGCGATTTTCGGTTTTGCACTTGGGGCATGGGGCAAAGAGCGCGGCCAGGTTCGCGCCACAGTGTGCGCAATGCTTCGCCGAAGGGGCATTGGCTTTGTGGCACTGTGGGCAGGCGCATTCGCCGGCGGTCGCCGCCTCGCGCGCCTGTTTCAGCGCCGCGCCGAATTCCTTCATGTCGGCATAGCGTTGTTCCGGAAGTTTCTGCAGCGCCTTGCGCAACGCGGGACGGAGTGCCTCGGGAACCAACTCCAGGTCGAGCATGCGGGGATCTTCGCCCGTCAGCGCGAAGTAGAGCGTGGCGGCGAGCGAATAGATGTCACTGCCGGGTCCGACGGATTTTGCGTCCAGCAGCTGTTCGGGCGAGGCGTAATACATCGTCCCAAGCATCGCGCCCGTCGAGGTCATTGAGAGTCTATCCTCGCCGTTTTCTTCCTCCTCGGCGCGCGCGGCGGCCAGACCAAAGTCGCCCAGTTTGGGGATGCCGGTCGGGGTGATGAAGATATTGCCCGGCTTGATGTCGCGGTGGATGATGCCATACTGATGCGCCAGCGCAAGGGCATCACATAGTTGCGCGCCAATCTCGTACACGCGTTCGGGCACTGGGAGCGCCGCCACTGGGAGCGCCGCCACTGGGAGCGCTGGCATCCCTGCCGGCGCGTTTCCGCCGATCTTGCGCCCCGCATCATCCTTCACCGCCCGCCTCGCCCGCCGAACCTCTTCCCTTAGCGAGCACCCTTCCACAAATTCCATCTCGATAAAAGGTCCGGCGGCATCCTCGCCGACATTATAGACCGTGACGACGTTCGGGTGCGACAGCCGCGCGCAGGCCTGCGCTTCCCGCAGGAACCGGGCGCGCCCTTTGGCGGAATGCAGCAGCGCTCCCTTGGGGCGTTTGACGGCGGCAAACCGGCCAAGGCGGTTGTCCTTCGCCTTCCAGACCACACCCATACCGCCTTCGCCGATCTTTTCAATCAGCGTCAGGCGTCCGCCATCAAGCATCTGTCCGGGGGCTTCGGTTGCTGAGCCGGCGCCTTCGGAGGCGGGGCTGGCGCCGGCGCTTGCATGAGTGGAGAGTTCCCCAATGCTCGATCCATCGCCCTTCGTGGCAAGCCCGCCGATACTTTGCCCACCCTCCCGCACGCGTTGACCAGCGATGCTGTCGTTGGAGACGGGCTTGCCTTTCGCGGCGTCTGCGCTCACCGGTCCCGGCGCAACATCGCTGAAAGATGAAAACGAGATCGGCTCGCTGGATTGCTCCTTGTCCTTCTCAGCCATAAGAAAATCTCCAGGTTTGCTCTCTGCTGTTCAGACTGCGGCCATAATTGAAGATATTACGATACCCCTCGGATTTCATTGCGCGGTTTGGTTTGCTTGGATGTGCAGAGTATTTTTCCCATCTAATCACCGCGAGTTTGGAGGCTTCGACGCTGCAAGGGCAAGGGCAAACCTAAACTCGAAACCTAAACTCGAAAAACGACGCCATGTTAAATATCCGTGAAATCCGATTTCTGCGCTTTGTCAATTTGCCATGAGTAATCGCCGATCTGAAGGAGGCAGGGGCGTTCAATCGCGGCTACCTGACGTTTTTCCAATGGAACGCCATCCAGCTTCACAGGCAGTTTGTCAATACCGGCCCTCAGCGCGAAATAGCCGTCGCGCCATTCCAGGACGGCGGCCTTGTCGGGCAGGCGGCCGGATTCAACGCGGATGGGACATCCTTCCGAACCGCCGATATAACAGGATCGGCGGACCCAGATGTATTCGAGTTTCTCGAAATTGTTCATGCGGCGCAGTCCGAGTGCCTGGAGTCCATAGCGCGAACTGTAATAGGTCTGTACCCGGAGGCGGAGCGCGCCTTTGGCAAAGCGGATTTCGCAGAAATAGGGCAGCCGCGCGGATTGGTCTATTCTCAGAGTTATAGGTTGATGTTTCCTGTCTTCATCGTGGGGTATCATCTGGATGCGATCAGAGAGAAAAGAAGCGGCCTGTCCGCCGTCCTGGGCGCCATCGCTGCTCTGGCCTGTGTCGCTTTCTTCGCTCGCATCGAGAGGCGCGAAAATATCCGGGAGTTCGAGGCCTGCGATCTCAAAGCGTTGACTGCCGATATTATGGATGACAAAGTGATCCTCGACTGGTTCGATGCGCGCCTGTTCGCGGGAAATAAGCCGGTTGATCTCCCCCTCGGGATCGGCCTGCGGGTCACGGGCGGGTATCAGGCGCAAGGTCAGGTCAATATCCGGACGGCGCTCAAAGCTATCGCGCCCAATGGTAAGATGCTTTCCAGTCAGAAGCAGAATCTTGCGGTTCTCTTTTTTCTCCTTCAAGCAAAAGCGGGTGATATCCGAAGAAAAATCCTCCAGCCCTGGATCAGATTTGGGCCTGGGAGTTGTCTCTTTGTTTTGCGGTTGCTTCCTAACAAATTTTTCCAAGTCTAAAGAGAGTTCGATATCATAATGCGCGATATCTTCTGAATCTGTGGCAGATTCCGGAATCGCTTTCCGCATCATCTCTTCGGAAAATTTCACATCCACAGTCTGGGCAGCACCTTCGGCATTATTATTATAAATAGATACTTGAATAGGCTGGCCGGCAGCCTGCAATTCAGCGATCTTCATTTTCAAATTGCCAAAATATGAACGTTGATGTCCCCTGGCATCCATGTATTTGAGCGCTATATCAAGCAAGATAGTTCCATAGTTCTTAAACTCGATTTGAAATGGCTCGCTTTTATTCGCCATAAGCCCTCGGCGCACAGAAGGAAAATTTCTCGTGCATGTTATGTCTTTAAGATAACCGGATTTGATTTCCAGCGCCACGTTGCGCAACGTGTCTCCGTCTTTATTGTAGAGGGTTACTTCGCATACTTCCGGCGTATTCGGATAAAGGCGCTTATTTATGCTCAGTCCCAGCTTGATAGGCAGAAAATCTTCTTCAGCCATTGATTCGCGACTCAATATGCTCGCGCACCAATCGCAGTTCAGCGCGCTGGAATCCAAGATCAGCGCCTTGCAATTCGCGCAAACTTCGAGATTCATGATGTAGCCTCCAGACAGAAGTGTCCAACATCACACGTAAACATCAATCACAGGCATGATCCGCTGACATCAACCACAGTTCGGAATCTTTATTAAGACTGAGTACTTTTGCGGTTTGTTTTTGAGGCGTTCATTGGCCTTTAGGTCTCGTTTTCTTACCGACCATCAATCAATTTGACGCATTCAAGGAAAAGCTCCGCGCGACGCGAACCAAGGCGGGCCGCTCTTTGAAGCCATTTGTGATAGTCGGACATTGATATCGGCACACCTTCGCCATTCTCATAGCGGCGGGACAAAACATTGCATGCCAACGCGCTGCCGGCATTGGCCGCTTCTTTTAGAAGTGTCAACCCGCGCGCGGAATCTCCATTATCCAGACTGAGTTCTCCCAGTTTTATTTTTGCCATCAGATGGCCGCCTGATGCAGCCCTTTCAAGCCATTGCCGTGCGCCAGCGCTATCCCGTTCTTCCTCTAGAAAGTGAGCATGAAAGTACATCCCATCCTGAATTCCAAGCTCAGCGGCTCTACGCCATTTCCCTCGATTACATGAGTTAAACGGACCAGGGCCATGTAAATTAACTGTTCTTTCTTCACGCGGGATACCAAGCAACGCTTCGATATTTGAGGTTATGGCATCATGACACTCCTGGCGCAGATGCGCTTCTTCATCAGATACCTGAACAGACTTTTTAGCCGGCTTTATGTGAAAACGAGTTCCCTCCACGCGTTGCTCTTCCTCCTCGTGCTCTTTTCTCTCGTTCGCCTCGCGCTTCACGGTTTCCTCAATCTGCCTGAGCGCCCTTTGCGCCTCGTTTGCAGCCTCGGTACCACTCCAATCTGTTGTGAAGCTGGCATACATTGCCTTCTGCCGGGGATGTGGTTTGTCCTTGGCTTGTACTTTGAGTTTTTTCAGCGATGCCCATGCTTCGACTTCGCTTTTGCTGCTTTGCCGAGCGGGCTGAATAGTTTGAGCTTGGGCCTTGGTAGTTGAGGCGGACCAAGTGGATATAGCGGATGAGGAGGGCTGAGGGGCTGGAGCGGCTGAGGAGAGGGATTTGAGCTCCTGGCACATCTTGGCGGTCGAGGCGAAGCGCTTGGCCACGTCACGGGCGGTTGCGCGCGAAACCCAGGCGTCCACTCCCGGCGGCAGATCGGCGCGCAGATGACTCGGCGGCTCGAACGAGCCGATGGGCAATTCAAGCGTCATGAGCTCGTAGGCGATCACGCCGATGGAGAAGACGTCGGCGCGCGCGTCCACCACTGCGGCGTTCTGGCGCTGTTCGGGGGCCATGTAGTAGGGCGTGCCCATCGCTTTGCCCTGCTTCGTCATGCCGTCCACGCCCAGAATTTTTGCGAGGCCGAAGTCCATGACCTTCGCGCATTGCCCGCCGCCGGGCAGATTCGCCAGCATGATGTTGGCCGGCTTCAGATCGCGATGCAGGACGCCCTGGCGATGCGCATACTCGACGGAATCCAAGATTTGCGAAAGCATTGCGAATATCTGCGCCCAGGTGAGCGGCTTGCTTTTGGCCTTCAGAGTTTCAATGACATGATCGAGCGCCATGCCGTCCACGTATTCCATCGTCAGGTAGAGGTATTTTTTCTGTATTGGCTTTTGGGACGCGTAGGGATTCTTCTCCTCAATGACCCATTCATCGAAGTGATGAACGCGCACGATATTCGGATGCGTGAGGCGGAAACAAATCTTCGCCTCCGCGAGGAAGCGTTTGATGATGGCATCATTCGCGACAATGCTCGGCGAGATGAATTTGATGGCGATGGACTCGTCCATTTTCTCGTCGCGCGCCAGATAGACGGCGCCCATCCCGCCCTGCCCGAGTTTCCGCTCGATACGATAGCGCCCGGCCACCAGCGCGCCCTTGGATAGATTGCCATGCGCGTCGAAACCGGAAGCCGGGGATTCGGAATCATTGGAACCGCCCTCCGCGTCGTCTGGATGATCTTCATCCTCTGGCATGGATTTTACGGCGCCCATGGAGACAACGGGCGCGCGCGGCCCGAGGCGTTTGCCTTTTTCATCCGAATCATTCATGCTGGGCAGCGCCCCCACCGAATCTGTTCCGTCCGACGAAGGCGAACCCGGCGCAGGCGTCCGCACGGGCCGTGAATCCGCCCGCGATTCCGGCGGCGCGCTTTGCGTCAGATCAAACCCGCACTTGTAGCAGAACCGCACATCATCGCGATTCTCATTTCCACATTTGGGGCAGAACATGACTCAGTCCTTTCAACAGCCTCAGACACACTTTTCATGTTGCCTATTCTTTTTTCACAAAAATCTCGCTTGCTAAAGAGATGAACGCAGGAACGTAACTATTACCCCTGTGTTCGTGCTACTCGAAACCCCAAACTACTACTCAGAGATTCTGGAGAGTAAAGGTTGTAACGATACGCCGACCGGCAGACGTCTGGACAACTGTTCCAAGACCCGCCGCGCAAAACCTTAAAGCTACCTGATGAAGGGCCTCTTGGATTTCTTTGCTTCTCCAATACATAACAGCCGTACCAATCCGCACACCATTCATAGACATTGCCATGCATGTCATAAAGACCCCATTGATTTGGCTTCTTTTGGCCGACGAGATGTGTCTCCCGTCTTGAGTTGTTGCCAAACCAAGCATATTCTTTTAGCTGGCTTTCAGAGTCGCCGAAGCAGTATTCGCCTTTCGCTCCTGCCTGACAGGCATATTCCCACTGTGCTTCGGTTGGAAGGCAATAAGTCTTTCCTGTCTTTTCTGACATCCCGCGACAAAATTCCATCGCTTCATTCCAACGTACTTGGTCCACAGGATTGCTTGCGCCTTGATAGTAGGATGGATTCGGATCGATAATGGCC
>JAPLSP010000386.1 GCA_026398575.1 Candidatus Sumerlaeota bacterium | reverse complement strand
CCGGCATAAGTATTCGCGATGATCTTATGTTATGTTATCGCATTTGCGAATATGAGTACTTAGCCTTGCGGCTGGACAGGGTTGGCGAGGCCTTTGGATGGGGGTGTTTTTAGCGGCGGCCATGGGTCAGGGCCAAGCACTCGGAATGTGGCGCTGGCCTTGCAGTTTAAGGCGAGCTCGTGAACTTCGATCTGCCAGCATCCGGGCGTGTCGTTCTTGGCGATATCGAGTTTCAATTCGAGCGCTCCATCAACCGCTGCATTGTAGCCGCTGAACTCGGCTATGCGGCCATCCGGATCGCGGATGGCGATTTCAAGCGGGATGACGGCGTCTATTGGCTGGCCCTTATCATCGAGCACGCGGATCAGCAGTTTGACCGCCTCGCCCGGCTTGACTGTATCGCTTGGCTTGGCTGTCTCGCTCAGTTTGACCTTCTCATCCGGCCTGGTCGTCTCGCCTGGCTTGACCGACGAAGGCGCCGTGCATTCCACTTGATGAATGGCGCGCGAGGTCACCATGAATACTCTGCCGTCGCAGGGGCCGAGGTCGGCGGCGAAACGCAGGGCGCCGCCTTCGTTTGTCGCGGGGATGGCGGCGTGTTCGACGAGGTCATAGACGAATCCGCCGGCGCGGCGCACGCGTATCTCCGACTTCTGAGGACAGCCGTTTTCCATGACGATGCCATGCTGGCCGACGTACTGCCCGTATTCGCGGCGGTCGTTGACGACAAAAACGTAGTCGGTCGAAGCGCTCCGGCGGCAGTAGGGGATGATTTCCGGGTTGCTGGAATCGGCGTAGCGGGTATACCGGCCATCAAGTTTCCGGGAGAGTTCGCCGGCCATTTTCATCAAAACCGCCTTGTCCTGATCGGCGCGGCCCGTTCGGGCGAAGGATTGAACAAGCACATCGGGCTTGATCGCAGGCGCAAGCCGTTCGTCGCCGATCACGATGCCGCCGGTGGCTTGAAACTTCTTCACGCGGTCGCACACGGATTGCGCGAGCACGTCGCAATCGAACATCGCAAGCACGCGATATTGATCCAGTCCGCGTTCGGCGATGGTTTCGTCGAGGACGATCTCGGGCTGAAGATGGGCGTATTGCATCGCGTGATAGGCGTCGCCGGCCCAGCCGCCGCCCCATCCGAATGTGCCGCGCCGCGCGAACATCTCGGAGGCGAAGCTCTCCAAAAACGCCACGTCGCTCTTGCGCGATCCGGACCCAAGCGCCAGCAGCGCCGGACCGAGCGGCCGCAATACGCTCGCCGTCAGCCGGGCCAACTCGTGGCGCGTCTCGGGATGGGTGAACCGATACCCGTGCATTGTAATCGGTTCGCACGGCGTCAGCGATTGCCAGCCGTGATACATGATTCCGCTGATCGGGCGCGCGATCTTCGTCCAGAACGCCTCGCGCAGGTGCATCGGCGCGATGGTGATGAAGCGGGCGTCGGGCTGTTCCGCTTCCCACTGCGCGGAGAATGGCAGGGGTGGCTCGCCCGGTTTGGGCGCCGGCGCGGTCTGGCTGCGATACCAGATGATCTGCGTCATCTTCATCACGCCCTGCGGTCGCGCGGCGCCGGCGGCGGTCGCGAGCAGTTCGTCGGTGGCCAGCCCGATGCGGATCGGATCGGGATAGGAATACGTCCACTGTGAAATGAAGTCCACGCTGCCGCCGCTGCCGAAGACGCGGGCGGCGCGAACGGCTGGATCGTGAAACGTCCACAGATCCGCTCGTCCTGCGCCCGCGCCAGTCTTGATGCCGCGATCCACGGCGGTATTCAGATCGTTCCACCCGTCGCCGCTCTTCCAGTACCAGCGATAGTAAACCAGAGGTGGATACTGGTCGGGAATCACGCGATCTTTGGGGAAACCGGCGATCTTGGAATATTCGACGCCTCGCGAACCAGCCACCCCCGGTGGAATATCGAAGCCAGACGCCTTGCGGAACGCTTCGCGATCATGCTGGTGGAAACAAGGCGACGCCTGGTCGCGCACTTCGGTGTGGATCAGCGCGCCGGAAAAAGCGGGGAAAGCGCCGTATGCCTTGCCGACTGATTCGCCCACGTTGCGGCAGAACACCGGTATCTCGGGGAAGAGCCCGCAGATATCGGCCTTTTTCTTGTCAGTGGGCGGCTGGCCTTTCTGGTTCACGCGAAGAAACTCCGGCTTGCCGCGCAGCCAGCCGCCGGGCGAGAGGCTTGCCGACACGGATATCCCTTGCGCCAGACATTCATCGAGCATTTTTTTGTGCGCGGCCACGCGCTCGGGCGTATCCGGTTCCGTCGCTACGCCGGCCTTCCATATCCGGTCATAATCGGCGCCCAGCCCGAGCACGTGCGTGAATCCCATTTCCTTCAAGAGCGGTGCCTCATCCAGCGCGTCGCGATAGATGCCCCACATCAGGACCGGGAATTGCGGCAGGCGGCGTAGGACGATCCGCACGTCAAAGACCTGCTCGCCAAGACTCGATGTTGCGCCGTCGGCGAAGAGCGCCGCGCGCAAGCGATAGACATCGGGCCGCAGACTTGTATCAATCGGAAAATCGGCCACGGCTTTGGCGCCGGACGCCAGCGCGCCGAGGGCGATCTTTCGCGCGGCGCCGGGCAGGCCGTCGAATCCCAATGACACGCTGGCGCCCGTCAGCGGATCACGCTGCAAATTGCGGATCGCGATACGCATCGCCGCGCCCGGTTCCATGCGGATGAAGCAGGTTCGGTCCGATTCCCGCGCGATCAGCGCCGCCCGGAATTCGCGGGCGCCTTCTGTGATTCGCACCTCATCCAGATAGCCGGGGAAGCCATGATAGAGGCTCCCGATGCGGTCGCCGATCGAAAGGCCGTGTTTGCCAGCGCTGATCGCCTTGCGTCCGGGAATAGTCTGGGAACCGTGCGGCCGGCCATCAATGACGAATGAACCGGTTCCCGCGCCGTCGTAAACAAACGCCACGTGGCGCCATTGTCCGGGCTGCGGATGGAACGGCAGGGAATACCAGACGCTTGAGCTCTCGCCAAAGCCCAGAGACATGCGAAGCATCCGTTCGCCCGACGGCTGAGCGTCGCCGAGGATCAATTGATAGTCGTCATTGGAGACGTATTTTTTATCGAGCAGGAAACTTTCCGGATATCCTTCGAGCTCCGGCTTGGGCTGAATCCACATCTCGATGGTGAATGCGCCGGCGGGCGACAAGTCCGGCTGATTCTTGACCAGGGCGCGATGCGGCTTGTCTTCGCGCGGGTAGCCGGCGAAGGTTTCGAGGCAGCCGCCGAACTTGCCCGTCGGGAGGATTTGCGCGCCCACCAACTGGAGCGTATGGCCATGGCCCGAAGCGTCGGCCGAATCGGCGCCTTGCTCAAACTTCCAGAATGCGAGTACATGCTTGCCCGTGGCATTATCGCCCGAATAAGCGCTCTGCCAGGGCTCGGCAAGCGTCGCGGCAGGCTCATCCCCGTAGGCAATCATAGCGGCCAGCATCAAGGCTTGAATCACGCAGAATGATGATCGCAATACTTTGCTCTTCATAATCGCCCTCATAAAACAGAATGATGAAAAGCAGAATGATGAAAAGCAGAATGATGAAAGACAGAATGATGAAGAACAGAATCATTCTGTTTTTCATTATTCTGTTTTCATTATCCGGTTACAGGATGCGCGCGAATTGCCGGGAAAATAAAGGCCAAAACATAGCAGCCTTTCGCTTTTGGTTTGACAGGCATTTCATCCCTGAAGGCGCCTGGGGGATTATTTCACCGAGCCGGTTTTGATGAATCGCACGACTGCCTCGATGACGTTGCTATTGTTCATCAGGAAGGAATGCAGGCTGTTCACGACCAGCGTGTCGCTGGTTTTGCCGTTGTTGAGCGCGCTCGCCAGCTCGACCGTGCCGTCGTCGTCGCCGGGAATGATGGGCGAGAAGCCGGACTTGTTGCCTTTGCCGCCCGCGATGCAGGCCATGGGGCACGGCGGTTCGGGCAGCGCGGCTGCCAGCGAGCCGGCGCCGGAGATCAACTGCTGTCCCGCTTGTCCTGTGATGAACTTATATGGCAGCCAGTCTTTCAGCATGTCCGCCTGCATGGCGCCGTTGTGGGGCGTGCCGAGCGTGACGATGCCTCGCGCGCGCTTTTCGGGGCGCTGGCTCAGGGCGTAGCGCGCGACCAAGCCGCCCATGGAATGACAGACAAAATAGATCGCGTCATATCCTTCGAGCCGTTCGAGGAGGCGGTTGAGTTGCGCCGCGTGATCGGGAATCGAGACCTGCGTGCTGGGATAAGCGACGGCGCAGACATCGTATCCTTCGCTCTTGAGCCGTTCGGAAAGCTTGGAAAAAGAGTCCGGACTGCGGAAAATGCCGTGCAGAAGGATAACCAGCGTTCGATGATTGTTTTCGGTTTTCGGTTCACTGCTCGCGGTTTCCGGTTTTCGGTTTTCGGTTTTCGGTTCACTAATCCCCGACCCCTGACCCCTGACCCCCGCCCCCTGCCCCCTGGCCCCTGCCTTATATTCGCGCAAGCACTGATCGTAGGTTCCCCAGGCGCGACGCACGCGGTTCGGGTCCAGCAGGCGGTAGTGCCCCGTGACGCTATTGCGCTGAATCTTCCACTCGTTCGCGTAGAATTCATCGCCCCAGAATTGCTTCCCGCCGAGGGTGGGGAACGGTATATTGAAGTTGACGGGCGCATTTGCGGGCGGCGTGTTTAATTCTTTGGCCAGCGCTTCGAGGCATTCATCGAAGTCACCCGTAGTAATCAGGACATTGGCCGGATCAATCAGCCGCCGCCAGCCGGTGATCTTATGCGTCTGGATGCGATAGCCGTCCTGCTCCCACACGGTTGTCCACCAAACCGATCCTCCCAACGTCGGGACGCGCACTTGAGTTTGCGGAGAAGTCATCGAAGTCATTCCCTCCATGGCAGTCAATGCGCTCGCTGGAGTTTGCGAGGTGGCACGGTCGCCGCTTTCAGCCACAATCGTTGACGCGCTCAACAGACACGCAAAAAAAAGCGCGGATGTATGGATAATTTTCATGAAAGGGAACTTCTGGAAATTGTTATATATAAAATCAAGGCCGGGAGCGGGAGGGCGTGGAGGGAAACGGGCTTTCCGGCAAATCGCCAAGATTCGTGCGGATGATATCGCCCGGGCTGCGCGTTCCATTTGTCGGATCATAGGAGCGCTTCAGGAGCTGGTTCTTCAAACTCTTTTCAGTCGCGCTGTAGCCGGCAACGTCTTGCGGGCGCAGGTTCGGCTGATTATCGGGACCCGGGCTCCAGACAACCCAAAAGGATTTGCCGCCGATCATGACGGAAGAATAGGAATACGCATTACTCATTCCGGCGCCGGAATCAAATGGATCCTTTTGGAGGGAGTTCATATATGCGACCGGCGTCGTCAATTGTGACAGCCGATCCGGATAAGCATTGGCATCCACGTAGTATGCCTCGAGCGCCACGGACAGGACTCTCAGATCCGCCTGAGCGCGGGCTCCTTTCGCGGCAGTATTGGCCACGAAGAAATTGGGAAGGATCATCACCAAAAGAAAAGGGATATAGGCCAGGTAGGATAAAGCGCCCAGGACGATTCCGGCGATGGCAAATCCCTTTCCCGTCAGCCGGTTCAGGCTTTGTCCGATTTGGGTGACGGCAACGACGCCGAGGACAATCGCCAGCGCCCCCAGAGGCCATCCGAAACAACATAAGAATCCAGTGAAGCTGAGCAGACCGAGGACGAAGGAAGCGATGGCCATGCCGGAGGTCTGCGAAACCGGCAGAGCCGGCGCCGGGAAGACATGACTCTGCGAAAAGCCGCATTGGCTGCAGAACAGCGCCCCTTCGATCATCGGCGCATTGCATCGGGGACAGTTCATCCTTGGCGCCTCCTATAGGTTAGCTTTGCAGCGATTGGCAGGCAGAATCATTGAGGGCAGAATCATAATGATTCTGCCCTCAATGATTCTGCCTGTATTTATGCGCGTTTGCTCGACAATTGAACGCCGCCCACCTTTTTGAAAATTTTACCTGAATGGTTCCGGCTCTGCCGGGTTAAGCAGCCATGCATCAATTGCCAGCCGCGCGGTCTCATTTTCAATTTCTCATTTTACATTTTACATTTTACATTTTTTATTCTTCGAGCGCCGCCTGCGCTTTGGCCGCCAGTTCAGCGTAGCGGTACGGCTTTTGTATGAAGCCTGCAAGGCCCTTGCCCGCGAAACGCTCCACCACTTCCTGCTCGTTGTAGCCGCTGGAAAGAATCACGCGAATGTTCTCGCGAATCCGGCGCAATTCCGTGAAGACTTCCGCGCCGTCCAAATGCGGCATGGTCAGATCCAGAACGACTAGAACGATCTCATCGGCATGCGCGCGGAACAGCTGGATGGTTTCGCGTCCGTCGCCGGCCGCCAGGACTTTGAAACCCAGCCGCTCGAGCAGGCGCTTGGCAACAGCCCGGACGGGTTCTTCATCATCCGCCAGCAATACCGTTCCGTTTCCGCGCCAGGCCGCGCCATCCAATTCGGAGGGCCGCGCCGCCGCCGGGGGCGCCTCCACCGCGGGGAAGAGTATCTTGAGCGTTGTTCCTTTTCCCACTTCGCTATAAACCTTCAACGCGCCTTTGTGGCCTCGGACAATTCCCAGCACCGCGGCCAGTCCCAGACCGCGCCCCGTAAATTTCGTCGTGAAAAACGGGTCGAATATCTTGGCGATCATTTCCTTGTCCATGCCGCAGCCCGTGTCCGAGACTTCAAAGTAAGCATAGCGGCCCGGCTCGAGTTTTTCATTCTGCCAGGTTCCCGCCAGATACTCGCGGTCCACGTCCATGACGCCGGTCGAAATCGAAATCGTGCCGCTCTTTTCGCCAATGGCTTCCGAGGCGTTGGTAACCAGGTTCATGACGATCTGGCGCATTTGCGCAGCGTCGGCTTCGACGGCAGGCAGATTCTTGAAGAAATTGTATCGGAGGACGGCTTTCTTTGAAATGGAGACTTCGAGCAGATGAGTCATTTCTTCGATCACTTTGTTGAGGCTGAGCGGCTGGACGACGAACCGGCCTTTGCCCGAATAGGCCAGCATTTGCCGGGTCAGTTCGGCGGCGCGCTTGGCCGACTTCATGATCCCCTG
This sequence comes from Candidatus Sumerlaeota bacterium, assembly GCA_026398575.1. The sequence goes on along the minus strand of JAPLSP010000386.1, from coordinate 2,761 downwards.
AAGGTATTCGCAGGCCGGCGTGACGAGCGACAGCTCCATCAACGCCAGATCGGCGTTGCCCAGAATGCCGACGAGCAGATTATTGAAATCATGCGCAATGCCGCCGGCCAGAATGCCGAGGCTCTCCATTTTTTGAGCCTGCTGGAACCGGGCCTCCAGCTTCAGGCGTTCGGCTTCCGCGCGGCGCGCGGTGAAAAGATGCCCGAGCGTCGAAGCGTATAAGACCAGAATCTGGTTGTCGTGCTCGGTCAGGGGACGCATCGTCAGCAGCGTGTCGATGGAGATGCAGCCGATGGTTTCTTCTCCATCCCACAGCGAGGCGACGGATCGCGCCGCCTTCCCGATGCCCACTTGCCCGGTCAGGTCGTAAATCACGGTTTCGGGCATGATGACGACGCTGGCTTTTTGTTCCGCAGCATACCCGATGTCGGGGCCGAACGGACGCTCGAAGCGCTCATGCCGCTCGTCGCGGAGGTTTCCCTGCTCGTCGGTTCCGAAGGAGCCGACGAAATAGTTGTTCTGCTTGTCGAAAAACCAGATGCCGATGCGGTCGAAGCCCAGTTTTTCCCTTCCCAATTCGATGGCGCGGCGCGACAGGTCATCGAAAGAAGCGATTCGGGACAGTTCATTTCCCACCTCGTGCAAACTCCGCAGACGCGCATTGAAGCGGGCGGTTTCCTCTTCCGTTTGCTTCCGGGTTAAAAAATTTCCCAAGGTCATGCCGTACAAGGCCAGCAGCTGGTTTTGGCTCTCCATGATCGGCTGGCGGGTAAGCAGATTGTCAACGCATAAATAGCCGATAATATTTTCGCCGTCCCAAAGGGCCGCGGCGCTTTTCATCGCCTTGCCGATGACCTGCCCGCTGTAATCTTCAATATCGGATTCGGCTCGGGTCATGTAACGGAATCGTGTTTTCACTTCGAGCTCGGGCTCGGTCCAGCCGCGGGTGCGCCATGCGCGCTCATCGCGGATATTCCCCTGCTCATCCGTGCCGAACGTTCCCCTTAGGCAATCGCTTGAACCATAGCGAAGCCATAGGCTCAGGCGGTCGAATCCCAGGCGTTCTCTGCCCAGTTCCACGGCGCGCCGGCATAGATCGTCAATGGCGGCGGCCTTCGACAGTTCATTGCCGATCTCGACCAGGGCAATCAGCTGCTCGCCAAAGCTGTGCGTGTCGCCATCCTCTTGTCGCGGATACTGATGGGCTTCCTTCCTGGCGGGCATTTCATTTCCTTGCCGTGCTATTTGATTGGGCGGATTTTCCATCGGGCCAATATCCTAACTTATGAGTGGAGGAAGAGGCGCATCCTCGTTTTTTTCTTTCTTTTTAGCACGCCGCAGCATGTTCGATTTAGACCGACACATGGGTATTATACCGTCTCAATAACAGACAATTCAAGTGGCATATTTCAAAAGTGACCCCATGCATGTATTATCTGATGGGAAACTCTATATGAAAGTCCGGAAAATCCAAAAAACTTGCGAATGCTCCTTGCATCCACCCTGTCCAGGCGGCTATTCTATCGCTATCGGAAATTTGAAATTAGCATGGGATTTCTTTGGCATTTCCGATTATTTCCCCATGCCCCAATGAATGCATCGAAAGGAGCCATAACCATGAAACAATTTGCCTCCCTTGCGGCATACGGATGCCTCGCCCTGATTTTGAATCTTGCCTTCGCCAGGACGGCGCCTGCCGCTCCGCCTGCGGCGCCAGCCCCGGCGGACACATCGCCCAACGCCATCATCACCCTCTCCAACCAGGGAAGCGTAAACCTGAGCCTCTATATCGCTCCCGCCGACATGGCGCAGTGGGATGAACACAAAGTCAGGCCAGGCGAGTCGCTTCCCATCTCGCTGGCAAAAGGCAAATACCAGGCGTTATGGGGCTCGTATGGGGCGGGGGGCATGGACTCGATCGTTCCGGGAACCCAGAACGGCAAAGCCGACGATATTCCAGTGCAAAAAGCCGAGACATGGCTCTTCATCCAGCAAGCGGCCACCCCAACCATCAAAGTCTGGACGCGGAAGGTTCAATCCCAAAACGCAGGAGCGCCCGCGCAGCTGGCGGTGAAAGGCGCCGCCCCCGCGGAAGCCGCCGCCGGGCAGGTGGTGAAGGAAAAAGGTTTCGAGTTGCGCCTGCCGGAGGGTTGGACGCGCGCCGCCGATGCGCCGCAAGGCTTTGATGTCGCATTCCGCAAGAAATTGCCCGGAGGCGCCGAAGCGAGCATTCTGATCCGGCGCCAAACGATTCCGCCCGAAAGCCTGAAGACCCCGCTCAATCCCGCCGACGTGCGCAAGCAATTTGAAGAGATCATGAAGCAGCAATATCCGGGCGTGACGGCGCAACCGGCTCCGCCCGTCAAAGTTGCGGGGCAAATGCTATTCAATCTTTTCTATGACATCTCTAAGGGTGGCAAAATTTCTCGTCTGCGCTGCGCCTATTTCGTACAAGGGAATTCAGCTTTCCTGGTTCAGTGCGCCGCGCAGGCTGAATCCTGGAACACCGTCGCGCCGGAGTTCGATGGCATAATGGGAAATATCAAGTCCGGCAATTAACTGGTTTTTTTGCAGAACCCGTTTGAAAAGGTATTCAACTTCGCGGCGTGACATCCGCGTTATCCGCGAAATCCGTGGTTAATTTTCAACCACGGATATCGCGGATAACACGGATAGCAAAGAACGACAACATGCTCTCATTCGGCGTGTGATAATGGGATAAAAACAATGCAGTCGGAAGCGGCGCCAGCATTTGGAGTGC
>JAPLSP010000346.1 GCA_026398575.1 Candidatus Sumerlaeota bacterium | reverse complement strand
CCCCGATCCCGATGATGCAGGTGTGAAGACATGGCTACCGGACCTTGCGCAGTTATGCCGCAACGCCGGATGCGCATCGTTCCGTTATATTATGCCGGATGCGAAAACCGGAGACATAGACAAGCGACTCCGCGCCGGCGAAAAGCTCGAGGAACTTCTGGCGGCGGCCGTCCCGTGGATTCCGCCCCTATCGGACAAGCCCCAGGTCAATCTTGCCGATGGACGCCTGGCGGATGCGACGCGGGAATCATGGAACATCATAGCAACGAACAACCGCCCGTTCCGTCTCTTCATTTTTCAGGATACGCCGTCGCGTCTGCAATTCGGCGAGCAAGGACGCCCGGCACTTACCGACCTAAACGTCCAGCGTCTGCGGCATGAACTGGCGGCGCAAATCGCGTTCTATACGGGCGGCGCGACGGACCGACCGACCGATCCATCCAAGGAACTCGCAGAAAACATGCTGGCGGCGCCGGTGATCCCGCTGCCGGTATTGGAGCGGCTGGTGGAGGCGCCTGTCTTTGACGCCGATGGGCGCCTTATCGCAACGCCGGGCTATGATTCGCAATCGCGCATCCTATATGCCCCGGCGTCTGGCTTCATCGTTCCAGCAATATCGCTGGAACCTTCGCGCGATGACCGGCTGCGCGCGTGGAAAATGATTCGCGATGACCTGCTTGGCGACTTCCCCTTCATTGCAGAATGCGAACGCACGCACGCCGTGGCGCTGCTGCTGCTGCCGTTTGTGCGCGATATGATCCCCGGCGCAACGCCGCTCCACCTTATCGAAAAACCTTGCCCCGGCACTGGCGCCAGTCTGCTTGTGGAGGCTATCGCCCGCATAACTGCCGGCGGACCTGTTGGCGCAATGGCTGAGGGCGAGTCAGAGGATGAATGGAGGAAACGCATCACAGCAACACTCTTGCGCAGCCCCGCGCTTATCCTGATTGACAACTTGCGGCGCGCGCTGGATTCGACCGCCGTGTCAATCGCACTTACAGCGCAGCGATGGGAGGACCGCTTTCTTGGCGCCTCACGCAACATCAACGTCCCGATCCGCGCGGCATGGTGCGCAACGGGAAACAACCCGGCGCTGTCCAGCGAGATTTCCCGCCGGACGATTCGCATCCGGCTTGATGCTCGCATGGATCGTCCCTGGCTTCGTGAACCTTCGGTTTTTCGTCATCCTGACTTTACAGACTGGATCAAACAGAATCGCGCGGCATTGGTGGCGTCATGCTTGACCATTATTCAGGCATGGATCGCCGAAGGCAAACCTATGGGCGAGCGCACATTGGGCATGTATGAGGCATGGGCGCGCGTCATGGGCGGCATTTTGGGCGCATCCGGCTTCACTGGCTTCTTGGATAATCTGTCAGCGTTTTATGATGCGAGTGACACCGAAGGCGAGGCGCAACGGGCGTTCATATATGCCTGGCTTGATCGCTTCGGCCATGAACCAAAGACCAGCGGCGAGTTGTTCCCGCTGGGCGCCGAATCCGGCTTGAACCTTGGCACAGGAACCGACCGCGCTCAGCAAACCCGCTTCGGCATGATGCTGGGGCGTTTGCGCGATAGAGCCTTCACGCTTGATTACAATGGCGGCAGACGCATGGTGACAATTCAGAAACTAGGGATTAAACACTCAGCGGCAACGTGGAAATTGAGCGAAAAGGGGAACCTAGGGGAACCTGGGGAACCTTTTCCCTGAGACTTGTGCGCGCGCGCATACGCGCGTAAGACCTGACCAGAAACGTTCCCCAGGTTCCCCAGGTTCCCCGGCCAAAGAATAAAGGACTTGAAAAATGGCGACTCAAAATCAGATTGACCACCTCACCGAGCTGGCGGCAGGCGCAAATCTGACCGTTTATGAGGCGCTGGACCTCGCCGGCGTCAATGAGAATGCGACATCGTTCACGCAATTGAACATCGAGCAGGCGGATGCGCTGATTCATGCGCTACAGCGAATGCAGGGGTTCACAGATTGCAGGAGCATGTCGGGCGCCGGTTTGGATTTTTGAGGAGACGATGATGAAGATTGAACCTCACATATTGATTGACCGGCGCGAGCAACGGCCATTGCGCTTTGAGCGATTCCAGAGCGAACCGGCGACGCTGCGAACTGCGGATTATAGCCTAAAAGGCTTCCAGTCACGTTTCGCGGTTGAAAGAAAAACCATTGCGGACCTGGTTCAAT
>JAPLSP010000349.1 GCA_026398575.1 Candidatus Sumerlaeota bacterium | reverse complement strand
AATGCTGGCGCCGCTTCCGACTGCATTGTCTTCATCCCTTATGAAAAAATACGTGAGCGTAATTCTGAGTCAGAGCACTAAGCTGCACAGATTTATGCGTCCGGCGTCCCGCATCTACCTAAACATTTGCGCTGGACAGGGCGCGCAAGCCTCCTAAATACTCGGCTTATGATTTGAGGCGACGAAGCGCGCGTTTGCGCTTCGCGATAAGGTTGAATTTATGAAATGTCGTTCTATGGCAATGTCAGATGGTCGCGGGATTTTTTGCATCCTGGCAGCGTGCGCATTGCTGATGACGGCGGCGCCGATGATAGGATGGAGCAGTGGCCCGGGGGAAATCTGGCGCAGCAGCCAATTTGGCTGGAATGATTTCGCCGGGCATCCTTTCAGCCCGCGCTATCTGCACACGAGTGTCGTTTTCCATGACAAGATGTGGGTGATCGGCGGCCAGGACTCCGCCGGCAATCGCAATGATGTCTGGTATTCCAGCGACGGCGCGACGTGGATGGAGGCAACCGCATCGGCGGCGTTCTCTCCGCGCTATGGCCACACGAGCGTTGTCTTCAACAGCCAGATGTGGGTCATTGGCGGACGCGATGACGCCGGCGTTCGGAACGACGTTTGGCGTTCGTCGGACGGCGTCACGTGGACCCTGGCGGCCGCCCCGGCGGAATTCGCCGCGCGCTATTATCATACGAGCGTCGTCTTCAATGACGGAAGCGGCGACAAGATATGGGTCATCGGCGGCTATGACGGGACTAATTTTCGCAACGACGTCTGGTCTTCAGCGGACGGGGTGACTTGGGCGCAGGCGCCGGCGACGGCGGTTTTTTCCGCGCGCTATGGCCATGCGAGCGCGGTTTTCAACAACCAGATGTGGGTCATCAGCGGCTATGACAGCGTCAGCGGAAAGAATGACGTCTGGCATTCCAGCGACGGCGCGACCTGGATTCGAGCCACGGCCTCGGCGGCGTTTTCCGCGCGCGACCACTTCACATGTCTTGCGTTCAACAACCGTCTCTGGGTCATCGGCGGCAATATTGGGGGCAGCGAAGTTTGGTCGACACTGGATGGCGCAACGTGGACGTCGGCGACCGCAACAGCGGCTTTTTCCACGCTTGCCATGCATTCGAGCGTGGTCTTCAACAACCAGATGTGGGTTCTTGGCGGGTTCATCTCCGACGACAAGAGCGATGTATGGCGCTCGGACGATGGCGCAACGTGGACGCAAAGCGGCGCCGGATTTTCATCGCGCTCCGAACACAGCAGCGTCGTATTCGACAACAAGATGTGGATCATCGGCGGTTTGGACAACTATCGCCTCCGGCATGACGTCTGGTGCTCGAGCGACGGCGTGAAATGGGTCTCGGCAACCGGCGCGGCGGCGTTTTCCGAGCGGCGCTACCAAACCAGCGTGGCCTTCGGCGGCAGGATGTGGGTCATCGGCGGATATGACGCCGGCGGCTACAAAAACGACGTCTGGTATTCCAGCGACGGCGTGACGTGGACCTCCGCAACGCTCTCGGCGGCTTTTTCCGCGCGCTACGGCCACACGAGCGTCGTCTTCAACGACGGCGGCGGCGACAAGATGTGGGTCATCGGCGGCTACGATGGCGTGGTCGGCTATCGCAGCGATGTCTGGTCTTCGTCGGACGGCGTGACGTGGACGCAGGCGCCCGCCACGGCGCCATTCCCCGGACGATTGACGCATAAGAGCGTGGTCTTCAACAACGGGACGGGCGCCAGGATGTGGGTCATCGGCGGCCTTGATGCGGCGGGAAAGAAAAATGACGTCTGGTATTCGTCCGACGGCGCAACCTGGACCGCCGCGACGCTTTCGGCCGAGTTCTCTCCGCGCTATTGGCACAGCTGCGCCGTCTTCAATGACGGGACGGGCGACAAAATGTGGATTTTCTGCGGCAAAGACACGCAATTCCGGAGCGATGCCTGGTCTTCTGCGGACGGCACATCGTGGACGCAAGCAACGGCGGGCGCGCCCTTTTCCGCGCGCTATGAAATCACGGGGCTGGCTTTCAATGGAAACCTGTGGGTCCTGGGCGGTTGGAATGGCATAGATACCTGCAATGATATCTGGCGTACCAGCGATGGCGCGTCGTGGACGCAAACGTGGGGCTCGGCGGCATTCACTCCGCGTTTGATGCATACCAGCGTGGCCTACAACGGCATGCTGTGGGTCATGGGCGGAACGAACGGTTTCGAGGGCAATCTGAATGATGTTTGGTTCTCGGCGGACGGCGTGGCGTGGCATCTGGCGACCAAGACCGCGGCCTTTTATCCGCGCGCTTCCCACGCGAGCGCGGTCTTCAATAATAGGATGTGGATTTTGGGCGGCAATGCGGGCGGCAGCGAAGTCTGGTCTTCGTCCGATGGCGCGGCTTGGACTTCCGCGACGCTGTCGGCTTTCCCCGATCGCACGGGCGGCGCCTGCCAGGTGTTCAATAATGGAACGGGCGACAAACTATGGATGCTTGCCGGGACGGGCAGCGGAAGCGGCAAGGATGTCTGGTATTCCTCGGATGGCGCGACGTGGAATTTCGCGACGCTGTCGGCGGCTTTCTCCGCGCGCCGGAATTTCGCAAGCGCCGTTTTCAACAATGAATTGTGGATCATGGCAGGCACGAACGGCGTCGCGGATGTTTGGCATTCCGGCGACGGCGCATCCTGGAGTCAGGCCACAGCGGCGCCGGGTTTTCAGGCGTGCGAAGGGGCAACCTGCCTGCCTTTCGGCGGCAAGATGTGGTTCCAACGCGGCGCGTGGCCCTGCACGAGCGCCTTATGGAGCTCATCCAACGGCACGACGTGGACTAAAGTGAGCGCGGCGGCGGCTTATTCAAGGCGCGTCTATCATGCAAGCGTTTCTTTGAATAATAAGATGTGGGTCATCGGAGGTTATGACGGCGCCAGCATCACCTATAATGACGCCTGGCAATGCGGATCGGGTTCTGCAGCCGCTGTTTCGGACGCCAGTTTGGATTTCGGAACACGGGGCATTTCCCTGGGACCGTCGCAGCCCTCGACGGTCACGCTCTCGAATCTGTATCCGCAAAGCTGGGCGCCACTGAATGTCGCATCCGTGACGATTCAAAACGACGCAACCGGCGCCTTTGCCCTTGCCTCAGCGGCGACGACGGAGGCGCTGCTGGTCGGCGATAGCCGCGATTATGCCGTCACATTCGATCCGGGCGCAGAAGGCGTGGCGACCGCGAATTTGGTCATTCAGAGCGACGATCCCACCAGTCCCACCATCGTCATCCCGCTGAGTGGGACGGGCATATTATCGGCGCCGTCAAACGATCTCTTCTCCAGCGCCACTTTGATCGCGGGACCTTCCGGTTCTGTTCTGGGAAATAATTCATCTGCCACGAAAGAGCCGGGCGAGCCCAATCACGCCGGCAACGCGGGCGGCGCCTCGGTGTGGTGGACATGGACGGCGCCTCTGGCCGGGACCTATGCGTTTGACACGCACGGAAGTAATTTCAATACGCTGCTGGCGGTCTATACCGGCGCCAGCGTTGGCAGCCTGACGCTGGTGGCGTCGAATGACAATGACGGCAGCCCGAACGGCAATAGCGGCCTCGTTTTCACCGCTCAGGCAGGCGTTCAATATTCGATTGCGGTGGACGGTTTCGGCGGCGCCGCCGGCTCGATAGCGCTCAACTGGGCTCTCCGGCGCGTGCTGACGGTCGCTTCCTGGGTTCCGGGCAGCGGCGTCTCGATTGCTATCAGCCCGTTGGACATTGGAGGGCAGGGGAGCGGCGCGACGCAGTTGACACGGGCATACAATGACAATACGACCGTGACTCTGACGGCGCCGTTCGAGGCCGCCAATGGCTATGTCTTCTACCGCTGGCTTTTGGATGGCGCCAATTTTCCAGGCAATCAATCGCAAACCGTCCAAGTCCTGATGAACGCCAACCGCACGATGACTGCGATCTTTCACCCAGACTATCCGATCCTGACCGTTGCCTCGCAGAATCCTACCAGCGGAATCAATGTTTTCATCGTTCCGACGGATATTGACGGCAAGACGCGCGGGACCACACTGTTCACTGCCCAATATCTTTGGAGAAATATGCTGACGTTGACGGCGCCGCCGTATTTGCCGAATGGATGGGTGTTCTCAAAGTGGCTGAAAGACGGCGCGGATTTCCCCTACAATACACAGCGCGATGTGTTGTGTTCATTGGATACCGACCACACGATGACGGTCATTTTTGCACATCCCTATAACACCTCGCTGCTTACGGTGGCGTCTGCGAATCCCAGCACTGGCGCGGTGGTTTCGCTTTATCCGGCGGATAAAAACAACCAAACCACCGGCACGACGCCGTTCATCGGTTCTTACGCGCCCAATTCGCTGGTCACGCTGACTGCCAGGGGGCTTGCGCCTAACGGCTATGTGTTCTGGAAGTGGCTGCGCGATGGCGCCGAATTCCCGCTCAACACACGGCGCGACGTGCTGTGTTCGATGGCCGGCGATCATACGATGACGGCGGTTTACAGGCGCCCCCTTAATATCTCACTGCTGACGGTGAATTCGTCAAACCCGGACAGCGGCGCGGTTGTTTCGATCTATCCAGCGGATAACTACAATCAAACCTCCGGCACGACACAATTCGTCGCCTCCTATCCGGTCAATTCGATGGTCATGCTGACCGCCAGAGGGAATACGCCCAACGGGCATGTATTCTGGAAATGGCAGCGCGACGGCGCCGACTTCCCCAACAACACCCAGCGCGCCGTGCTGTGCTCGATGGGCGCAGACCACACGATGACGGCAGTTTATCGGCCGTAAAACCGTTGAGGCGCTCTGAAATTGGGTCCGTTTGTTCTTTTCGGTATTTGGGAGTTGCAGGGGATTCGGAAGACCGCCTGAGAATTGTGGCGACGGATAAAATTGGGTCTGTTCCGTCATTTTTATGTTTTTCCGTTATTCTTCATTTTCTGCGGCGAACACACGGAAAATCTGTGTTCAGATAATGCGCTGCGCAAGGAACACGCATTCAAGATCGCGACGAGACCAGCTAAAGTCAATTCCCTTACGGATACAAGAGCGGTGAAGTATGCGGAGTTGAATCGAATCCGGCAAAACACCCGCACGGGCCGGCCAAGCGGTGATGGGCCATTCATCGAAAAACCGGAGCGGCTATTGAAACGCCTCCTGCGCCCCATGAAACGAGGACCCAAAACGAAGCAAGATGAAGAAAACCAGTTAGTTTATTAACCTGTTTTAATGATCCCAGTTCTAAATCGTCCTGCCCTGAAATCACCTTGTTTTCCAGACTTGTCCGCCAATCTGCTCTTAAATTACTCTGACCTGATCTGTTTATTGTATCATGGAAGGTTATTATGACGGCTATTAGCCCAAAAATAACCTTACAAAATAACAGATAATATCTATTCAAAAATATTTATCCAATAAGCGCAAATTCCTCTTGACGCCGCCCAAAATCACCGCCTAAACTGCCATCATAAAAAGTGGGTAGGGAGAGCGTCGCTATGCGCAGCCCCGCAACATATAGTCCCTTCTCAGGATTCTGCGACCCCTTCTTGGGATTCTGCGTCCCATCACCAGAGCGAATTTCTTCGCCGCTCGCCTATGAGTCATCGTTGCCCGCCTGCAATCCAGTGCGTCGAATGACCCATAGCAAGGGGTGCAGTCAACGCGCGAATCTTGACCAACGTTCGCTTCCGCGCATCCGCACAACGCAAATATGGCCCAACTCTTGCTCCTTCCTTCCTTCCTTCCTTCCTTCCTTCCTTCCTTCCTTGCTTCCTTCCTTAACATTAAGCCATTTCGCTTCATCGCAGGTTTCGTTGCGCTGCAAGAGCGTGTAAAGCACGCTTCACTCAATCTGCATGTGGAAAAAGCTTACGGCATCCAGCTCGCGAGCTATTCCGTGCGCCTGCCGCTTGATCAAGCTAAACGCATCAACAATATCCGAGTAAGCGCGATTCATTGAGGTACTCCCCAGTGTCAAGAGAAAAAAACGGGTTCTTTAAGGTAGCTTTAATGCCGCTCCTTGTCGGTCAGGATGCTGGTCAGTTCGTGGCCTGGGGGTACCCCAGGCCACGAACTGACCAGGTTGTAAGGATGGGTT
>JAPLSP010000197.1 GCA_026398575.1 Candidatus Sumerlaeota bacterium | reverse complement strand
AGGTGGCTTGCCGCCTTCTTTTTGGCGATTCAATGGCCTTGGCGCTAAAAAGAAGGCGGCAAGCCACCTTACTCCAAAAGCTGGCGCCGCTCCTGAGCGCATTGCGCTCGCCAGCTATTTCTTTTCGACCACCCAGATGTTGCGGAAATAAACGGGATTGCCATGGCCCTGCAATTGGATGGGACCGCCGTCGGCGGTTTCGGGTTTTCCACCGGGAGTCGAGCTTTTGAGTTCCAGTTTGTCCTGGATGACGACGCCGTTGTGCTTGATCGTCAGAACGGCGTTTTTCGTTTTCTTGCCGGCGTCGAATGTCGCGCCTTGGAATTCGATATCATAGGTTTGCCATTGCAGCGGCGGGAAACACATATTCACTTTGGGCGAGGATTGTTTATAGATGCCGCCGCATTCGTTGTCCAGCCCCTTGAGCCCGAAGGAATCGAGCACCTGAATTTCATAGCGGTCCTGCACGTAAACGCCGCTGTTGCCGCGCCCCTGACCGCGCGCGCCAGGCTTGAAGGGCAGCAGGAACTCGATATGCATCGTCATATCCTTGAACGCCTGTTTGCACTTCGTTCCGCTACTGAGCAATTTGCGGTCGTCCATTTTTCCGCCGGCCCATGCGTCCGCATTTTTGCCGTTGAAGAGCACGACAGCGCCGGCAGGAGGCTCAAGGCCTTCGGTCGGGCTTTTGCGGATGACGCGCTTCAGAGTAAAGGACTCGCCCTTATCCGTTTTGCCGGTCAGCGCGCCTTCGGTGATCGTCGTCTGCCAGGCGCCTGCGAATGCCGTCTTGCTGCTGTCCGATTTTCCGTCCATCTCGATTTTCGGCGAGCCATCCCATCCGGCGCCGGGCAGTCCCCCCTTATGGAAGACGGCATGGAATTGCGATTTGTCCAAAGCGATTACTTGGGCGCCGAGTTTGCCCGATCCGAGATCGCCTTCGTATTCGCCCTGAATGGCGAAATCCGGTCCGGCTGTTTCGGCGGTGGTAAAGGCTGGCGGTTCCGGCGGTTTTGGTTTGGCCGTCGTTGTAGTAGGCTGCGTGGGCGGCTTTTCGGCGGGCGCTTTATCGGCGGCCCAGAGCGGACAGGCGATGGCGATGCATAGCGCGACGAGCAGACAGGGCTTTCGGTTCATGATCATGATCTCCCTTCAAGGTCTATGTAATATGATTACTCTGGAATTTGGACATTTTTCCCCGAAGGGGAATTACAATCATAGCCGTGGGTGAAGCGAAGCGAACCCACGGTAGAGGCAAATGAACCATTGGTCCCCGAAGGGGGCCAACGACGTTGCAAGGGCAATCCTTTACATAGGCGATTCGAAACGCGCATATGAAATGTCGCAAGCCGTTCGGTTTGTGTTGGCCCCCTCCGGGGACCTGCGTTAACACTCTTCGCTTCCGTGGGTTCGCTTCGCTTCACCCACGGCTATGATAGTTTGCCCCCTTCGGGGGAATCAAACGTCCAAACTCAAGAGTAATATCATTACTATGCGCAGCGACATTATTATTGCAGGATGAGTACAACCACCACGGCGTGAGGACATAAAGAACACAAAGAAACCTTGGTGTTCTTTGTGTCTTCGTGCCTTGGTGGTAAAATTTACTCTGCATTTTTAATATCGCAAATCTATGCAACCGTGCGTCAGTTCCCAATGATTGCGACACTTCTTTCAGACTAACTGTGTCTTGCCCGGAACGGCCACGGGCGCAACTTCGAGCGGGCCCAGCTCAAGCTTCGCCGGACGCAGGTCCAGCTTCGAGGCCTTCATCACCCAATCCCAATTCACTTCCTTGCCGGTATAAGCGCAGATGCGGCCCAGCACCGCCATCATCGTGCTCTTGGCGACCTCGGCGGCTTCGTTGATCGGTTTGCCTTCGCGGATGGCGGCGATCAGATCGGTGTGCTCCTGCACGTAAGGATTATTGCCTTTTTCCTTGCAGTCGTAGATGACTTCGCCCTTGAAGCCCTTGATTGTTCCATTGCCGCCCTGATCGGTGTAGGAATGGCCTTTGCCGCCGTGGAAGCGCTCGGAGACACGGCTGTTGATGCCGTTCATCTGGCGGCACATGCTGGTCAGGTTGGCGCCGTTGGGATATTCGAACGAGCAGCTGAAATTATCAAAGATATGGCCGAAGACAGGATCGGTGCGAATGGCGCGGCTGCCGGTGGCGATGCACTTGACCGGATCGCCCAGAATCCAGTGCGCGATGTCGAGGTTGTGGACGTGTTGCTCGACGATGTGGTCGCCGCTGAGCCATGCGAAGTAGTTCCAGTTGCGCAGCTGCCATTCCATGTCGGACCACTCCGGCTTCTTCTGTACCGGCGCATAATAGTTGTAGTCGCCGAGCCAATAGACTTCGCCCGAGACCACGTCGCCCATCTGGCCGTCCTGAATGCGCTTGATGGTTTCGAGGTAGCTCTTCTGATGGCGTCGCTGCGTGCCGGCGACGATGCAGAGTTTTTTCTCCTTGGCCAACTCGCCTGAAGCGATCACGGAGCGCACGCCAACCGGATCCACCGCGGCGGGTTTTTCGATGAAGACGTGTTTACCGGCCTTGACGCAGGCTTCGAGATGGTCGGGACGAAATCCCGGCGGCACGCACAGCAGCACAACGTCCACGCCCGCGGCGATTACTTTTTGATAGCCGTCGAAACCGGTGAAGCAGGTTTCGGGCGTGACCTTGAAGCTTTCGCCCAGGCTTTTCTTCAAGCCGTTGTATGCGCCATCAACCTTGTCTTTGAACACGTCGCACATCGCGACGAGGGATACGTTTTTCGAGGATTTGATGCAATCCTGCGCGGCGCTCGTCCCGCGCCGCCCGCAGCCGACCAGGCCAACCTTGATGGGATCGTCGGGCGCGGCGTGGAGATTCGGGATGAAGTAAGCCGCCGCAA
>JAPLSP010000741.1 GCA_026398575.1 Candidatus Sumerlaeota bacterium | reverse complement strand
CCCCGATCCCGATGATGCAGGTGTGAAGACATGGCTACCGGACCTTGCGCAGTTATGCCGCAACGCCGGATGCGCATCGTTCCGTTATATTATGCCGGATGCGAAAACCGGAGACATAGACAAGCGACTCCGCGCCGGCGAGCTGCTCGTGGACATGATTCAGGCGGCAGCCCCGTGGGCGGCTCCAGCGCAAGCCGGCGGCGATGGAATGATGGTTGCGAATGGTCAACCGATATCGCTGGCCGATCACTTCTTGACCACGTGCTATTCAATGAAAACCAGGCCGACGCTGTATCGTCATCGGGGCGACTTTCACACATGGAATAAATGCGCATATCAGACACTATCCGACGAGGCGCTGAGCGCACAACTATACCGGCATCTTGAGGGGCTATCTGTTATCACTCCCGAGGGGCCGCGTCCCATTATTCCAAAAGCCAACTTGATCAGCGAGATTATCAAAGCGCTGCCATCGCGCAATATCCTGCTGCCGGATGATTTTGAAACTCCTGGCTGGCTTGATCGCAAAGATCATCCGCGCCCTGCCGATCTGGTGGCTTGTCACAACGGCTTATTGCATCTTCCGACCTTGACTCTACACGAACCGACGCCCGTCTTTTTCAATCAAACATCGGTTGACTGCGATTTTGATCCTGGCGCCGCATTTCCTTCGGCGTGGATCGCGTTCCTAACGGATTTATGGGGAAGCGATGAGGAAAGTATCAGCCTGCTGCAGGAATGGTTCGGCTATCTGATTTCGCCCGACACATCCCAACACAAAATCGGCGTGATCATCGGACCGCCTCGTTCGGGCAAAGGGACGCTGGCAAGAGTCGCGCGGTCAATTCTCGGGGAACGGTCAACTTGCGGACCGACTCTTGGCGCCCTTGCCGAGGGATTTGGGCTTCAGTGTCTTATCGGCAAAAGCCTTGCGATCATCGCAGACGCACGGTTGGGGGGCAGGTCTGACGCGGCGGCGATTACGGAACGGCTTGTCTCTATCTCCGGCGAGGACGCGCTGAATGTTCCGCGAAAACATCAGGTTGACTGGTATGGCAAACTGCTGGCGCGCTTCTGGATTATGACGAACGAAATACCGCGCTTTACGGATTCATCCGGGGCGCTTGCTTCGCGGCTATTGGTGTGGAGATTGATTCGCTCGTTTCTGGGGCATGAAGATCATCACCTGCTGGACCGCCTGCTTGCCGAGAAAGATAGCATCTTCTTATGGGCTGTTGAAGGTTGGCAACGGCTGAATGCTCGAGGCTATTTTATCCAGCCGTCCAGCGCCGCCGACCTTTGCGAGTCCATATCCGATCTGACTTCACCCGTTCTTGCGTTCATACGGGAATGCTGCCACGTGAATCCGCTATCGGATGTTTCTACGAAAGAACTATTTGACGCCTGGACCAAGTGGAATCGTGAAATGGGGCGGGAACACGTTGGTTCTGCCCAGGTTTTTGGGCGCGATCTGCGCGCGGCATTACCACAAGTGGAAATAAAACAATACCGCGTTGGTAGTGAACGACTGCGCTATTGGACCGGAATCGGTCTCGGCCAGGAGTAGTTGTCACACAGTGTCACGCGTGACTCTTTACTGTGTGAAAAACTAAAAGGATACTTAAAAGAAGAAGAAGAGAAGAGAGAGACAAGAAAAAGCTACAATTAACAAGAGCGCGTGACAGTGCGTGACTGCGTGACAAATCCAAGGGAAGGAATAGCAGCATGATCGCGACCACGAATCAAATTGACCACCTATCAGGCGCTGGACCTCGCCGGGGGCGTCGTGGGCATGACATCGTTCACGCAATTGAGCATCGAGCAGGCGGATTCACTGATTCATGCGCTACAGCGAAAGCAGGGATTCTTAGACTGCCGGGCTGAGTCTGGCGCCGGGTTGGATTTTTGAGGAGATGATGATGAAGATTCAACCCTGCATCCTGATTGACACGCGAGAGCAAACGCCGCTGCGCTTTGAGCGATTCCCGTCCGAGCGCGCGACGTTGGCCGTGGGTGACTATGGCCTTCGAGGCTTCAGCGATTGGGAAAATCCGGCGTTCATCCTCGAACGCAAGAGCCTCGAAGACTTGGCCGGCAGTCTTGGCCGCGAACGTCCGCGATTCCTTCGAGAAATTGAAAAGATGCGCGCCTTCCGTTTTCATGGGCTGGTGATCGAAGCAACGCCGGACGCCGTGGAAATGAAACTCTATCGGGCAGACGTGGCGCCGAGCGCGATCATGGGAACGCTTGACGCCTTGGCCGTCCGGGCGGGCTTGCATGTTTTCTGGTGTGGTGATCCGGCAGGCGCGGCGCGACGGGTTGAATCACTTGCGGAAAAGTTTATCAGAGGGATTCAGAAAGACTATGAGCGACTGCAAACCGTCTGCCCTTGTCAAGAGCCGGGCGCGAGCGCTGAGAAGCCAACACGGGCACGGCGCGAGCCTGGTGGGCACGTTCATCCTATCAACGAGACGGTGGGGGAAGTAATGGCCGGCATTGCAGAGGCGCGCGCGGGATCGGAAGCCGTCACATGCTCGATGGAAGTTTGAGAGGGGGGCGCGGCAAAAGGTATGATGAATAAACCTTTGGGTCCTATCCGAGGGGGTGGGCAGGCGACCGAGGTAAGCATCTCGCTGTAATTTCTCGAAAGTTTGAAAAATTCCAAGTAACTCACACACAAAAGGCAAAAGGCAATGACGAAACCAAATCAGATTCAAGAGGCCGGGCTTCCGGGCATATCGCCTGCCGTGATTCAAGCGGCGCATGAGGCGATGCAAAAGCGCCGCGACGGCCAAACTCTGAAGCCAAGAGAAGAGGCGGCGATCCGCAAGTATGAGGCTGAAGCCGAATCGGCACGCCGCTGGCAATACTATCAAACGATCCCGATGAAAGATTGGGAGCGGCTATTCGGCACGCATAGAAAAGTGATCTACGAAATGAGCCAGCGCTATTCCCTGCCAGCAATGGCCGCTTCTCCCGTGGACCTTGAAGCCTTGGCGCATCAATTCCGCGATCTTCTCAAAAGACATGGCGCCGCGATTCTCGAAAGTGGGGAGATCGCTGATATTGACCGGGCGCTGAAAGAACAAAAACTTTCTGACATGAAGAGACGCGCCCAGCGGGAAAATGGAATCCTAGTTGACGGCGCGAAGATGATGGCGGACCTCGGAATGATGATTCGCCTGATACGGCAATGCGGAAATATTTTACGGGCGAAATTTGGACAAGAAGCGATGGAAATTTTTAACAACGCATTGGACGCCGCCAATCACCAGCTCGAAAAACAGAAAGGAAAACGGCAATGAAAAATATTGACGCGAACACCCGCAAATTCTTGCACAGATTCTTGGAGGGCTGCAAAAGCAAGCCGCCCGCGAAGGTGAAGAAAAAGGCAACACGAAAGACGGCACAACCCGCGCGTTTGGCGCGGAAATCATAATCGAAAGGATAAAAAAAATGATGCACATGGCTACACAGGAACAAT
>JAPLSP010000639.1 GCA_026398575.1 Candidatus Sumerlaeota bacterium | reverse complement strand
CGAAAAGGCGCATCAGATCGTCTTCGAGCGCCATGAAAAACTGCGACGAGCCGGCGTCGCCCTGGCGGCCGCTGCGTCCGCGCAGCTGGCGGTCAATGCGCCGCGCCTCGTGCCGCTCGCTGCCGATGATCTGCAGGCCGTAGGGGATTTTGTCCTGATGTGGTTTGCCGTCTTCGTCCTCGGCGGTGACTTCGATGATCGGCAATCCTTTCACGTCTTTCTCGCCGCTCATCATGTCTTCGGCCGGCTGCAATTTGATGTCCGTGCCGCGGCCGGCCATGTTGGTGGCGATGGTAACCTGGCCCGGCTTGCCCGCGTCGGCGATGATGTCGGCCTCTCGCTGGTGGTTCTTGGCGTTCAGGACATTGTGCGATATGCCCGTGCGGCGCAACATGCGGCTGAGCAGCTCGGAAACCTCGACGGAGACCGTGCCGACCAGGACCGGAAGCCGCGCCTTATGGTAGAAAATGATCTCGTCAATGACGGCGTTGTATTTCTCGCGCTTGGTGCGGTAGATGTAGTCATTGAAATCCGTGCGCCGCGTCGTCACGTTGGGCGGCACCACGACCACGTCCATTTTATAGGTGTGAAAAAACTCGGCCGCCTCCGTCTCGGCGGTTCCCGTCATGCCCGCCAGACGCTTGTACATGCGGAAGAAGTTCTGCACGGTGACGGTAGCCAGCGTCTGGGTCTCCGCCTCCACCCGGACGCTTTCTTTCGCCTCGACGGCCTGGTGCAGGCCGTCCGACCAGCGCCGGCCCGGCATCTTGCGGCCTGTGTTTTCGTCCACGATGATGACTTTGTTGTCTTCGACGACGTATTCCACGTCCTTCTCGTAGAGCGAAAAGGCGCGCAGCAATTGCGCAATATTGTGCAGCTCGTCCGCGCGCGTCTCGTTCGCGATGCGCGCCTTGCGCTTGCCTTCTTCTTTTTGCTCGGGCGTCAGATTCTCATTGCCTTCGATCTCGGAAAATGCCTCGACGAGGTCGTGCAGGACGAACATATCCGGATTGGTCGGCGCCAGCATCTGCCGGCCCTTTTCCGTCAGGTCAATATTGTGGCCTTTTTCATCTATGACGTAATAGAGATCGGCCTCCAGTTCGTGTATTTTCTTTTCGATCATGAACTCGCGCTCAACCCGTCCGATATAGCGTTCGACGACCGGGCTGTCGGCGGTCACTTTCATCAACCGCTTGTGTTTGGGCGCGCCCTTGCGAGCCAGAAGCAACAGGCGGCCCACTTCCCATTCGCTGTCGCGGTTGCCCTTCTCCGTCGCCTCGAACGTCTTTTGCGCGTTGGCGACAAATTCGTTGATCAGCTCCACCTGCTTGCGCACCAGCCGCTCGACCATGGGCTTGATTTTGTCGTATTGATCGGTCGGGCGCTCGACGGCGCCGGAGATGATCAACGGCGTGCGCGCTTCGTCAATCAGGATCGAGTCCACCTCGTCCACGATGCCGAAATACAACTCGCGCTGCACGAGCGCGTCCCGGTGAGGAGTCATGTTGTCGCGCAGATAATCGAAGCCGAACTCGTTGTTCGTGCCGTAAACGATGTCGCCGAGATAAGCCTTGCGCCGCTCGGGCGTATGCGGCTCGCTATAGTCAATGCAATCCACCGTCAGGCCGAGGAACTCAAAGATCGGCTTGTTCCATTCGCAGTCGCGCTTGGCCAGATAGTCGTTGACGGTGATCAGGTGCGCGCCTTTGCCCGTCAGGGCGTGCGTATAGAGCGGCAGGACGGCGGTCAGGGTCTTGCCTTCGCCGGTTTGCTGTTCGGCAATGTTGCCTTCAAAGAGCGCCAGCCCCGCGATCAGCTGCACGTCATAGGGAACCATGTTCCACATCAGCGGCTTTCCGCAGACAATGTCGGTTTGTCCGCAGTGGCGGCGGCATGCTTCCTTGACGACGGCGAAGGCTTCGTGGACGACATCATCGAGCGTTTCGCCCGCGGCCAGACGCGCCCGGAACTCATCGGTTTTTGCGCGCAATTGCTCATCGCTCAACGAAGCCATCCCGGAGTAAATCTCATTGATTTGCTCGACTTTGGGCAAATAGCGCTTCATGTCGCGCGACTGCTTGTCGCCGAAGAGTTTGCTGACAGCCTTCTTGAAAATGCCTTCTAAAATCATTGTTTTTCTCAAAAAAAACCAAACCACGCCCTTTTCGATTTCCCAAAAGGCCTATTAGTCTATTCTCTCGATGCTTTGCGTTGCAACCGGTTTTCATTGCTTTTCCGTTGCCAGTGCGCATTCCAGAATTCTGAATTAGACCCGCTTATCGGAGTACCGCGTGACGCCGCCGAGCTATTTCTCTTGCCGGAAGCCGGCATTTACAGTATCGGTTTCAGCAGACGCTCCGAGTTCCCGCTTTAGCGGGTGTTTGGATCATCTGCTCAATCTTGCCAGTCTTCCACATGAGAACACCGAGCGGACGCGGAACTACAAGCGCCACCTGAAGGCGGAACTACAAACCATGACGCGCAAAGAACGATTTCTGACGGCGCTCGAAGTCCAGCAGCCGGATCGCGTGCCGATGTTTGATTTTCTTTTTCAGCAGCCGATGTACGAGCGTTTGATCGGACATCGGCCCGACGCCTACAACGGACCGGACGCTGTGCGATGCGCGCTGGCGCTGAATCACGACGGCGTCTGGCTTCCCTTCGGAGGCTTCAGCGGATTCCAGCCGAAATTCCTGGCGGAGAACGTTTATGTGGACGAATGGGGCACGACCTTCAAGAAGACGACCTATTCCTGGCCGATTGACGCGCCGATTGATTTCCCCATCCGCTCGCGGGCCGACTTGGGCGTGTATCGCCCGCCCGATCCGACATTGCCGGGAAGGGATTCGCAGATTCGGGCGGCGCGCGAAATGGACAATGGCGGCCTGGCGCTGTTGGGCGGCGTCACGGGGCCGCTGACGCTTGCCTGGATGCTGATGGGATATGAGCGGATTTGCTACGCCGTCTATGAAGACCCGGACCTGATCGCGCAATGTTGCCGCTTCGCCGTCGAATACGGCAAAGAGGCCGCGCGCCTGAGCGTCGCGGCCGGCTGCGATGGGATATGGATCTCGGATGATTTCGGCGACAATCGCCAGGGCTTTCTGCGCCTGGATCACTTCCGGGAATTGGTCTTGCCGCATTTCGCCGAGCTGGCCGAAACCATCGCCAACCTTGGCGTGCCGGCGCTGCTGCATTCCTGCGGATGCATCAAACTCTATCTGGACGATCTGGCGCAGACGCGAATTGCCTCCATCCATCCCCTCCAGCGCACCGCCGGCATGGACTTGCGCGAGGTCAAAGAGAAATACGGCCGCCGCTTCTGCATCATCGGCAACATTGATTCCACCCGCCTTCTGCCTTATGGAACGCCGACGCAGGTGCGCGCGCAGGTCCGCGAAGCCATCGAAATCGCCGCTCCGGGCGGCGGCTACGTCCTGGCCTCGGACCATTCGCTGCACGACGGCATCCCCATCGAAAATATCCTGGAACTCGCGCGCGCCGGGCTTGAGTTTGGAGGAATGATCTATGATAAATGATAATGACGGTCCGCTGAAAGAGGCATAAGCGAGTGACTGTGCAGAAAAACCAACCCCGGAGGGGTTGAACCGGCGGCATGAAGAATTTGAATATACACTGGAGATTGCCATGAAAAAATCATTTCTCTTTTGTGTTGCATCCACCCTGATGATTTCTGGTTGCCAGACGGTCTCCCTGCCGCCGCTTGCGGTTGCGCCCAAAGTGGATATCAAACGCTATCAGGGATTATGGTATGAGATCGCGCGCTATCCGAATTCGTTCGAGAAAGACTGTGTCGGGGCGACGGCGCGTTATACCTTGCTCGAAGACGGCCAGGTGCGGGTGATCAACCGCGCTTTCAAAAAGCAGCTGGATGGCAAGATTACCCAAGCCACCGGCAAGGCGTGGGTGGTGGACACGGCCACAAACGCGAAACTCAAAGTCAGGTTCTTTTGGCCGTTCAGCGGGGATTATTGGATCATTGATCTGGCGGAGGACTATTCCTATGTCGTCGTGAGCGAACCAGGCCGCAAATATTTGTGGATTTTATATCGCGAGCCATTCATGCCCGATGCGCTCTATCAAACGCTCCTTCAGCGCCTGGCCGAAAAAGGCTTCGATCCCTCGCGCCTCATCCGCCCTTCTCAGAAGCTCCAGTAACGCGCAATTCCCTCACCGCTACGCCGTCGCTCCAGCGGCCCATGAATTTTTGCTCAGGCGTGTTCCCCAGCGCAGTCGTGCGGTTCCTGCCATAGAAGGCGGCGTCGCAAAGAGCGTCAAACAGTTTCCAGTAGCCGTAATAATCGAGCGCGTCCACCTCCGCCCTGCGCCTGCCGCTCGCATTGCCGCAGCCTGCAAAGTGATCGGCGATCAGGTCGGGATGGCCGCGGTCGTCGCTCATGAGCGTTATCAGATTTTTGTTGTCGGCGGGGATGGGCGCTTGCTTGAAAATCAGCTCTGCCGGCGCGGCTTCGTCATTCACGGGATAAGCTTCCGTGATGACCACCAGCAGGAGCGCGTCGGAGGCCATCTTGCTATAGTCGTCCATCGGGATATTGGGCTTGCCGCCGATACTGCCGCGTCCCGCTTCGGTGACCATGACGGCTTTGGGCGCGGGCAGTCCGTCGGTTTTGGTCCGAACGGCCATATCCGCCGTGATCACGCCGCCGGCCGAATGCCCGACAATGGCGAACTTGCTCAAATCGGGGCGGGGATGCCGGCCGGTTTGCAGCTCCTGGATGGCGTCTTTCACGCCTTGAATGGCGTTGGGGGTGAATTTTTCAGGGACGGTGAACGGGCTGTCCTGATAGAGGGGATACACTACGATGTTACCGCGCTTCACAAGGTGCTCGGTCCAGGCCAGATAGCCGCCGGGGATATAGGCCAGCCAGCCGTGATTGAAAACAATGAGCGGCGCCGTGGTGGGTGTGGGGGAGGCGGGTTCATACAGCCAGTAGCCCGTGGCAGCCTTGCCGTACTTGCGCGCGGTGTAGTTCGCGTGTTTGTAGTTGGCGCCGCCGGGACCTTGTTTGGGCTGCGCGGGTGGAGTGGGCGGGGTGGACAAAGTGGACTGGGTGGACCGGGTGGACGAGGTGGACCGCGTGGAAGGGATTGAAAGGGAGGCGGCTGGAGCGCTTCGTTTTTCGTGCTTGTCTAGCGCAACGTGCAGCATTTTCATGTATTCGGATGGGGCGGATTCCTTGTATTTCCATGGCCAGGATTTATCGGAATCGTTCAACCGCTTCTTGCCATCCGGCGTCAGAGCCATGCTGCCGAGATAGAGCGACGTCGCCGTTATCTGCCTTAGGTCGCCGGGCTCGACGCTGCTGAGCCATGCGCGCGCCTCGGTCAGCGCGGGCGCATCGGGAACGCCGCTCTTGGCAATATCCAACCACACCGGGACGAAGCACATATTCACCAACCGCGCAACGTTGTCATCCCCAGGCGACCATCCGCGCGGCAGTTTGCGTCCGGGACCGCTCGCGTCGGCCATATCGCCCAGCATCAAAACGACAAGAATCGGCTTGTTGTCCTGCGTGGCGGTTTGTTGCGCGGCGGCGTAATCTTCATGCCAGGCGACATTGCGCCATTTTTGCGCGCTTGTGCTTTGCGCCAAAGCCGCCAGCGGAAACGCCGTTGAAATGGCAGCGGACAATCCAACAGCCAGCCATAGTCCCCAAAGCGCGCAAGCCCCTGGGAGCGCGGGCGTCCTCGCCCGCAAGGGCCGTTCTTGCTTGCAATGGTCGTTCTCGCTCGTAATGGTCGTCCTCCCTCGTAAAGGCCGTTCTTGCCCGCAATGATTATCTTGATGAAGCTACTTTAGCGGGCGAGGACGCCCGCGCTCCCAGGGGCTGACGCTCAGCTTTGGCGGCATAGAAGGCTTTGCGATTTTAGAGCATACATCTTGATTTATATGTGGCCCTGCATATTGCCCTTACCATGAATAAAAGAACGCCAGCGCCGGATGATCTTTGTCCGTGTTTCCAGTGATCCAGGGCGCCGAAAGATCTTCGAGCGGCGAGGCGCGGTTTTCGCGCGAGGGAATTCGCGCGGGATCGAGCGGCGCCGCCGGCTGCCAGTTCTTATCCGCAAGATACGCTTCCGGAGACTGGGCGGATTCCTTTGAGGTCAGCGCCCGAACCCGCCACGGACTTTCTTTGCCCTCGCGCGTTTTCGCTGCGCCGGAAACTTGCGCGATCACGGCGGGAGGAAGGGCTGATTTTGCATCAGGCTCGCAGATCAAGAGCAGCGTAGGCGGCCCAATAGCATTCGCTGTGAAGAATCCGTCCAGGGGCGCCTCGGCGCCTTTGATGCGCGCGACTTCCTGTCCGTTCAACACAACCCTGCAGGGAACCGTCGCCGCTGCGACGAGGTAGATCTTGGAATTGTCCGAAGGAGTATCCACCGCCGCCAAAGCTGCTTCGTTCCGCGCCGCGTTCAAATCCGCCCCTGTCGCCGGCAGATCGAATTCGAACCAGCAGCGATGCGGAAACGCCCCATCCGTTTGCCGCATGGGCGTCAGGTCCAGCATCCGCCAGGATGTGGCGCGGGACGTGGCGCCATCAACCAGCGCCGCCGGAATGCGCATAGCCGCGCCGTCGAGTTTGGAATCTTCCTTGGCTTTTTTCCTGTCTTTTTCCTTGCCCGCTTCGCTCCATGCGATCAGGGGGCGAGACTTCGGGTCATTCTCAAAAAGCCATGCGTTCGCGGGCGTTGCATGCGCGGTCAGCAGATCGTATCCCGCCAATAATATCGCGCCGCCGCCGGGCGTGCGTTCCATGCGGATTTGGCGCGGGAAGCGCGCCTCAATCGTCTGCCCGGCGCTTTCCCACTGTCCTGAGATGACGACCTCATCCGCGCCCGTCCGCGTCACGATGCCTTTGGGTGCGTCTATCATCACGTCATTCGCCCACGCCGGCCGATGAATGCGCAGCGCCGCCGAAACCGTTTTTTCAGGCTTCAACCGGACGCGAACGCCGCCGGGGACTTCTTCACACCGAATCTGCCATTGCGTTCCAGCGGCTTGCAGCGTCACCTCCATATCCATGAGAAGATTGAGGCTCACTCCGTCGCCCGTCGCCGTGAGGCCAAGCCGGGCGGCGTCAATCAGCGCGCGCGGCCAGTGTTCGCAGCAGCACCAATAGGCGTCTGTGCCGCCGCTGCGAAATGCCGCCGGTTCGCCGCCGATGATTTTCATCACGCGATGGCCCGCGCCGCCCGCCGCGAATTGCTGATAAAGAAAATGGTTCTTCAAGCAGCGCTCGGCTTCGTCGAGATAAAGCCCCTTGCCGGTCGCGCGCCATAGCGCCAGGTTCAGTCGCAGCCAGTCTGAAACCGAGCATCCCTCATCGCGCTGATCCTCGCGCTTGAAGTATTCGCTGATGCCGCCCGTCGGCAGGCGATAGAGGTCAAAGACCGTCCGCCAATCGCGCTCGGCACCGTCCAGATAGGATCGGTCGCCCGTCAAATCATAAAGGTCAAGGAATCCGCGCACGCAGGAAAGACGCCCGTGACTATGAAACTTTTCGAATTGAGTGACCGTCAGCGCCAGATCGCTGATGCGCCGGGCCTCTTTCAGATAGCGCGCGTCCTTCGTTTCGCGCGCCAGCGCCACCAGGCCTTCGATGCACGAGAAATAGCAGGTCGCATAAGCGTCCGCGCCTTCCCCGCCCACGCTTTTCAGGTTTTCGGCTTTGCAATAGACGCCGTCCGTTGCCACGAAATAGTCGCCCAGCTTGCGCGCGGCATCCAGCGCCACCGAATTATGCGTCTCTTCATAAGCCTCCATCAGTCCGATCAGCAGGCGTCCATTTCCCCAGAGGATTGGCATATCCTTTTTGCGATTGAGTTCGGGGAGATTTTGAACCGCGCCAAAGTGGCCGTCGGGTTTTTGCCAGGCGGGCAGCCCTGCGATGAATTCCTTCAACCGCGTCGCGTCTGCCGGTGAGAAATGCGAGAGGTAAGCATAGACGCCAATCATGCGCCCTGATATATCGCCGCTGTATTCCGTGAAGATGCGCTTGCGGTCCAGCGAAACGTCCGCCAGGACGTATCCCAGCTCATCGAACGGCCGCGCGCGCAACCGTTCGCATGCGCGCTGAAGCCTCCCGCCATAAACGCCGAGGAGCCGAACCTGCTCAACCGGCGTCCACGCCGGCGCCTTCCACGCGGATTTCTGATTCCCCTGTCCCGTTTCGCCCAACGCCACAGCGGATAGAAGTGTCACGGCCACCACCTGAACTAGAATTCTCATGTTTTCATCCTGCTTGATTCGTAGAGGCATTTATTCATTTGCTAATTCCAGAATAGTGCGGCGCGTGATTGGATCCAGATGGAAATGCAATAATTCCAAACGGTTGACCATTGGCCGCAGTGCCGGAATTTCCCCTAATTCCTTTGCCTGTAAAAGGATGCCCAGAGCTCCTGTGCATTGAATTCCTAAATGGCGCGCATATTGCCGCGCCAACCCGTCATCTAGAATTGCTTGCGCAGTTTTGCATTCAAGCGCTATTGCCAACACTTCTCGTTCGCCCGCGTCCAAATCGGGTGGCAAACGCGATAACATGGGATTTGAGGGTTCCCGAATTGCCATCCAATCAATCGTGGAGACATCCGGCAAAGCTATACCTTGTTCAGCGCCACGGCACAACTCCTCTCTCACCGCTGTTGGGACAATGACTTGCCCAAATAACATAGGAAGCAAGTGTAATGAGCCCAGCTGATATAGATATTGCACAGGTGATGTATTAATTATGGCCTCGCGCATTGTTCCAATCCTCTAGCAGCTCCTCCTTAGTCAATCGGAAGGAAGGAATCTGATACTCATGAAGCTTGCTGAGGAAGACTGGTTTAGGGATGCCCGCAAGCCGCGCTGCCGCTCCTGAAGAAATACGGCCCATTTCATATAGTTTCATAGCAGCAGCTATCTGCATCTCAGCGCGAAGATGATCCAAGTCCATCTTCAGCGCGATTAATGCTTCGTCAGGAACTGTCATTGTTAAAGTGCTCATGACTATTACCCCCACAGCATTCATTATGAATTATCGGCCTGAATTTGGCAATCGTCAATCGCCAATCCCCCCTTCGCTACGCCTTCCACGGCCTTACTTCGCGCTTGACGTTGGCAAGGACTTCATTGGCGAGCTTGGCGTCTTGGGCGACTTGGAAGTCGAACATGCCGAGCAGGCAGAAATCCGCGCCGTTGTCGAAGGCGTATTGCAAACCATCGCGCGGAGGGATCGCTCCGGCGGCCAGAACTTTGAACGCCATCCACGGCGTCTCGCTCTTCTTCATGTGTTCGATCGTCTTGTCGGGGAAGCGGCAGAAGCAATTGTCCACGCCATAATTGTCAATGACCATCTTGTTCACGTCTTCAGGCCGCGCGGACCAGTAGTTACGCGAGTGCAGCGTCTTGATGATGAAATCCGCTTTGACGCCCGCCTTGTCGCAGGCTTCGAGCGTCTCCACCTCATGCGCCGCATAGCCGGCCAGCGCGCCGCGTTCGCGGATGGCTTCGACGATCTCAGCGACCACCTCCGCCTTGCCTTTGCGCGCCAAGTCGTCCGCGATATTGCCCTGGATATGAATGCCCCAGGCGCCGTCGTCCACCAGCTTCGTGATCTGGTCGAATTGGTCCTTGGAATTGATCAACAGCTGCACCTGCCACTTCATCTTTCCGCCGCGCTCGCGCCAGTGGCGGATCATGAAGTCGCGTCCGTTGGGCACTGTATTGACGCAATTGATGCCGTATTCCTCGCCCAGCGCCAGCGTTTCGAGAATCTTCTCGGTGGTGTGATACTGCTTGACCAGCGTCGAAACATATTTCAAATCGCGGGCATGAGCCCAGCCTCCGATCAGGTTGCCGCCCATGATGATGCGGCTGATCTGGTCATTCTTGATCTTCCCCATCGGCATCGCGCCTTTGGAGGCGAACTTGATTTGCTGGGCGGGGGGAGTGGACGGAGTGGACCCAGTGGCGGCGGGCTTAGGCGCGTTTGGGTCCTGTGGCGCGGTGGTCTGGGCCATCAGAACTCGTTCTTCCAAACTCAACGCCACGCCCGCTCCCATCGCCAGCGATCCTGCGATCATTTCCCTGCGTCCGATTCGGCATGTCATATTTTTGTCCCTTTCAGATAAATTCGCAAATTGGCGCCAACAGGCGGGCGTTTTCTTTGCTAAACCGTTAATAGATTTTCCTGATGCAATCCGCGAGTGTCAATGGCGAAGTCATAGAACTCGCCCAGCCCGCGCCAGGAGAATTGCTTGAGGCGTTCGCGCGCGCGGGCGGCGTCCTTGACCGAGCGCGCCATCATCATGATGAATCCGCCGCCGCCCGCGCCGACGCATTTGCCGCCGGATGTATAAGGCGCGCCGGCGGCGAACAAGTCTTCGATGATCTCCGAGGTCGTTCCCGCGCACATCAGGCGATACAGCATCCGCACGCGCGTCATCTGCGCGCCGAACAGGTCGAGGTCGCGCCGCCGTAGCGCCTCGCGCATCTCGAACGCGAGGTCATGGATCGCCTCCAGGGCATGCACCACGTCGGGATTGCCCGAAAGATAGCCGACGACGATTTCGCGCAGCATATTGAAGGCCACGCGCCGCTTGCCAACGTAGAAGAGAACGAGGCGTTGATTGATCTCTTCGAGGAAGACGGGATCGAGATCGAGCGGCTCGACGCGCGGACGCAAAACGAACTTGGGATCGGCGGGCACGGTCGCCAGCTTGATCCCCGGTTCGAGCACACCCAGCTGATCCTGCCATCCGCCCGCCGAGGTCAGGAGCTGTTCAAGATACATGACCTGCCGGAAGATGGTCTCGCGCTCCGCGCTCTGAGTTCCGGGTTCCGAGTTCCGAGTTCCGAGTTGCCCGCTTTCAGTTCCGAGTTCCGAGTTCCTGGTTCCGAGTTGGCCTTGCAATCCCGCGCCGCTTTCCTCCTGACCCCTGACCCCTGACCCCTGACCCCTATTTCCTGTCTCCTCTCTCCTCTCTCCTGTCTCTACAAAGAGCCTCCTCAGACATGCGATGACGGCGGCGCCGAGGGCGCTGCTCGTTCCCAAACCGCTGCCTTTGGGGATATTGCTTTCGGTATGGAAGCGCAAGCCGTGGCCCCATTGCGCCAGGCGTTCTTCAAGCGGCGGGGTTTGCGGATCGTTTTCACTGCAAAAGCCCACGGCGCTCAATCCGGCTTTGAGCAGGGCAAATGGATCGTTGAGCCGCTGGTAGCGCGGCAAGTCTTGCGCGGTTCGCAGGAATTCCATGCTACGTGTTTTGGCGCTTTCGAGCCGGAGGGCGCGCTCCGCGATTTTCTCACCCACGACCCGGATGGGATATTTGCCGTTGAGGAGAACAGCGGCGTTGAGAATGACGCCGCCGCGTTCGAGGCACTGCGGCGCCGTATCGGTCCAGCCGCCACCGAAGTCAATGCGCGCCGGGCTGTCAATGACGACCTTCTCGCAGCGCACGGCATCCAGGTTGAGCGCATTGGTGCGGCTGATGCCCATCTCGACGGCCTCAGCCACCTTGCGCAAACTCGCATCCGCCGCCGCCACCGACATCGCGCGCCGCGCCGGCTCACTCAAATCACGGATGGCGCTTGTGTAGTTCCGAGTTCCGAGTTCCGAGTTCCGAGTTGCCCCCGTCTCATCCTGTCTTCTGTCTCCTGCCTCCTGTTTCCTGACCCCTGATCCCTGACCCCTGACCCCTAGCCCTGGCCCCTTGTGCTCCCCTTCGGTTCGCTTCAGGGCTTTCGAGAAACCCGAGTGCTTCAGCAGGTCCGCCTCGAACGCCAGCATGCGCGAAGCGGTGATTGGATTGGCCTCTTCTTCGATCCATTGCTTCAGATGGTCGCGCAATTCGATGAACTCGCGCGCGGCGCCCAGCGATTCCAGGTATTCCCGCGGATCGCGCCGTTCGCGCAGATCGCGTCGGATATTGGCGAGCAGGCTCTTCCATGCCAACTGCTCGCGCTGCTCGAATCCGGCCTTATAGTCAATCCGTGCGAAGATCTCGGCAAACGAGACGCGCTCGGCCTTGCGCCAGCGCGCCTTCGGAGTTCCGCGTTCCGCGTTCCGAGTTCCAAGTTCAGCCATCCATAGAACCAATGGGAGCGCGGATTCATCTCCGACGGGAAACAGGCGGGCGGTCCAGAGCGATTTCTCAGCGCCGGCTTCGGGCCACAACTCCTTTTCCGATATGCCGTGCCGCTCAAGCCATTCGCGCATCGGCACGCCCATGAACATCAATCCATCGTCCAACGTTTTCTTTGGGTTGTCTTCCAGACCATGAATGCAATACGCCATGACGCCATCCGCTTCGGCCTTGCGCGTCCCTGAGTTTTTTCGATCCGCTGCATCCACCCTGTCCACCCTGTCCACTCCGTCCACACCCCTTCCGACCTTGCCCTTTCGATTAGCTTTAATCGGAATCGCGAACAAAATCACCGCATCGCCTACTTCCAGATCGTGCGACGTTTGGATGCCGCGCAACAACGAGCGCGCGCCGATTCCGAGCCTGCCACTCAATTGGCACTCCGCCACCAGCGAGTGAGGACCGACGCTGCCTCGCGCGCCTTCCAGAAAGGAATTCTGAACATGGGCCGAGGCGTCCAAAGTCAGTCCCGCTCCCACAAAAGACGCCAGCACGTCGCAGGCGCCGAAGATCGCCGCCGCATCGCCGGAAGTTCCCGGCTGGGCCAGGCCGCCTGCGCTCTCGAATGCCTGGAGAATCTGCCAAATATTGCCGAGATGGATGAACAGCGACGTGTCAATTACATCGAGCCAGAAATCGGCGCCGCGCAATTGCTCCCACAGGCGCTCGCGAATGAAGGCGCGCGCAGGACTGAGATCTTTGAAATAGTTTTCACGCGTGATCGCGGGAACCAGCGGCCAGGTAATATCGGTAAAAAGATCAATTCCTTCGCCGCCGCGCCGCCGGTCTTCAATCAAGCCTTTGCGCGAAACCAAAGCGCGTCCCTCGGTGCGAATGCCGATGACCGCCGCCAGTCGGGCGCAGAGATCGGGAGAAAACCTAAAGCCGGCGCCATCCACAAGAGCGCGGTCCAATTTCCGAGTTCCGAGTTCCGAGTTCCGAGTTTCTCCGCCCTCTCCTGTCTCCTGACCCCCGACCCCAAGCCCCTGACCCCTGTTCTCTGTCTCCTGTCTCCCCTCTCCCCTCTCCCCTCTCCCCTCTCCATAAACCGCCCCCGCCGCCCGCAATTCTTCGGGCGACAGTTTCTGCAGATAGTCCGCCACGCGTTTGCCCGTGGCGTCGGCGACATAGACGCCATGGCGCGAGGCCAACTCCAGCGGGACTGGAATGCCGATGCCGCAGCAGCCGCCTTTGCGCCAATGAAGCATCGAGGAATCGAGAACCGCCAGCACGTCGCTCGAACAGACGACCATCCCCTCATCCATCTGCTCGGCGCAGGCGCACAACAGCACATAGAGCGCGTCGAAGGCGCTGGCCGAACGGCCCGGAATGATCTCGAATGGCAGCGTGGCGAACATCTTGCCCGCGCCGGCGTTGCTCGGCACGCGCCTCCCCTCGCCGCCGCAGTGCAGCATCAGGATGCGCCGCTTGAGGAACAAGTCTTCCGTTTTGCGCGGCGCGCGTTTGCCGCCGGGCTTCTTGCCCGTTTGAATCGCAGTTTCCGCATATTGCTTGAGCGCCCACAGCGTCGCGCCGCCTGAGCCGATCCGCTGGCCCGCGCGATCCGGGACGATGATGACCTGCGTCTCCGGGTCAATCATCCCAATCTCCTTGCGCCGCGCGATCTCCATCTCATATCCTGCCGCTTGTTCGGCATTGGCGGCCGTCAGGATGAGCGCGTCCCACCAACGGCGCGCGCCGCGTCCCAGGCGCTGGCGTTTGCGGTTCCATTTATGAACCATCGAATGCCAGATGCGTTGCAGCTCTTCAGGAATGGATAACATGCCGCATGTCTCCTATGATTTTTCCGATAGGTGAAAATCGAATCCGACACCCCGCTGATAGACGCCCGCGGGGAGTCATTCAGACCCATCGAAGGATACCGTCTGGGCGTGAACGCAATCAAGGCTCTTATGGCGCGCCGCCGAATGGTAGGCCGTCCCGCTCCGTCGGGCGGCCAGAGCGCGCCAAGGCCGTCCGACGGAGCGGGACGGCCTACCATTCGGCGCAAATCTGGAAAGACCGCGTC
>JAPLSP010000248.1 GCA_026398575.1 Candidatus Sumerlaeota bacterium | reverse complement strand
CTGCAGCAGGTAGTGCTCGGTGATTTGTTCCGTCATGAGACGGACATTACATAAAGGCCTCACGTCACAATAGTTAAATTTTCGGGTTTATGAAAATTATTTTCATCACCTACTTCAGGCGGCTAAAGGCATACAAATTTTTGATAATAACTTAACCACGGATTCCGCGGATTTCGCGGATTCCGCGCCGCAAAGCGGCATTTGATTGCCGACGGAGTCTAAAAAAATCCAGACAGAAGAGGCAGAAAATGAACCCCAGGATTATGTTATCTCATGCATCATGTCTCGCATCCTCTCTCTCGTCATCTCTTGCGGCATTGTTCATTGCCATAATCTCGGTGTCTCCCTGCGCCAGTCGCGCGGCTGCTCCTGACTCCGTTATTGTCACAAGCGCGGCGCAACTGCTTGATGAATCGCTGACGTTGCTGGCCGAGAAGAGCTCGGATAAAGACACCCAGTATTATGAGAAGGGCGTCTGGCATTTGGTCAATCTCGACAAAGCATGGGCTGTTCAGGGCGGGCCGGGCAGCGCAGCGGCGGTCCTCTGGAAATGGCGGGCGCAACGCCGCGCGACGCTGGACGCCGCCACTCTAGCCCGGCAGGACTGGCTTCATCGCGTCGCCGTCGAAACCTTCGACCACTCCCTCAAGGATATTACAAATCCAGACGGCACACTGCGCAACATGAACACAGTTGAGTTGATCTTCTTCTCCCTGGAGTTGGCCAATACTCTGCTGGAGCTGGGCGACAGCTTGGACGCCGCCACACATCAGCGCTGGCTTGATGCGTTGACCAGTCATGTATTGTTCATGATCAAGGACGGCGGCTTGCCAAATCCTGAAGCGAAGGGATGGAAGGCCACCGACGGGTGGACGACCAATGGCAACGTCGAACTGTGCGAAGCCGAGCTGGTGTATATGATGTGGCTGTTGACCGGCGACCAGAAATACAAGAGCCTCTTCGAGACGCAATGGAAGCATACGCTGCAACCGGACCCGCAGCGATGGAAAGGATACGGCTTGTTCTACATCAAAGAACCGACCAAGGAAGACGGCTCGGATGGCGCCGCATACATTGCCGAAGCGGAACAGGAGCCGGGATTTGACCGCGAATACACCCTGTTTCAGCTCACCATCGCAAATCGAAGCCGCCGGTTTTCGTGCCCGGTTGGATGATGAAGCTGGGCCAATAGCGTTCGGTATAGCCCTGGCCGTCGGGCTTGACGTCAATATATTGCGCGCTGGTGGTGCTCTGCGCGGCAAGCACGGTTCCAATGATCGTGCCATATCTCGTTTTCGGCGCAATGGGGCGGATGCTGGTCAGCACAGGCTTTTCCTGTCCCTGCCATTCGATCGCGACGAGATTTGGAATAAAGACCGTCTTGAGCGCGGCCTGCAAGCCCTGACTGGGAGCGCCACTGAGAGCGCCACTGGGAGCGCCACTGGGAGCGCCAGCATCTTGCTGGCGAGTCAAATACTTTTTTGCTTCGCGCGAGCCTTCAGCCATGAACACTATGGAAGTATCGTTCTTGTCCGTAAGAATCCCGATTGCTTTTCCTGTTTGCGCGGCGGGGTTGGATGGAAGGGGAGCGGGAGGAGGAGAGATTTCGTTGGCGGCTTGCAGGGCCGCTACTGCTAAGACACTCGCCACCAAGATGGTGGCGCTCCCAGTGGCGCTCCCAGTGGCGCTCCCAGTGGCGGTCCCAGTGGCGGTCTTTATGAGGGAAAAGAGTTTTTGCATTGGATTCAGTCCTGTGCGGCGATCTTTATCGCATAGCTTGACATGGGCAAAATATCAAGCGGCGCCGGGCGCGAGTCAATATCAATCGCCTGCATAATGACGGTTCGACCGGGTCTCTGCGATTTCGCGCTTGTTTATGACGCGAAGATGACTAGACTCTCCGCCGTTTACGGCTGCCCTATGATAAATAAAAGGGTTATCTGAAAACGGTACTATCGAAAGGCATTTATCATGGCGCATCCTGTCATCGCCCTCAGCGCCGGACGCCATCGCATGGACTCGGAGCCATATCAGATTCAGGATATGCTCTATGGGTGTCCGTATGAGTATGCGGGCGCAATCGAGCGGGCGGGCGGCGCGCCCATGCTGATTCCTCCGCTCGAAAATCCGGAAGCCGCGGCGCGCATCATTGAAAAATCTTGTGATGGGTTGCTCCTGACCGGCGGGCCGGACGTGGATCCGCTCCTCTATGGCGCCGAACCGCACCCAAAGATCGGCATAGTGGACCCGGCGCGCGATGCCACGGAAGCCGCATTGATTCGCGCTGCGCTCAAGCGGGGGATGCCTCTCCTCGCCATCTGCCGCGGAATTCAGATTCTCAATGTGGCGGTTGGGGGAAGGGCGGGGGGGAGGGCGGTTGGTATGGACTCGCCGGCAGGCGCTGCGCTTGGCTTGGACTCGCCGGCAGGGATGCCGGCGCTCCCAGTTAGTCTCCCAGTTAATCATCGCCAGCACAGCCAGTACTATTTCGGTTCGCATACGATTGAAATCACGGCGGGTTCGCTCTTGGAGCATGTAATGGGGCCTGGGCCGCAGCGCGTCAACAGCTATCATCACCAAGCCGTGGACAAGCTGGCGCCCGGTTTGACCGTCACCGCGCTCGCTCGCGATGGAATCATTGAATCCATTGAATCTACGCAAGGCGCCCGAATCCTGGCGGTTCAGTTCCATCCCGAGCGCACCGCCTCGGCTGAGCCGCCTTCTCAGGCGCTATTCCGATGGCTCGTTGCGGAAGCGGGGAAATCCTAACCAAAGAGATTTGAGATCTGAGATTTGAAATTTTAAGTTTCCGACTGAGAGACGAATTCTCATTCCAACAACGTAAGAAGCTAGTTTTTTTTCAAACTCTGTTAGAAAAAATGTCCGATTGCGGCGCCAGAGAATTAGGTGGCTTGTTCATGGCGCCCGTGCCTGTTGCTGAAAATCCGTCATGATTCGCCCGATCCGCCCAATCCGTGTT
>JAPLSP010000602.1 GCA_026398575.1 Candidatus Sumerlaeota bacterium | reverse complement strand
GGCCCTTGGGCGTCAGACGCCAGCACGCGCCTCTATTCCGTCTCCTGATGGCCTCGGTATGCGCCGGTCAGCAGGGCCGGATCGCGCAGACGGGTCATGGCGGTGTCGTAGGAGATCAGCGCTTTCTGGTAGAGGTCTATCAGGCACATGTCCATGCTGATCATGCCGTCTTTGCGCCCGGTGGAAAGCACGCTCTCGAGCATGTGAGCTTTATTGTCGCGGATGAGCGAGCGCACGGCGGCGTTGGCGATCAACACTTCACAGGCCAGGATACGCCCCTGTCGGTTGGCGCGCGGCACCAGGTCCTGGACCACGATGCATTGCAGGCAGTTGGCCAGCTGCAGGGTGACCAGTTTCTGCTGATCCGGCGGAAAGACGGACGTGATGCGCTCCATCGTCTGCATGACGTTGGGCGTATGGAGCGTCGCGAGGACAAGGTGCCCGGTTTCGGCGGCGGTCAGCGCGGTGGAGATGGTTTCGAGTTCGCGCATTTCGCCGATGACGATCACATCGGGGTTCTGGCGCAGGACGTGCACCAGCGCCCGGGGAAAGGATAGCGCATCGAGATATATCTCCTGCTGAACGACAATGGATTTGATCGGCTTGTGGACGAATTCGACCGGGTCTTCGATCGTGACGATCTTGCAGCGGCGTTCGCGATTGATCTGGTCCACCAGGTAGTTGAGCGTTGTAGTCTTGCCCATGCCCGTCGGGCCGGCGATCAGGATCAACCCATTGGGAATGCGCACTTTTTCGGTCAGAATTATCGGAATGCCCAGCGTGCCGGGATCGGAAATTTGGAGTGGCAGGAGGCGCACCGACAGCTCGGGCTTGCCCCAGTGATAATAAACGGTGATGCGCACGCGCCCCGATTGATCGTCGTCAATGGAAAAGCAGAGTTCTTTTTCTCGCTCGAAATGGTCTTTCTGCACGTCGGTCAGCATGTCATAGACGAGGGTCTTGAGCATATCGGGCGCCAACGGATTGGCTTTGATCATCGAAATCTCGCCGTTGACGCGGATGGCCGGCGGCAGCCCCGCCACCAGGTGGATGTCGGAGGCGTCTTTGCTCCGGGCATAGCGGATCAGGTCCAGAAGATTGGCCAACGTCGCTTTCCTCCTTATCTGCGAAACAGGCGCCGCAGCGGCCATGAAATCAGGCGCAGCGGCAGGAATAGCAGCCATCGCAAGGGCCGGAACAACAGCCATTGAAGCGGGCTGAGCAGGATGCTGATGAGAGAGCTGTTCTCCAGGTTGGTCAAGCCCATTTGAGCGGGCAGGAATTGTGCGTTCAGTTTGAGCGCCTCCTGATAGGACCGGCGGGCTTCGCCGCGGAATCCCAGCTCCATCTGGCTATTGGCGATCACGTGCCACACAAACGGGCTTGTGGGATGCAGTTCGAGCGCCTGGCGCGCATAAACGAGCGCCTGCGAATAACGGCTATAAAAAAAATAGATGCGCGCGATCAGCAGACGGATGAACCAATCGCGTCCGGCCGAAGAGATCGCCCGCAGAAAGCAATATTCATCGTTCCACCCCTTGGTTCCCAGCATCACCTCTCCCCGCGCGAGCCAGCCGTAAACCGTCGCGAAGCGCTTCTCAATCGAGGCGTCAGAAAACTCGAGCGCCTTCTTGCGGCTTCCCAGACGCACATAGGCGACGGCCTTGGCCGCCAGCAGGTCCGAGTTGTCGGGAAAAACCTCGAGCGCCTTGTCGGCCCAGAGGAGCGCCTCTTTGTATTCGCCCAGCTCGATCAACATGCGCGCCTGTCCGCTCCACCCGTCGGCCAGATTCGGATCGAACTCGAGCGCGCGCGAATAGAGGCGCATCGCCTGGTCGAAGCGGGCGTTTTGCCAATGCTCCAGGGCTTGAGCCAGATAGAATCCCTCATCGCGCTGCTCGACGGGCGCCGGCGCTTTCTGGGTTGCTTCCTGGTGGAATTCATCCCCCAGTTCGAGATTCGAAAAACGAGGCATTATCGTCTCAACAGCCGCCGGAAGAAAGTTATCATCATACCCGAAAAAATCGCAATGACCCAGGCCGATATTCCGCAGCACACAAACACAATCAGATTCCCCACATTATAGAGGCATCTAAAGGCCTCGGGCAAGGCGGCGGGAACCATGATGGTCCGGTCGGCCGAGCCGATGAGCAGCTGGGCTATGGGCCGGTAAACAAACGAGAGCAATAGAATGATGGAAAATGCAATGACCAAAGTTCGGACCGCCAGGTAATTCTTATTTTTCACGGGGCTGACATTCAAAATGCTCCAAGCGTGCAAGGACGCCGCAAGGCCGAACATCATGTAGCCCAGCTCGCCTTTGCGCAGCACGCCGATGGCGCATAAACCCACGACCGACGCCAATATGATTGCGCCCCGCAGCCAGCGTCCCGACAGGAACTGGCCGAAGCCGGGGATGAACTCGGCGAAAAACGCCCCTCTTGCCGGCGCCATCGCCCGCTGTTTTTCCTCCCGGGTCTTGCGCCCCAGCCGCCATCGCGCAAGCCAGGAGAGGAATCGCGGTGGACGGCGGCGCGGCGCCACTTCGGGCGCGATCTCGACAAACCGGTCCTGTTCCGCGAAATATTTGCAGTGGGGACAGATGCGCTGTGACAGCAAAACCGCATTTCCGCATTTGGGGCATTTCATTGCCGCCGCTTATCCTTCTTGACGATTTTCAAGCGTGGGTTTGATCCGCACCTTGGAGTCCGGTTCATAATATTCCGGCGTCAGTTCCTGTTCCTGAATCTTGCCGACGATCTTCTGCAGCATCTCGACGTAGGAAACGCATTCGGCGCCCTTGACGCCTTGAATGTGGGCGCGCACCGTGCCGTCTTTGGCGATTTCGATTTCAATGTCGTGATGTTCCATGGCATTAATCCCTGTAGAGCCGAACGTGCAGGCGGATGGTTTGATCCGGTTCTCTCTCTTCTTCCAGCATGACAAAGCCCCTGCGCTCGAATTCCTCTGACAACCGCCGGTGAATGTATTGCTGCACCACCAACCCCGCCAAGTCTTGCCCAATCCGTTCCAGTTCGCTCCTGGGCATATCCCCTTCGACGAAAACCTTGAGGCGCCCGCGCCCGTCGCGCGAAAAAATCACGCGCGCTCCCTCGCGTTCCACGGCGATCTGATCATCGAGCCGCAGCGAATCGGTCACGACGTCCACGTTTT
>JAPLSP010000265.1 GCA_026398575.1 Candidatus Sumerlaeota bacterium | reverse complement strand
TGCATACCATCAAACTGCCGGAGATTGAAAAGGGCGCGGCGTCAGCCACTGTACGCGAATGGTTGAAGTCAGAAAGCCAGCCCATTGCGAAAGGCGAGATCATCGCACGGCTCGAATCCGAAAAATGCCTGATCGAGCTGGAGTCTCCTATCGAGGGGATTCTGCAGAAGATTCTGCTTGCGGCTGGAAAAACGGGCGCTGCAGGTACGCCGATGGCGCAGATTGGGGAGGCCAGTTCAGAGTTCAAAGTTCAGAGTTCCGAAGGGCAAGTTCCGAGTTCCGAGTTCCGAGTGCCGAGTCCCGGACGCGAAGTTTCTGGTTCCACGATGGACAGTCAGCAGAAGCCGCAGGTTCAGATTCAGAAGGAGACAGCGATGGCAAATATCGGATCGCCCGAAAAGGTTATCCCAATCGTCATGCCGCAGGCGGGGCAGTCTATGGAGGAAGGCACGCTACTCAAGTGGCGCGTGAAGGAAGGCGACCAAATCAAGCAAGGTCAGATCATTTTCGAGATTGAAACCGACAAGGCCACCATGGAAGTCGAAGCGGACCAATCGGGACGTCTGGCAAAGATCATCGTTCCCGAAGGCGAGACGGTTCCGGTCAAGGTCCCAGTGGCGCTTCTGGCGGACAGCGACGCCGACGCAATAGCGTGGTTGGCCGCGCATCAGGGCGAGACAGCCCAAGCAGAGACGCAGCCATCTGCGCCTCCAGACCAAGCTTCGGCATCAGCCCATACAGCGAAATCAGTCCACTCAGTCCACCCAGTCCACCAGGAAGCCGCCATGACCGAAAGCGGCCGCGTCAAAGCCTCTCCCGCCGCGCGAAAGATCGCTGAGGAGAAGGGCGTTGATCTTCAGACGGTCGGCGCGGGAAGCGGCCCAGGCGGACGCATCATCTCGACGGACGTGCTCACAGCAGAGCTGGCGCCCGCATTATCCGCCGCATCCGCCGCGCGCAACGCGGAACTCGGAACGCGGAACTCGGAACTCGGAACTCGGAACTCAGAACTCGGCGGCGCCGTCCGCCGCAAACTGAGCGGCATGCGCAAAGCCATCGCGCGCAACCTGGTGATCTCGAAGCAGACGATCCCCCACTTCTACACGCGCGTCACCATGGACGCCAGGCCGATGATGGACTTCTATCAAGAGCGCAAGGCCGCCTTCAAGTGTAGTCTCAACGATGTGATCGTCGCGGCATGCGCGCGCGCCATTAAAGAGTTCCCGGCCTTCCGCAGCCAGCTCGACGGCGAAGAGATCGTCGAATTCCCGACGGCCAATATCGGCATCGCCGTTGGGATGGATGAGGGATTGGTCGTGCCGGTGGTGGTGGGCGCGGACCAGATGAAATTCGAGCAACTGGCGGGCGAGACGCGGCGAATCGTCGAGGCGGCGCGTGGCGGCAAGATCGAGGGACGCGGCAAAGGCATCTTCACGATCACGAATCTCGGCATGTTCGGCGTTGAGGAATTTTCAGCCATCATCAATCCGCCCGAGGCGGCGATTTTGGCTGTCAGCGCGATTCGCGAGGCCGCGATCGTCAAAGACGGCGCCATGCGCGCCGGACGCGTGATGACGATGACCCTGAGCTGCGATCACCGGATCATAGACGGCCTGCTTGCGGCGAAATTTCTGGCGCGGCTTAAGGAAATATTGGAGAATCCAACCGCTGTGATATCCTAAATGAAAGAAAATCTGGATTTCTAAGTTTCAACTGCAATTTGCCAGCGCATTAAGACAAACAGGAGGTGATTCCATCATGAGCCAAATCGTCATGGAAATCCCGGATGAGTCTTTGCTAGACCTGAAGACGTCTGCATCCGACATGGGCAAGGAGCTTCGGTTGGCTGCGGCTATGAAACTATATGAAATGAGACGGCTTTCATCGGGAGCTGCTGCCCGTCTTGCTGGCATTCCCAAGGTGCTATTTCTCACAAAACTTGCCGACTACGGCGTAGATACTTTCCGCTTGTCCCAAGAGGATCTGGAAAAGGAAGCTCGCCTTGTCTGAAGCCATCTGCAATACATCCCCCCTGCAGTATCTTCATCAGGCTGGGCAGATTCATCTTTTGCCTGCTGTCGTTGGGACAATTGTCGTTCCCCCCGCTGTTGTTAATGAACTATCTGCAGGACGCAATCTTGGAGTTTCTGTTCCAAACTTGGCATCATATGAGTGGATCAAGGTTCGGCAGCCCATATCCACAGCGATTTTTCCTTTGATCACAGACTTGGGGCTTGGAGAGATAGAAGTTCTATCTTTATCATTAGAGAATGGGCGCTGCACTGTAATACTCGACGATGAATTGGCGCGCCATGCGGCCTTTTCACTCGGAATTCCAGTCGTCGGAACCTTGGGGATTCTAATCCAAGCCAAACAGATAGGCTTGATATCCAAGGTGGCCCCAATTCTTGAACAACTCCAATCTTTGGATTTTAGGCTCTCCTCATTTACTCGCAAAGTAGTGCTTATCAAATCAGGAGAAGACAGATGATTTTAGATCGTTCGCATTTGCTCCTTTGCATTTTCTGCTTGGCGCCAGTCATTTCGGAAATCGGCGTCGCTGCCGAAACACTCGACGACATTGTCGCCGGGAAGGCCGAGGAACTGGCGAAGGATTTCAAGTTCACGGAAGGGCCGGTATGGCATCCGGACGGGTATTTGCTCTTCAGCGATATTCCTCCGAACCGGATTATGAAATGGGAACCGGGCAAAGGGATTTCGATTTTTCGCGAGGCGAGCGGCGGCGCGAATGGGCTTGTTCTTGATGCGCAAAACCGTCTTGTGGCGTGCGAGGAAGACGCCCGATTGATTTCGCGCACGCGCGCTGACGGAACGACCGAAGCGCTGGCCGCCACGTGGGAGGGCAAACGTTTCAATTCGCCGAACGATGTCGTGATGCAATCGAACGGCGCGATTTATCTCACCGATCCGACGTTCGGCCTGCGCAAACGCGCCGCTGAAGTCCCCGCCAAAAGCGTTTATCGCATTGACCCCAAAAGCGGCGAGGTTAAGCGCGTGATCGAGAACGATTTCACGCAGCCCAATGGACTGGCCTTCTCGCCCGATGAAAAAATCCTTTATGTCTGCGATTCGGGCACCGCCGGGTTCATCAACGCCTATGACGTGGCAGCGGACGGTTCTCTCACCAACAAGCGCAAATTGTGCGACGTGGCGAGTCCCGATGGAATGAAGGCGGATGAAAAAGGCCGGCTCTATGTCGCGTCGAAACCGGGCGTCTCGGTGTTCCGTTCGGATGGCTCGCTGATCGGCGTTATCCCCGTTCCGCAGCAGCCCGCGAATCTGGCCTTCGGCGGCAAAGACCGCAAGACGCTCTACATCACGGCGCGGACGGGATTATACAAAGTCGAGGTCAAGACGGCTGGTATCGCAGCAGGCAATTGGAGATCATCGCCAGCGTCGCAATAGCAATTCCTTCAATGGGAAGGAAAAAATTATGAGCAGAAGCGTATACATCGAGACCACTGTTGTCAGCTATTTCACGGCTAAGACTAGCCGTGATGTTTTGATTGCGGGACATCAGAAAGCGACGCATAAGATATGGCCTCTACTCTCATCCCGGTATAAAACCTACATTTCTTCTTTGACCTTGGAGGAAGCTCAGCGCGGCGATCGAGAGCAATCCGCCAAGCGAGCAACGGCCCTGGCAAGCTTCATTCTTTTGGATATTGATGACAGGACGCGCTCGCTGGCACAGGCGATTATCCACGCCAAGGGCGTTCCGCATGATTGGCTGGAAGATGCGCTGCATATTGCTGTCGCTGCTGTAAATGGAATTGAAGTATTACTAACTTTGAATTTTGCTCACTTGAACAATCCTTTCACTCGGTCCATTATCCGCCAAGTAATCGAGCGGGAAGGATATCGCTGTCCCGAAATCTGCTCACCCGATGAGCTGTTAGAGGAGATATTATGAAAAACCCAATTATTGAAGAAGTCAGGCGCCATCGTATGGAACATGCCAGGAAGTTTAATTTCGACCTGGACGCTATTTGCGCGGACCTGCGGAGAATACAAGAGGAATCTGGGCGGCCTGTGGTGCGGCTCTGCATAAAAAAAAGAACCATGGGCCGCCGCATAGCATCGGCTGATTAAAACCAACGAAGCCGCGCCTTGCCGTAGCAATTTGATGGAAAGAAAAATTGCAGCAATTCGTCAATGGCATTATTTAATGGATCCGCAAATCACTGAAGCTATTACTCAATACAAACGCAATCTTGAAAAACTAGGAGTGCGCGTTAAAGAATTAATCCTCTTTGGCTCCTATGCGCACGGAACAGCCGGGGAAGAAAGCGATATTGATCTGCTTGTGATTTCCGAGGATTTAAAAAAATTCGATCTCTTTGATCGGTTGTGTCTGCTAGGGCGCGCGCGTATGGGAATCTATTATTCAATGGAAATTCTGGGGGCGACACCCGATGAGTATAAGAACGCCGAAATGGGCAGTTTTCTGCATGATGAAATCAGAACGAAAGGCATATCCGTCTAATGGAACACTTTGATATCGCAATTCTAGGCGCCGGGCCGGGGGGATATGTGGCGGCGCTAAAGGCCGCGCAGATGGGCGCAAGCGTCGCCATCGTGGAACAATCGCACCTGGGGGGGACATGCCTCAACAATGGCTGCATTCCTTCCAAGGCGCTGCTGGCTTCAGCCGAGCTGATGTATCACATTGCGCACGCCGGCGCGCTGGGCGTCAAGGTGGCGGGTGAAGCAGCGGCGGATTGGCCTGCGATCCAGAAACACAAAGACAAGGTTTTGGCTAACTTGCGCGCGGGTATTAAAAACCTGCTCAATGGCCGCAAAGTGAAACTCTATAGCGGGCGCGGAAAACTCGACGGCGCGGGGAAGATCGCGGTGACGAATGCCAAAGGCGAGACTGAAACCTTCACGGCGTCGAAGACTATTCTCGCCGTCGGTTCGGTCCCCGGACGCATTCCGGGCTGGCCCGATAATCCCGAAGTGATATGTACCAGCGACGACGCGTTGCACTGGAAGGCGTTGCCGAAAAGTTTGATGATCGTTGGCGGCGGCGTCATTGGCTGCGAATTCGCATGTATGATGCGCGAGTTCGGCGTCGAGATCACCGTCATCGAGATGATGCCGCGCCTGCTGCCCGAGATGGACGAGCAGATTGGCGATACGATGGCCGAAATTTTCAGGAAACGCCGGATCGCGATCCATCTGAACACGAAAGTCGAGAGTCTGAAGACGGACGAGAAAGGCTGCCATGCGCAGCTCTCCACCGGTCAGGCTGTGACCTCGGAGCGCATGCTGGTCGCCGTCGGACGCCGCCCAAATACGAACGAGTTGGGGCTGGAGAGCGTCGGCTTGGCGACCGAGCGCGGGTTTGTGCGAGTCAATGAATTCATGGAGACATCCGTCAAGGACATCTATTGCATCGGCGACGCGAACGGGCGCTGTCTGCTGGCGCACGCAGCCTCGGCGCATGGCGTGGCGGCGGTGAAGAACGCGCTCGGCCATCGCGAAGCTTTCACGGCGCCGATACCGGGCGCCGTTTACACCTTCCCTGAAATCGGCGCCGTAGGCATGACGCAGCAAGAGGCGCGCGCCAAGAGCATTCCCGTTTCCATCGGCTATTTCCCGATCGGCTACCTCGGCAAGGCGATGGCCGTCGCCGCCACGGAGGGCTTCGCCAAGGTCATCCGCCATCGCGAAACCGATGAACTGCTCGGCGTGCATATCCTGGGCCATAATGCCACCGAATGCATCGGAGCGGCGGGCGCCTTGCTTCATAAAAAAGCCTCGACCCACGATCTGGCAGACCTTATCATTGCGCATCCTTCGATCAGCGAATCGCTGAAAGAGGCTGCTGAAGACGCGCTCGGAATGGGGTTGCATCTGCCGCCGCGAAAGACATTGAGAATCGCTGCTGATCTCTAATATAGGAGCAAGAAAATGGCAAAGAAAAAGGCAATTGGCAATATTGCAGGAAAATCCCTTGCCCAAGCTTCGCGCAAACATACTGCTGGTAAAACCACAATATCCCGGCTACAGGAAAGAGCCGCCAGGATTTCCATGG
This sequence comes from Candidatus Sumerlaeota bacterium, assembly GCA_026398575.1. The sequence goes on along the minus strand of JAPLSP010000265.1, from coordinate 15,439 downwards.
CTTCGGAATACTGGCACGCCGCAGAACAACTGGCAAGTATGCACGCAAAATCAACTCCATCAGTGAAAGAGATATTATTCTTTCCCGACAAGGAGGAAAGAGTAATTCGATTCCTGGAAGTCAAAACGGATACTCTTGGGAATAGAGACCGCATCCGGCCTTTGTATCTAGCTGCGCTTCCAAGGAGCAAGTTTCAATATGATTGTGAGCTTGCATTGATTCTTCCAAAGGAAAAAAGACGGCTTGCCGTGCCGGATGGTTGGGGAAATTGGGACAACGCGATCAGGATATACCAGCGCAAAACGCATTCGATCTAAGGAGCTGTCTCATGATCCACAATTGGCGCACTGCGCTTTTATGGCAGGCGTTCTATGATTATTGCATGTTTCGCTATCTTGCGCGCAATAAAGAGATCGAGGGGTGCCATCGTTTTCATTATCTTCAAATGGCAACAGAGAAACTGGCTAAAGCGCTTGAATCGGATGGATTACGTTCCCCAAAACAATCCCATACCGCATTCAAGGAGCTCATCAACAAAGCGTATGACCGCCCTGAGAGCTTTCCAGAGGTTAAGTATGCTTGTGCAAATAGAAACGACCATGAAATAAGGAAATATCTGGAGCGTCTTAGCGATGCAGCTCAAGCTGTTGTTGGGTTGGCTCCCCAGGACAAAGAACATTTTAACTCGGAATATCCATGGGAGGAACGGCGCTTGCTGCCGGATGGAAGCATCGGGATCACGATTCAAGTTCCTGCCATCTTCGATTTTGACGAATGGGAAACCAACCAACCCGCTATTTTAGAGCTATATTCCTTTCTTCATGCCTGCTTTGTCGCGGTTTTGGATGAGTTGCCGAATTCTGCCGTTGACTATTTATGTGGATAGATGAAAAGCCTTCCCAGCCCAATCAGAGTGTTCATCATTGCCTACTGCCTCAGTATAGGAACAGCCAGCGTTTGCCATGGCGACGCCGTTTTTTATCCGCTGACACTGAGCAACACGGTTGTGGATACCGCCGGGCTTACCTTGACAACGGGGACCTACGGCACGTGCATCAATGGCGAATCGTTTCAGCAGGACGCCGTCATATCGCACAAAGGCTGGCAATACGTCGCCTATTATAACAGCCGGTTGCATGTTTGCGTCGCGCGGCGAAAACTTCCCGCCTCGCCGTGGCAGACTGCCGAACTCACGGACTATGTCTTCAAAGGCGGCGGATTGAAGGACGTGCACAATATAGTTTCGATAGGCGTGTGTCCCGGCGATGGAACCATCCACCTGGCATTCGACCATCATAATGACACCCTGCATTATCGCCGGTCGCAGACGGGCGTCGCCTCGAATCCCGACGCGGTCACGAGCTGGAGCGCCTTGCTGTTCGGCGCCATGCGGAATTATCTGGAAACCAGCAAGACGGTGAGCGCCGTCTGCTATCCGCAGTTCTTCATCGCGCCGGGAAACAAGATGCAATTCAACTGCCGCCTGGGCGGAAGCGGCAACGGCGATTACTGGATATGGACCTACGACCCGGCCACCGGGCTTTGGAAGAACGGGCACTCGCTTATCCTTCGCAACGGACGCTATACGGACTCGTATCTTGCCACCAACACCCCGCCCTATAGCGACCGCCGCAACGCCTACATCAACGGCATGCATTACGGCGGCGATGGGCGGCTCCATGTGACATGGTGCTGGCGCGAACAGAACGGCGGCTACTGCAACCATGACCTGTGTTACGCCTACAGCGACGACGAGGGCCTGACATGGCGCAACAACGACGGGCTTGTGGTCGCGCAGTGCCAGCCGGGGCAGACCGCAACCAGTAATATGGATTTGAACACGACGGCGATCAAGATTTGGCCGATCAGCGCCGGGCTGGGAATGATCAACCAGCAAACGCAAGCCGTGGACGCGCGCGGGCGCATCCATACCGTCATGGCGCATCGCGTGACGACGGGGAGCGCAAAGGTCTATAGTTTCGATCGCTGTTTCCACTATTGGCGCGGTGATGACGGCGCCTGGCATGAATTCACACTGCCGGCTACCGTCAATACCAGCAACCGCCCCAAGCTGTTTTTCGACCGCCAGAGCAACGCCTACTTGATCTTTAATTCATCAGGTAAACTGAAAGTAGCCGCCGCCACCGCCGCCGCGCAGTGGGCGGATTGGAGCGTGATCTACACAGCCAATGGCCCTTTCTATAACGAAGTCCTCGGCGACCTGTATCGCTTCCAGCAAAGCGAAATCCTTTCCATTTTTCTCCAGGATTCGCCCGCCGTTGACGGCCAGCCGGCGCCCATTCGCATTCTGGATTTGCGCCTGCGCCCGACGGCGCCGATGTGGCGATTGACGGAGATTGAAAGCAGAGCACAGGAAAGGATTTCGTTATGTGCAAACTGAAGGAATCATTCGCCGCATTGCTTGTCATAAGCGCACTGATACTATATAGCGCTGGTTGGCTCAGCGTTTGCGCCGAGCCAACTACGCACTCCTTGCTCTGCCAGGTTTTGATGCCGGATGGCAAACCCGCTACTGGAGCGACGGCCTATTTGATGGGAACCATGCGGCCAAACAGACAAGGTTGGGTAAGCGTATTGAAAGATCAGGAGGGAGACAGAATTTGGGTGCGGTATCATATAATTATCCTCGCCGGTGAGAAGCATAGTGCGTACATAAGCCCCGACAGCTTCCCTCGTGATTTATCCTCCTGCACAATTCAACTTACTTCAGGAGGCGCCATTGAGGGAATTGTTTGTGATATGGAGAATCTGCCGATTTCATCCGCCAGTATTCAGATTGATTATAGCGTTCCTTTTGATAGCCATACGGGTTTTGGAGGCGAGCTTTGGGCCACAACTGGCGCCACTGGCGCGGATGGACGATATCGAATCGAGCGAGTTTGTCAATCCTTTATTGATGGAATCACCTTCAAGAAAAATGGCTATCATTGGCTAATGACACAAACAGCGCCGAAAGGTGAGTGGCTGATGAGGAAGGCAGATCCGACGCTATCCCCGGAAATAAAAAAATACTGGTATTCGGCCAAAATGCTGCCGGACGACAGGGCCAAAATCTTCGGGAGAGTTTCGTACGAAGATGATTATTGGGTGGAACCTGTGATTTGGATCCATGAATCCACAACCTATAACGGGATAAATAGCTTCCTGGAAATCAGGCCTGCAAGAGACGGGGGCGCGTATGAACACAAAGGTTTCATTCTGCCAGGAACTTTTATTCAAGTCTCAGCGCCAGGATTCGAGAATGCATATCTTAATGATCAACGCTATCATGAGGGATTCTACCCGGGACGATGCGACTTTCACCTGAAACGTTCGCCACTGTTTGAGGAAAAGTGACCAATACCATTTGCATGTTCTCTTTACCGCCGATGCATGTTCACCAGAGATTCTCTTCAAAGGATTTGTCATGAATTCAGTATTGACAAAGGAATTAGATGCCATTCGCGACATGGAAACAGTCGAAGGGATAAAGGCACTTGCCAAAACAGGATGCGGCCCGGCCGCGCGATTGCAAAGCAACTCCCACATCCACCTCCCCCCCAACTTTTCCGCCTTCGAGAGCGTTGCGCAGGCGGTTGATTTGGCGGCGGAGCAGGATGTGCGCGTGGTGGGAGTGACGAATTACTATGACTACCGCGTCTATGGCGATTTCGCCGCGCGCGCGAGGGAGAAGAGAATCTTTCCGCTCTTCGGACTCGAGGTCATTGCGCTGGTGGATGAACTGGCGCGCGGCGGGGTCAAGGTCAACGATCCGGGCAATCCGGGGCGCTACTATTTTTGCGGCAAGGGCGTTATGCGGATCGGCGACATGCCGGCGCGCGCGAAGGATAAGCTCGACTGGATTCGCACGAACGTCGCGGCGCGGATGGAGACGATGACGCGGCGCATCGGAGAAGTCTTCACCGAGCGCGGCCTCGATTTGCGTCTCACCTCCGAAGACGCCATTGACATGGTAGCGCGCCGCCACGGCAGCCCGCGCGATTCGATCTATTTGCAGGAGCGCCATATATGCCAGGCCTATCAGGAGGCGTTGTTCGCGCGCGTACCCGCCGCCGAACGCGCCTCGCTGCTCGAACGCCTCTTCGGCGCGCCGTCGAAAGCCGCGCCGAATGACCACGTCGCCATTCAGGGCGAAATCCGTTCGCACCTGATGAAAGCGGGCAAGCCGGCATATGCGCCTGAGAAATTTGTGTCTTTCGAGGAAGCGTATCAGCTGGTCCTGGATTTGGGCGGCATCCCATGCTACCCCACCCTGGCCGACGGCACAAAGCCGATCTGCCCCTACGAGGCGCCAATCGCCACGCTGATCGCGAACCTCAAGGCGCGCAACATCCACATAGCCGAGTTCATCCCCATCCGCAACACGCCCGAAGTCCTGGCGCAATATGTGAAGGCCATGCGCGCGGCAGGGCTTGCGGTCGTCGGCGGGACAGAGCATAATACGCTCGATCTGATTGCGCTCGAGCCCGCGTGCCTCAAAGGGGCGCCGGTTCCGGAGGAAGTGAAAGACATCTTCTGGGAAGGCGCCTGCGTCGTGGCCGCGCATCAGTTCCTGACGCTACACGGCGAATGCGGATTCGTCAACGCGGACGGCGCGCCCAATCCGCAATACAAAAGCGCCGATGAGCGCATCACCGCCTTCGCGCGCATGGGCGCGGCGGTGATCAAAAAATATCTTGGCTAGAAAGGTTGTATCATGTCGTTGTCACAGGAATGGCCCAAATTCGCGGCAAAAGAAGACCCGATCAGTATTCTTGTAAAACTCTCGCGCCACTATGGCTCGGACCCGGAAATGGTTCTGGCCGGGGGCGGCAATACTTCGTGCAAGAAGGGCGGGAGCCTTTTTATCAAGGGCAGCGGCACGACGCTGGCGGACATCGGCGCGGAGGGATTCGTGGAACTCAATCGCGCGCGGCTTGACGCAGTGCTGAAAACACCTGCGCCCAAGGACGTCAAGGCGCGAGAGGAATTTTTTAAGAACCAAATCTATGCCTCGCGCGTTCACCCGGAACGCGGCCAGCGCCCGTCGGTCGAGAGTCTGCTGCACAACCTCATCCCCTCGACATACGTCCTGCATTTTCATCCCACGCCGGTGAACATGATCTCGTGCTGCCGCAAGGGGTTGGCTATTGCGAAGGAGCTTTTGGGCGACGATTTTATATGGGCGCCATACGTTGACCCCGGCTACGCGCTGGCGCAGATGCTGCACGAGAAAATGACGCAATATGCAAAGCGCACGGGACGCGCATGCCCGCCCTATATCGTCATGCAGAACCATGGATTGATCGTCGGCGGCGAGACGCCTGAGGAACTGCGCCGCCGGATGGAAGCGATCTTTGTGAAGATTGGCAAGAGGCTGAAATCCGCCGGCGCCAAGACCGCGTTTGGCGCCATGAAGCCAGCCGCGCCCGAATCAAAGCGTGCGCTCGTCAATATTGTCGCGCCTGCTCTGCGATTGTTGCTTGCCGAAGATGGAGCGCCACGCGTCGTGACATTTGAGGATGGCGAGGTGGCGCTTTCGCTGGCAGCGGGCGCGAAAGGCAAATCCGCGGCGCTCGCCGGGGCGCTGTCGCCAGACCAGATTGTTTACTGCAAATCGCTGCCGCTATGGATCACGCCGAAGAAAGGCGAAGCGGCCAATGATCTCACTGCTCGGTTGCGCGCCGCCATTGCGGATTATCGCGCGATGAAAGGCTTCGCTCCCATCGTTGTCATCGTCGAGGGAGTGGGAATCTTTTGCGCGGGCAAAGACTATAAATCCGCAAGCACGGCGCGCGCGGTTTACCTCGATGCGATCAAGGTAATGACGGGCGCGGCGCGCTTGGGCGGCTTCGCGCCGCTCGCGAAGCGCGACGCCGAATTCATCGAGAATTGGGAAGTGGAATCCTATCGCCGGGCGGTCGCAGCGGGACAGGGACCACTGGGACGCATCGTCGGCAAGGTCGCCATCGTGACAGGCGCAGCGCAGGGATTCGGCTTGGAGATCGCGCAGGATTTGGCGGCGCAAGGCGCGCATGTGGCATTGCTCGACATCAATGCTGCCGGAGCGCAAGACGCCGCAGAAGCCCTCTGCTGCCAATATGGCGCCGGACGCTCCATCGGCCTGGCGGTCAACGTGACAGCGGGCGCATCGGTGGCCGATGCGATCCATCAGATCGTCCGCGCGTATGGCGGATTTGATTTGTTCGTGTCGAACGCGGGCGTGCTGAAGGCCGGAAGCGTTAAGGCGCAGCCTGAGAAGGATTTCGACTTTGTCACGGCGGTGAACTACAAGGGCTATTTCGTGTGCGTGCAAAACGCCGCGCCGATCCTGAGCGCGCAGCATCAGGCGGATCGGTCGTACCGGTCCGATATTATTCAGATCAACAGCAAATCCGGCTTGCAGGGCTCGAACAAAAACGGCGCATACGCGGGCAGCAAATTCGGCGGCATCGGCCTGACGCAATCGTTCGCGCTGGAATTGATCGAAGACGGCATCAAGGTCAACTCGATCTGCCCCGGCAATTTTTTCGACGGCCCGCTCTGGTCCGATCCGAAGAATGGCTTGTTCATGCAGTATTTGAGAACACACAAAGTCCCCGGCGCAAAAACCATCGAGGACGTGCGCAAGTTTTATGAGGCAAAAGTCCCGATGGGCCGCGGCTGCACAACGCCCGACGTGATGAAAGCGATATATTATCTGATGGAGCAGCAATACGAAACCGGACAGGCTGTGCCGGTGACAGGCGGGCAGGTGATGCTGAGTTAGGCGGCAGAGGCCGCAAGCGGACTCGGCGTAACTTCCTGCAAAAAGGAAAATTCGCGGATGTTGGTTTGCTGGGTCGCATGCTCGATGGTCATGCTGACCAAGCCGCCGTTCTTATCCAGCTCTATCAGGATATTTTCATTGACGTCACGAGTCTCAATGATCTCATTGTCATTAAAATTAATGAGCATGGTATCGGTATCTGGGAAATAATGCACCTGCATGGTGTGTCACCTCACGAATGAGCTATCAAAAAATGCGTTGTGGACCGTTTCTCTATCAGGCAATAGAATGACTCGGAGGTATTTCCCATTTGCTTCTTTAATGCGCGCCCATCGCCGAATGCGACCATCTTCTTGTATCTCTTCTCGGATAGGATATCGAACAGCGAGTTCGATCCATTCCATCTTAATACCTCGGCGGTCTGGACGTTCGCGCGCAAATAGGAAATATTGGGAAAACTTCATGCTCTTGCCTTGAAACCTTCGGCTGGATTATATACCTAGAACGGGGCGGGAATTCCAAAGAAAAAAGCGCTGGTGAAGTATGACGAACCAACAGCCGGATTTATGTCCGCAATGTGGGGGCGCGAAAAATCCAGGAACAACCACATTCACCGCTGAATTGGATTTCGGCGTATTGGTGATTCGACGTGTTCCCGCTACGGTTTGCGATCAATGTGGCGCTGCTTGGATTGACGACCAAACTGCCGCGCGCATCGAAACCGCTGTGGAAGACGCTCGCGCGAAGCATAGCCAAGTTGAAGTGCTTGTCTACTCATAATCGGAAAAGTTTGTAACGTTTCTCTGGCAAGTCGCATGCGCAACAGTCATGCCGGCCAAACCGCTGATTATCAAAACAACTACGGAGGCGTACGATGGCAAAAGAAAAAGCAATCGCTGAAGAGAGAGACCGCGAGCAGCGGATGAAGTGGTGGCATGAGGCGCGCTTCGGAATGTTCGTTCATTGGGGGCTTTATTCGCAATTGGGGCGCCACGAATGGGTGATGAACCGCGAGCGCATCCCGCTGAAGGAATATGAGCGGCTTGCGCAGACGTGGAAAGTCAAGCCGCGTCCGGCGCGCGAATGGGCGGCTCTTGCGAAAAAGGCCGGCATGAAATACATGGTGATGACCACCAAGCATCACGAGGGCTTCTGCCTCTGGGACACGAAGCAGACCAACTACAACGCCGCTCGGCGCGGCCCCAAGCGCGATCTCGTGCGCGAATACGTCGAGGCGTGCCGCGAGTTCGGCCTGCGGATCGGTTTTTATTATTCGCTGATGGACTGGCATCATCCCGATGGCGCGCGTTGCGCCCTGAACGAAAAGGCGCGCTGCCGCTTTATTGATTACACGCAGGGCTTGGTGCATGAGCTCTGCACGAACTATGGGAAGATAGATATTCTCTGGTACGACGTCTCCTGGCCGCTGAAATCGCCCGAACTCTGGGAAAGCGCGAAGATGAACGATATGGTGAGATCGCTCCAGCCGGACATCATCATCAACAATCGCTCGCAACTGCCCGAAGACTTCGGCACGCCGGAAGAACACATCACGCCCGAAAGCGCGGGCCGCGCCTGGGAGGCGTGCATGACGTTCAACGGCTCGTGGGGATATATGCCATACGCGCCCGCCGAAGATTGGCATTCGATGCGCGCGGTGTTGGGCATGATCCGCCAAGTCACGGCGGGCGGCGGAAATCTGCTGTTGAATATCGGCCCGGCGCCGGATGGCTCGGTTCCCGAGGAAGCATACAAGCGGTTGATTCCGGTGGGCAAATGGCTGGCGAAGAACGGCGAAGCGGTTTACGGCAAGGTGGACCGCACGGACGGAATCACGGAATGGATGCCGACGGGCCAATGGACGCGCAAAGGCGCCACTCTCTATTACTGGTGCAACCGCTGGCCGGCGGGCGAAGTTGTGATCGGCGGCTTCAAGACGCAGCTGAAAAAAGCGTTGCTGCTGGCCTCCGGCGCGCCTGTTCGTTTTCGCCAGACAAAAGATCAAATCATTTTCAAAAGTCTGCCCAAAGCAAGTCCCGATAAGATCGCGGGCATCACCCCGATCAAGATGGAATTTGCCTCCAAGCCTATGCAGAAGCTGGGAGCAGGATATGTGCTTTTGCCTGAGAAGAGATAGCAATTAAAGAGATAACGAAATGACTACATATACTGCCACTCAAGCGCGCCGTTGTTTTTCTCAATTGCTCAATCAAGCGCAGAAACAGGGGAAGGTCATCATCCAGCGCAAAGACGGCGCGCGATTCTCACTGGCCCCCACGGCGCCAAAGGCTGCAGCGCGCAATAAATCCTCCAAAGGCTCTCCCCTCGATATTCCTGGCATTGACTCCAATATAACCATGGCAGACATCCTGGACGCCATCCGAGTCAGTCGTGAGCGCGGATAGGCAAGAGGCTTTTCCCATCGCCGACGCGAATTGCGCATCAGCCTAATTATCGAAAGCCCGTTAGCCGTACGGCGTGGAAAAATGCAGCCTGCCCGCCCGCATAAGAGGATTGACTTTTGCGGAGTGATACGGTTATATTGATTGCGTCTCGCATGGCGTCCGGCTTTTGCCAGAGTACCGATCCCCACCGGCGCCCCGCGAGACTTGAGCAAGGCCTAAGAACGTGTGCGAAAATTGAGTGTTTCCCGCATAAAAACGCCCAAACGCCGGCGTTTTTATGCGGGAAACACCTCAGATAAATGCCTTTTCGCACACGCTCTAATTATCCGGATTGGCGATGCATGACTACTCGAACAGGGTTCGACAATGAGAAGTATTTGAGCGAACAATCAGCGGAAATCCTCAAGCGCGTTGAACGCTCTCACAACAAGCTCTACTTGGAATTCGGCGGCAAACTGCTCTTCGATTATCACGCCGCGCGCGTCCTGCCGGGCTATGACCCGAACGTCAAGATGCGCCTCCTGCAGCAGTTGAAAGACAAAGCTGAAATCCTTCTGTGCATTCATGCCGGCGCGATCGAGCGCAAAAAGGTGCGCGCGGACTTCGGCATCACGTATGACGCCGACGCTTTGAAACTGATTGACGACCTGCGCGACTGGGGTCTGCCGCTGCGCGCCGTCATCGTCACCCGCTTCTGCGAACAGCCGGCCGCCACGCTCTTCATGAACCGTCTGGAGCGGCGCGACGTGGCCGTCTTCGCCCATCGGCCCACGGACGGTTATCCAACCGACGTTGACCGCATCGTCAGCGACGCGGGCTACGGCGCCAATCCATACGTGCCAACCTCCAAGCCCCTCGTCGTGGTCACAGGCCCCGGCCCTGGCAGCGGCAAGCTGTCCACGTGCCTGAATCAAATGTACCATGAACACAAGCGCGGCCTGCACTCGGGCTACGCCAAGTTCGAGACGTTTCCGATCTGGAACCTGCCGCTCAAGCATCCGGTGAACGTCGCTTATGAGGCGGCCACGGCCGATCTGCACGACGTCAATATGATTGATCCTTTCCACTTGGAGGCATACGGCCAAACAGCCATCAACTATAACCGCGACATCGAGGCCTTCCCCGTCCTGCGCAAAACACTCGAGCGCCTCACCGGGGGCGAAGCGATGTATCGCTCCCCCACCGACATGGGCGTGAATCGCGCCGGCGACGGCATCCTCGATGACGCCGCCGTCCAGCGGGCCGCCGGCGAAGAGGTCATTCGCCGTTACTTCCGCTACGCTTCGGAATATATCCTCGGGCTGGCCGATAAAGCCACAGTCGAGCGCGCCGCGAATCTCCTTGAAATGCTGAATCTCAAGCCCGAAGACCGGCGCGTGGTGGCGCCGGCGCGCGCCGCCGCCCAGGCCGCCGCGCAACAGCCGGACAAAGGCAACGAAGGCATTTATTGCGGCGCCGCGATCGAGCTGCGCGATGGAACCATCGTGACGGGCAAGAACTCGCCGCTCATGCACGCGTCCTCGGCCCTCGTCATGAACGCCATCAAGCGGCTGGCCGCCGTGCCGGATTCCATTCACCTGCTTGCGCCCATCATCAGCGAATCGCTCAGCCGTTTGAAGAAGGAGGTGCTCCAGGCCAAGAGCGTCAGTCTGGACCTGGAAGAGACGCTCATCGCCCTTGGGTTGAGCGGTTTGATGAATCCAATGGCGCAGCTGTGCGTCGAGAAATTGAAGGAATTGCGCGATTGCGACGCCCATATCACGCATCTGCCCACGCCCGGCGACGAGACCGGACTGCGGCGGCTGGGCGTTCACCTGACCTGCGACCCGCAATTCGCTTCGCATCATTTGTTCATCGCCTGAGGCAATACGTTTCAGGCCGCAGCATGGTTTCCCTGCGCCGCCGTCAAGGCTACGCAAGAAAAATACCCCACCCGAAAGCGAGTGACAAAACATGGACTGCAAAGCCTTCATCGAAAAGCAAGTAGCCGCTCTCAAACGGGCGGTCGGCGACGGAATCGCCATCAACGCCCTGAGCGGCGGCGTGGACAGCTCGGTCGTCACCATCCTTGGCCATCGCGCTCTGGGCAAACGCCTTAAGACCGTCTTCATTGACAACGCCCTGATGCGCGAAAGCGAACCGGCGCGCGTCGTCAAAGCCTTCGCCCGCATGGGCATCCCCGTCGAACGCGTGGATGCGCAACGCGCGTTCCTGCGCGCCCTGAAGGGTTTGAGCGATCCCGAGGTGAAGCGATGCGCCATCACCGAAACTTTTTATAAAAAGGTCTTCGGGCCTCTGGCGCGACAGAAAGGCGCCACCTTCCTCCTGCACGGCACCATTCTGACTGACATCGAGGAGACGGTGGACGGCATCAAGCGCCAGCATAATATTCTCATGCAAATCGGCATTGATCCGCGCAAGACCTACGGCTACCACGTCCTCGAGCCGCTCGCCACGCTGCGCAAGGACGGCGTGCGCGCCGTCGCCCGCGCCTTGGGCCTGCCGAAAGAAATCGCAAATCGGATTCCATTCCCAGGCCCTGCCCTGGCGACTCGGATCGTCGGAGAAGTGACCGAAGCGCGCCTGGCCACCGTGCGCGCGGCCACGGCCATCGTGGAGGAGGAGCTGGGCAAGACGGGCGCGTTCCAGTATTTTGCCGTCCTTCTCAACGACTACGCCACTGGCATCCGCAACAACCGCCGCGAATTCGGACAGATCATCGTCGTGCGCTGCATCGAGAGCAAGGACGCGCGCAAGTGCGCCGTCACCGAGCTGCCGTGGCGCAAGATGAAAAAAATCTCGCAACGCATCACGGAGATTCCCGGCGTCAACCGCTGCCTGTACGACCTGACGCCCAAACCGCCTGCGACCGTGGAATACGTTTGAGAACGCGCTTCATTCTCGCGGCGCCGCCCATTCCGCATTCTGAAAACGGAGAAATCTGCCCATGCCCAAACGTACTGACGTTCACAAAGTCCTGATCATCGGCTCCGGCCCGATCGTCATCGGCCAGGCCTGCGAGTTCGATTACTCGGGAACCCAAGCCTGCAAGGCCCTGCGCCGCCTCGGCTATCAGATCGTCCTGGTCAACTCGAATCCTGCCACCATCATGACCGATCCGGGCATGGCTGACGCGACCTATATCGAGCCGCTGACGGTCGAAGCGCTGACCGATATTATCGCCAAGGAGCGCCCCGACGCCTTGCTGCCGAACCTGGGCGGCCAGTCGGGTCTGAACCTGTCGTCCGAGCTGCACCGCGCCGGCGTCCTGGCTCGATTCGGCGTGCGCGTCATCGGCGTGGACGTGGACGCGATCGAGCGCGGCGAAGACCGCCAGATTTTCAAGGAAACCATGCAAGGCCTTGGCATCGAAATGCCGCTCAGCGAAATCGCCCACAACGTCGAGGAGGCGGAACGCATAGCGGGGCATTTGGGGCTTCCGGTTGTCGTGCGCCCCGCCTATACGCTCGGCGGCACCGGCGGCGGCCTGGTCTATAACATGGAGGAACTGCGCGTCGTGGCGGCGCGCGGCCTGGCCGCCAGCCTCGTTCATCAAATCCTCGTCGAGGAATCCGTCGAGGGCTGGGAAGAACTCGAACTCGAGGTTGTGCGCGACGCCAAGAACCAGATGATCACGGTCTGCTTCATCGAGAATGTGGACGCCATGGGCGTGCATACCGGCGACTCCTATTGCACGGCGCCGATGCTCACGATTGCGCCCGAACTGCAGCGGCGGCTGCAAAAACACTCCTACGACGTGGTCGAGAGCATCGGCGTTATCGGCGGCACCAATATCCAGTTCGCCCACGATCCGAAGACCGGGCGCGTTGTCATCATCGAAATCAATCCGCGCACCAGCCGCTCTTCGGCCCTGGCCTCGAAGGCCACCGGTTTTCCGATCGCTTACATCTCCTCGCTGCTGGCCGGCGGCATGACCATGGACGAACTCCCCTACTGGCGCGATGGCACGCTCGAAAAATACACGCCTTCGGGCGACTACGTCGTCGTCAAGTTCTCGCGCTGGGCCTTCGAGAAGTTCGAGGGCGTCCTGGATCGCCTCGGGACGCAGATGCGCGCGGTGGGCGAAGTCATGAGCATCGGCAAAACTTACAAGGAAGCCTGCCAGAAATCCATCCGCTCGCTCGAGATCGGGCGCTATGGGCTGGGTTTCGCCCGCGATTTTCATCAGCGTCCGCTCGAGGAGCTCATGGACCTGCTGTCTTTCCCTACCAGCGAACGGCAGTTCATCCTTTATGAGGCGTTGCGCAAAGGCGCCTCGGTCGAGGAGCTCTATGCCAAAACCTATATCAAGCCCTACTTTCTCGAACAAATGAAGGAACTCGTGGCGCTCGAGGAAAAAATTCTCCAGTATAAAGGCCGTGCGCTGCCCGACAACCTGCTGGCCGAAGCCAAGCGCGATGGTTTTGCCGACCGCTATCTGGCCAAGCTATTGGGCGTGACGGAAAAGAGCATTCGCGAGCAACGCCAGCGCCTCGGAGTCGTCGAAGCCTGGCACGCCGTGCCGGTCAGCGGCGTGGAGAAGGCCGCTTACTATTACTCCACCTACAACGCTTCGAATCAGGCGCCCGTATCCCAGCGGCGCAAGATGATGGTGCTGGGCGGCGGCCCGAATCGCATCGGCCAGGGCATCGAATTCGACTATTGCTGCGTCCATGCCGCCTTTACGCTGCGCGACGAGGGCTTCGAGTCCATCATGGTCAACTGCAACCCCGAGACGGTCTCGACCGACTACGACACCTCCGACAAACTCTATTTCGAGCCGTTGACCGTCGAGGATGTCCTCAGCATCTATGAGTTCGAGCGCCCCGAAGGCGTCATCGTGCAGTTCGGCGGCCAGACGCCGCTCAATATCGCCACCGAACTGGCCGAAGCCGGCGTGCGCATCATCGGCACGCCGCCGGACGTCATTGACCTGGCCAACGACCGCGACCGCTTCCGCCAGAAGATGCGCAAACTCGGCATCCCGCAGCCGGACTCCGGCATGGCCGCAACCATCGCCGAGGCGCTCGACGTCGCCGCGCGCATCGGCTACCCCCTCATCGTCCGCCCTTCGTTTGTCCTGGGCGGGCGCGCCATGGAGGTTGTTTACGACGAGGACATGCTGCGCCGCTATCTGGCCGCCGCCGTCGAAGTCACGCCCGAGCGCCCCGTCATCATCAACAAGTTCCTCGAAAACGCCATCGAAGCCGAAGCCGACGCCATCTGCGACGGCGAAGACGCGTTCATCCCGGCCGTCATGGAGCAGGTCGAATACGCCGGCGTGCACTCGGGCGATTCGGCGTGCGTCATCCCGCCGGTCAGCATTCCGCAAAAGCACATTGACACGATCTGCGAATACACGCGCCGCATCGCCATCGAGCTGGGCGTCGTCGGGTTGATGAACATCCAGTACGCCATCCACAACGATGCGGTGTACATCCTCGAAGCCAATCCGCGCGCCTCGCGCACGGTCCCGCTCGTTTCAAAAGTCTGCAACATCGCGATGGCGCGCGTCGCCACGCAGGTGATGCTCGGCAAACACCTGCGCGATCTCGGTCTTGAGCGCAAAACCGTGCCCCACTTCGGCGTCAAGGAATCGGTTTTCCCCTTCAATATGTTTCCCGAAGTGGACCCGCTCCTGAGCCCCGAAATGCGCTCGACCGGCGAGGTGCTGGGAATGGCCAGCAACTTCGGGCAGGCTTTCTTCAAGGCGCAAGACGCCGCCAGGCAGCGCCTGCCGATCGAAGGGACCGTGCTTATTACCGTGGCCGACCGCGACAAGCCCGCCGCGGTGGAAGCGGCCCGCCGGTTTGCGGCTTTGGGATTCCGCATCCGCGCCACAAAAGGCACGGCGGCTTTTCTCACGCAGCAGGGCGTCGCTTGCGAGCCGATTCAAAAGTTGCGCGAAGGACGCCCGAACATCGCCGACGCCCTCGCGGACGGCCATATTCAAATCGTCGTCAACACGCCGCGCGGCAAAGCGGGGGCCACGGACGACTCCTATATTCGCAAAGCAGCCATCAAATATAAGATCCCATACATGACGACTGTGGCCGCGGCGATAGCCGCCGCGCAGGGCATTGCCGCCTGGCGGCTGGGACACGGTGAAGTCAAGAGCCTTCAAGAATACCACTCCGAGATTGTGTAAAAAGGAATTGAAGAAGAACTAGGATTTTTTCAAACTCTGTTAGAAAAAATGTCCGATTGCGGCGCCAGAGAATTAGGTGGCTTGTTCATGGCGCCCGTGCCTGTTGCTGAAAATCCG
>JAPLSP010000747.1 GCA_026398575.1 Candidatus Sumerlaeota bacterium | reverse complement strand
AGCGCAGGGGCAATGGAAATCGAAATATTTTCAAGCTGATCTCTCGCTTGTCTAGCTGCAATAAATGGACCGATATGAGCGCCGTGAGCGAAAATACCACAATGGTTGTATCTATGGGGTCCAGGATGTGGGTAATGCCCTTTCTTTGATGATGATGCATAGTGAATAAGCAGGAAACAATCTTCATTGCCTGCCCCAAACTATCGGATCTGAAAAATATCCACGCCAGGCACACCAAATTAAACGTCACGAAGATATTCCATGCATTAATCAATTTCACCGTTGCAGGGCGCAGAGATTTGAGGCGCTTTTTCTTTAGCGACTTGAAGCAAACTTCCAGCGCCAGATAGGTTCCATGCAAAAGACCCCAGATCACAAACGTCCATTTTGCGCCATGCCAGACCCCAGAAATCAGAAAAGTCACCAGCAGAGCCAGTATGCTTCCCAGTACTTTTTGGTCTCTCCATTTCATCTGCAACGGCTTGAAAATATAATCCAGCAACCATCGCGAAAAGGATATGTGCCACCGCCTCCAGAACTCGGCCACGCTCGACGCCATGTATGGACGATTGAAGTTATCAGTCAACTGAATATTGAACAACCTTGCCGCCCCCAGCGCCATGTCCGTATAGCCGGAAAAATCCGCATATATTTGGACGGCATAGACATAAGTGGCAAGCGCCAGAGGCCAGCCCGCATAACTTGATGGAGCGCCATAAATTTCATTCACAAATAGCGCCAGTCTGTCCGCGATTACGACTTTCTTAAACAATCCCCACGTGAACAGCAACAAGCCTGATCGCATATTTTCATAATTGAATTCATAAGGCTTCTTGAGCTGGGGCAGAAGTTGATTTCCTCTCTCAATTGGCCCCTGGAGCAACTTCGGAAAAAAACTCATATACAAGGCAAAATACCCACAATGCCTCTCTGGTTCCTGAATTTCCAGATAGACATCGTTCAGATAAGCGATTGCCTGAATGACATAGAATGCAACTCCGATGGAAACAATCACAGGAGCTGCAAACGCCGGACTCCTGTTGAATAATGCTTTAAGAATTACTTCAATGTTGTCCGAAATAAATGGGATATATTTCATTGCCACCAGTATCGCGACGTTTATCCCAATCCCCACCCATAAATAGCGTTTTTTGTTTTTCTCATTTTTTTCCTGAAAGATTTTCAGGCCAAAATAAAATGTGACCAGCGAGGCGCCAGCAAGAACGAGCAACAAATAGGCAGACTTGAGGGAAGCATAAAAAATATAACTGGCGCTCAGGAGAACAAGCCACCGATATTTGTCTTTTGCAAAATAAAAGACAACGTACACTAATGGCAGAAAAAGAAAATATTCTATCGAGTTAAAGTACATCTATTGCTCTTGTCTTCCCGTCATTGGACAAACGGCCTGCACATTACCCGCGCGTTTCACTTGACGCAAGGCGGATTTCGCGCAATGCGCCTGGGTATGCTGCAGATATTCCCATTGCTCGCCCCCTTTATCTTTCAGCGACTGTAATCTTTAGCCGGCTTTTCGGCGTTGCTGAAACCATTCCACGTTGACATGAAGCAAAGGCCTGTTCCATAGTCAGCGCGCGCGTGCGTTGCCGGCTCAAATCGCAGGCAATTTTCAGCGGCGCAAAAGATTGTTTGAAATTGACGGCGCCTTTTTGCAGTCTGACACTGGCGCTGTGGGCTGAGGCGCATGCGTTCGCATAAATCTTTGCAAAGGAGCCATTAAATGCCCTGCCGCCGTTTCAATTTCGCGATGGCCGCCGCACGCAAGGCAAGTTTGTGCGCCGGCTTGGGGATTTGCTTGTGTGTATTGCATGACTGCATGGGAGGCAGCGTTCCGATTGAGCATGGCGGACCGCGTCAAGAAGCTGGGTGTCTGCAAATCGCATGTCCGCCGAACGTCAAGATATTTCTTGACGGCAAATTCGCCGGCGTCAGCAGCGCCGAGGAAAACGGTTTGCTCGTGTCCGATGTTCCCCCCGGCGTCCACCATATCACAATGGAAAAAGAGGGATGCGAAGTCATCAAGGCGTCAGCGCGCATTCAGGCGGGCGCTGTGACACGGCTTGCTTTATCGCTGCCGATTGCCACAGCCAATCTCGGCGCTCTCGAAATTGAGAGCCTTCCCATCGAATGCATGATCTCTATCCCTTCGCTTGGTGTCGGTTCGTCACTCGCGAACGCAAGCGTTACGCCGCGCGCCGAAGGCGTCAAACTCCAGATGCAATGGACGATCGAGGGATTGCCTTCAGGAAGTCATCGCGCGTTCTTCAAGGCGCTTGGCCGCGAAATCGCTTATGATATTGTCATCCAGGAAGGTCAAACCACCCGGCTTTTTGTAAACTTCGCCAAGGGCGACGTGGAAGATTCCAGCCGGCGTGCGCGCCTGAAAAGCGTTGCGCAGGGCGCGGTTTCAACAAGCGGATTGGAAAGCACGCGCCAGCCTTATATTGAGACAGCCAAGGACCTTAGCATGAAGATGATCTGGATTCCGGGCGGAACTTTCTGGATGGGCAGTCGGGAAAGCCCCGAAACGCTGGCAAAGGCGGCGGGCGCGGATTTTGCGAAGCGCAACTATTCGAATGAATACCCGCTGCATGAAGTCGAGCTCGACGGCTTCTGGATGGGCGCCACCGAGGAAACGGTCGCGCAGTGGCGCGCGTTCGTCGAATACACCGACTATAAAACCGAAGCCGAGCGTGGCGGACACGTTTTTAGCATTGCGCCAAATCCACCGGAATGGAAGGAAATCCGCGGATTGACGTGGCGCAATCCCGGCTTCCCTCAAACCGACGCGCATCCGGTCACCTGCGTCAGCTGGACGGATGCCAAGGCTTTTTGCGACTGGATGAGTGCCGCCACGGGAAAAACCTACCGTCTGCCAACGGAAGCGCAATGGGAATACGCCTGCCGCGCAGGAACGCGCACGATGTTTTTTTGGGGTGACACGCTGGAGGAGGCGCAAGGATGGGGCAACTTCCAAGACACGAGCGCCAAGGCCTCCGTGGGCTGGAACAGCGAAAATATATCCTGGAACGACGGCTATCCTTTTACGGCGCCGGTAGCCAGTTTCCGCCCCAATCCCTGGGGACTTTATGATATGCAGGGAAATGTCATAGAATTTTGTTCAGACTTCTACGATGAGGATGGAAGTTACTATCGCATATCGCCGCACCGCAATCCTACAGGTCCGGCAACAGGCAAGCAATGCGTAGAGCGTGGAGGAAGCTGGGCGCTGAATAATTGTCTTCTTCGTTCCGCCAGAAAGTTGGCATGGAATCCATCAAATAATGAAATGAGTTATTTAGGCTTTCGCGTGGTGCGCATTCCCAGCCTCTAAACAAGACAAAAATGATCATTCCGAAAGCTCCTTAAATGAAAATCCTTTCCTGTTGTCCTCTGGCGTATTATCAATACTCTAGCGCCTTGACGTACGAATACCTGTCCTTTGTTGAAATTCCGCGGCGCATGGGGCATACCGTTCATCATTTCGACTATCCTATGATGGTCCACGCCGGGCGCGAAGCGATGAATGATTTCTTCCTATCCGTGGTCAAAACCGGAGGCTACGATTTGGTCTTTGTTATGACGCAGGAGGATGAATTTATTCCAGAAGTCTTGGATGAGGCACGGCGACACACGGTGACGGCGGCGTGGAATTGCGATGATGACCGCCGCTGGGCATCGTATTCCTCCCATTGGGCGCCACACTATACCTATATGGTGACAACTTATCGCAACATCTATGAGGAGAATCGCGCCCAGTTCCCAAATCTACTGCTGAGCCAATGGGGCTGCACGGGATTTTGCGACGGATGGGCGACGCCCAAAGACATTGACATCAGCTTCGTCGGATGGGCCGGTGGGCAGCGAATCGAGGAAATCAAGCGGCTGCAGCGCGAGCTCGGAATGCAGGCTTACGGACGCAACGTGCCGCCGCCATTGAGTTGGCTGCAGCAATGGAAGCGTCGCATCGCCTGGCGCGTATTGGGGCTGCGCTGGGAGGACGACGCGCAGATTCTCAAGGATCAGGACGCCGTCAAAGCCGTCTGGAACCGGAGCAGGATTTGCTTCACGCCGCTTTATGGGACGGCGGGCACGAGTCAAATCAAGGCGCGCGTCTTTGACCAGGGTTTGAGCGGCGCCGTCATGCTCTGCACCAAAAATCCGGCGCTTTATGAGTATTACGAACCCGAGAAGGAATTTGTGGAGTACGAGACAATGGAGGAGTGTATTTCCCGCGCGCGCCATTTGCTGACGCATGATGCGGAGCGGCTAGCCATTGCGCGCCGCTATTATGAACGAACGAGAAACGAGCACTTGTGGACACATCGCTTCCAGGCGCTTTATCAAAAGATGGGGCTGATTGGCAACTCTTGAGGAACACACAGGAGAGCTATTGGAGATAGTCCTCCAAGCGCTATGAGGCCGTCCTTTAGATTATTTTTTTCGCCAATTTTCCCAAACAAATGGATATTGCCACGTCAATTCATGCGTCAGGGACAACCTTTCTTGAATCCGGCGCATGCGTTCCGCTGCCTGGGGGACAAAGCGGTGAAATTGCACCTGCAAGTTCACAATTCTCTCAATGAGACTGTCCGCCAGCAGGGAATCCAGCAGATCGTATTCCGCTCCTTCAATGTTCATTTTCATAAGATCAATGCATTCGATTTCATTCTGAACGATGAAATCATAGGCGCGGATTAATTGGATGTTTTGAGTCTGGCCACTGCGCACAAAAAGCGAGGATTGGTCGTTGGAAATGGCAATGACCTCTTCGCAGTTCTTTGCGGCAAGGCCGAAGGGATAGACTTTCATTCTATGATTGCGTGAAAAGCGCTCTGTAATCCGGTCTGCAAAAGCCGTCACCGGTTCGAAAATATAAATCCAGCAGCCATATCTTGAGAAAATATCACTCGCCCACTGCCCCTCATAGCCCCCCAGATCGAACACTACTGAATCCTGCCGCAAGTCATAGCGAACACGCAGCGTCGCATCGCCGTTGTCCTTAATCCATTGTTGGCGCCATTGATGGTCTGCAGCCGGATTAACTCGCCGCGCCAACCCCAGCAATTTATAACCTATCCATTGTAGCGCTCTTTGAGTCAGTCGTCTCATCTTCTTTGGGCCTTAGAGTATCGGAGTAGATTTCATCCTCAACAACGCGCATCGTCAGCAAGCAAAAAACCGATATTAGCAATTGTTTCATGGGACTCAAGTCCGATTATCGAATCCTCCTTGGTTCGCCATTAATCCGCCTGGCGCCCGCATCGGGTCCGTCAGCCTTGACACTCCCCTGCCGCTGAATTCATAATTTCACTTCGCGCCTGTTTGGAATCGTCCCCAAGCCACAAAAGCAGCGCGGTCACGGCGCGACGCGGTAAATCATTATAGAGCGGCAATACTACCTGTATGATCGCCCTCTTATGCCAAAGAATGGCTTTACAAGGAATCAATAATGGCCACTCCATGCGAGCATATCGCAGACGACCGTCCTCCCGCGGCATCCGTGATAATGCCGGTATATAATGGCGAGAAATATTTGTGCGAGGCGATGAGCTCACTGTTATCGCAGACATGGAAGGATTTCGAGCTCTTGCTCATTAATGACGGCTCAACGGACGGCTCGCGCCAGATCATGGAATCGTATTGCGATGCGCGAATCCGCATTTTGGATAACGGCGCCAATCGCGGCCTGATTAGCACGCTGAACCGCGGTTTGGAAGAAGCCCGCGGCGCCTGGATCATTCGCGCGGATGCCGACGATATCAGTTTGCCGGAACGATTTGCCGCGCAGATGGATTATTGCCGCCGGGAAAATGCGGACTTGTGCTTTTGCGACATGACCGTTCTGAAGCCGGATGGATCGCGCGAGCCATTCATCCGTTCGAACACCCGTTGGATTCCAAAGCGATGGGCCGGCCTTTTTGCCGATATTTATGGAGCGCATCCGACGGCATGCTTCCGACACAAAGAAATTTTATCGTTGGGCGGATATGACCCATCGGCGCCAGCGGCGGAGGATTATGACCTCTGGGACCGATGCGCGGCGAAAGGGCTCCGATTTAGCTATGTGCCGCAAGCCTTGGTTATCTATCGAGTCCATGCTGCTTCCGTGACCGCCGTTGCGAATGCCACCATGGAAGCTTCCACACGCCGTATCAGTCAGCGCGCTTTGCGCCGGATATGGCCGGAACTTGTGGATGAGGAATGCGATTCCCTGCGGTGGTTGTTCCGGGGATTGGATCCGCCCAAGGCGGATGGTTCGCACGCCCTCGGGTTCCGGTTGCGCGGCGAGTTGATGCGGCGGTTCTTCGTGACGATCAAGCCTTCGCCGGAAGAATGCCGCGAGATTTGGGCCATGGTCGCCGAGAGCCTGCAATGGCGTCTGCGGCGGATGGCGACATGGGGGGACCGATGGCGGGGGGCGATATTATGGACGCAAGCAGCGCTGCGAGCCCGCGGGAAATATCATCCTCCGCTCGGGCGGATATTCACATGGATCTTCCGGCGCTTGCATCTTGGCGGCGGAAAATCATGAGCAATCCCTTTGCGTGGCCAATCCGTCCAGGCAATTCCTGAATATCCGCTTGAAACGCCGGCAAGGATATCGTAACTGTTTGACGGAGCGTCATTGGGCGGTGTATTAAAGGAATGAATCATGTCTGATCCGCATCGCCGACTCGGCGATGAGATTTCGATTTCCGGCGACTATCAGTACAAGGCCCTGACGAAAGGCTTTGTGGTTCAGCGCTACTGGCATCTGGCGAAACAGCGCTTGATTGAGAACGCCTTCCCCACTTCGCCAGGCGACAAGGCCTTGGATTGCGGTTGCGGCTCGGGCGTGATTGCGGATTTTCTGGCCTCGCATTGCGAGGAGGCCGTGGGGGTGGATGCCAACGGGGAAGCGATCCGCTTCGCCCAATCGCAATTCAAGCGCGCGAACTTGAAGTACGTGCGCGCGTTGGTGGAGGAGATTGATTATCCGGCCGGCTATTTTTCGCGGATCGTGTGCATGGAGGTGATCGAGCATCTTTATGAAGCCCAGGCGCGCTCCATTCTCTCCCGATTCCACGAGCTGCTCAGTCCGGGCGGCATGATGCTGATCACGACGCCCAACTATCGCGGCGTTTGGCCCGTCCTGGAATGGCTGGTGGATCACAGCGGCATGGCGCCGCCGATGGAAGGCTTTCAGCACGTGACGCATTTCCATCGTTCCCAGCTGGCTGCCGCCGCGCAAGCCGCCGGATTTCAGGTCGTGCGGACGGGGGTTTTCTGCACGCTCGCTCCGTTTTTATCCGTCTTTGGGCAGCGCTTTGCGGATGCGATCTTCCGCATGGAGATGGCGCTCACCATTCCTTTCGGCCCTGTGCTTTTTCTCATCGGAAAAAAAATATGACGCCGCCTTCCTCAGATTCCTTCTCCGCCCCTGCGCCGCAGCTATCGGTTGTTGTGGCGGCTTATAACGCGGCGCCGTTGATCGCCGGCACGACGCAGCAGATTCTGGATTTTTTCGACGAGCATCGCATTGCCGGCGAAGTAGTCGTAGTTGACGACGGCAGCCGGGATGAAACATTCGCCGCTATTCCAAAAAACGAACGAGTCGTCGCGCTTCGATTGCCGGTCAATCAAGGCAAAGGCGC
>JAPLSP010000255.1 GCA_026398575.1 Candidatus Sumerlaeota bacterium | reverse complement strand
AAATGCTGGCGCCGCTTCTGACCGCATTGCATTTGTCCATTAGCCTGTTACAGAGATAAAGTGAGAGATTTTCTCTCACCAACTGGATTTCAAATCTCAGATCTCAAATTTCAAATCTCTTTGGCTAGGCCTTATGTCAGCCAAATCGCGCAGCAAATCCGATTGACGGGGATTCTGGAATCGCTACCATTTTCGCCGAATAGCCAGAGAGCGGCGGAGCAGCCTTTTATTTTTGATGAGAGGTTGACAATGCGATAAAAATCTGTTCGTGACGATCCTTAGCGACCGGATTGCGATGATCTCTGAAATCACCATGCGCCTCACGCAAGGAGCAATCTTATGAACATCGGCATGATCTGTTATCCAACTTATGGCGGCAGCGGCGTTGTGGCTTCGGAGCTCGGGCTGGCCCTGGCGCAGCGCGGGCATCACGTCCATTTCATCAGCTATGGCATGCCCTTCCGCCTGAGCGGCGGTTTTCACGAAAATATTTTTTATCATGAGGTCACCGCCAGCAACTATCCGCTCTTCGAGCATCCGCTTTATACCGCCTCCCTTTCGGCGCGCGCCGCAAGCTTGGCCGTGTCGGAGAAACTGGACATCCTTCACGCCCATTACGCCATCCCGCACGGCCTGGCCGCCTACATTGCGCGCGAGATGGCCGGCGCCGATTCCAAGGTCAAGGTCGTCACGACGCTGCACGGAACCGACATCACGCTGGTCGGGCGTTCGCCGGCCTTCGCGCCACTGGTCAAGTTCGCCCTCGAACGCAGCGACGCGGTCACAGCGGTTTCGCAGTGGCTGCGCGATACCTCCTATAAAAACTTCCCTGTCAACCACCCCATCGAGGTTATCTACAACTTCGTGGATTCGGACCGCTTCCAGCGTCTGCCCGGTCCCTGCCCTTGCGCGCGCTATCGCTCGGGGCAGGATCGCGTCCTGCTACACATCTCGAATTTCCGGCCCGTCAAGCGGATCGAAGACGTGATCCGCGTTTATGACACGGTGCAAAAGCAGATTCCCGCGATCTTGCTCATGATCGGCGACGGCCCGGAGATGGACATGGCCGTGCGCCTCACGCGCGAACTGGGCTTGGGCGAGCGCGTGCGATTTTTAGGCAAGCAGAACGGCATCGAAAACTATCTGAGCGGCGCCGATCTATTCCTCATGCCCTCGGATCACGAAGCCTTCGGCCTGGCCGCGCTCGAGGCAATGGCGTGCGAGACGCCCGTGATCGGCGCCCGGGCGGGCGGGCTGATGGAGGTCGTCGAGGACGGCGTGTGCGGCGCGCTCGAGCCGCTGGGAGACACCGAGGCCATGGCGCGGCGCGCGCTCGAGATTCTGAAAAACCCTCCGCTGCACCAGCGCATGGCCAAAGCCGCAAGGCGCCGCGCGATCGAGCTCTTCAATCCTGAAACGATGGTGCGGCAATATGAGGAGCTTTACGAAAGAACCATGGCAAATCGCCGCTTGCCATCGCGCGGCAAATAAATATCCTCAAAGAAAAATGCGGCAGGGAGAGCATTCTGTCAGGGCAAAATCCATCTTATTTCTGGGCGCTGGCGGCGCTGGCCATCGTGTGTGTATGCGCGCAGGCGGCGTGGATGCTATTGGTGGACGTGCGCGAGCCCATTAAGGAGCGCGTCCCCGTGTCCTATCCGGGGCAGGGAGTAAAATCCGCCGCCGCGATGAAAAATCCCGGAACGCTGATCACCGGGCCGGGCAAGCCATCCTCGCTCCCCGGCTCATGGCCGCAGTTCCGGGGAGCGCGGCGCGACAACATCGCCCGCGATTCGAAACCGATCCCGCGTTCATGGCCGAAAGATGGGCCGGCGGTGCTCTGGCGCCTTCCCGTGGGCGAAGGCCACGCCGGCGCGACGATTCATAATGGCCGCGTCTATCTGATTGACTATGACCGCGCCAAACAGGAGGACGCGATCCGTTGCCTGTCGCTCGACGACGCGAAGGAAATCTGGCGCTATACGTATTCCGTCGAGATCAAGCGCTACCACGGCATGTCGCGCACGGTGATGGCGGTCAATGATAAATTCGCCGTCGCCCTCGGACCGATGTGCCAGTTCAGCTGCCTCGACGCTGTGACGGGACAGTTGATCTGGAAGATAGATCTGGTCGAGGAGTACGGCGTCATCATCCCCCCCTGGTACGCCGGGCAGTGCCCCTTGATCGAGGAAACTCGCGTGATCCTGGCGCCAAGCTCCGCGCCGCTGATGATGGCCCTGGACCTGGCCACCAGCCGCACGCTCTGGCGCACGCCGCCCGAAGCCGACAATGCGGGGATGACCCATTCCTCGATCGCCGCCATGACGTTCAACGGCCAAAAGCAATACATCTATTGCTCGGGTATCGGCGTGTTCGGCGTGGCGGACGGTGATGGACGCATTCTCTGGAAAAAGAAAGACTGGAAGATCGGCATGGCGAATATCCCTTCGCCGGTCGTTGTGGGCGAGGACCGCGTTTTCCTGACGGGCGGCTATGGCTCGGGATGCGTGATGATCCGCCTGAAAGCCGTGGCGGACGGCAAGATCGAAACCGAGGAAGTCTTCCGCGCCAAGCCCGAGCTTTTCGGCTCGGATCAGCAGACGCCGATCCTCTATGAGAACCACATCTATGGCGTCAGCGCCGACAAGAATCTGGTCTGCCTGGACCTTTCTGGCAAACGCAAATGGAATACCAGCGAGGGCAAATTCGGACTCGGTCCGTACCTGATCGCGGACGGGGTGATCCTGGCGCTGGAGGACGAAAAAGGGACGCTGGTCATGTCCGAAGCCACGCCGCAAAGCTACAAGGAACTAGCCAGAGCCAAGCTGCTCAAGGGCATTAACGCCTGGGCCCCAATGGCGATGGCCGAAGGCCGGTTGATATTGCGGGACCTGACAGAGATGATCTGCGTGGACTTGAATGCAAAATGAAAAATTCAAAATAAAAAACGGAAAATGAAAAATGCGATTTTCGTTTTTGCTTTGTTTCTTTGCTCTTCTCCGTTTGCCCGCGCTCAGGGCCTTCTTTGATTCTTTGTGTTCCTTGCGTTCCTTGCGGTCAATAGTGTCCTTGCTGTCCTTGTGGTCCTTGCTGTCCCTGCCTCTGAATAGCGCCTTGGCTCAACAAAAGCCGCTCCCGTTTGCGTTCAGGCAAACCGCCGTCGTAAACTCCGGGATGAAGACCCCACGCGGAATCGCGATTGACGCGCAGGATCGTCTCTATATCGCCGGGCGCGAAGGCCTGCGCGTCTTCGATTCCAAGGGCGTCTCAATCGCCGAAGCCAAAACCTCCCGTCCCGCGCGCTGCGTCGCCGTGGCGGAAGATGGATTCATCTACGTCGGCGAAGATATCCAGATAGAAAAATTCCAAATAGCCAGGGGTCAGGGATCAGGGGTCGGGGGTCAGGGGGCGGGGGCCGGGGATCAGGGGTCAGGCGCCAACGCTGAGGGTCAATCCGCAATCCGCAATCCGCAATCCGCAATCGCGGGTCCGCAATCGTCAATCGTCAATCGTCAATCGTCAATCCTCCGCGTGGGCGCCTGGGGCAAGGAAGGACACAACGCGGGGGAGTTCGGCTTTATCACGAGTCTCGCGATTTCGAATTACTACCTTTACGTGGCCGACGCCGGCAATCGCCGCATCAGCCGCTTCACGGTTGGCGGAGACGTCATTGACGATATCGGGCCTTTCGTCGTGCCCAGCCCTTACTTCGATTGCGCGGTGGACACGACCGGAACGCTCTACGTCGGGCATTCGGGCGAGCTGCGCGTCGAGCGGTTCAACCAAAACGGCAAGCGGATCGGCGTTTGGGGCGAAGGCGGCGAAGCGCCCGAAAAATTCAGCGGCTGCTGCAACCCTACCAATCTCGCCGTCTTTCCGGATGGCCGCGTGGCCACGTCGGAGAAGGGAATCCCGCGCGTGAAGATTCATGACGCGACGGGGCGCTTGCTCGCCTGCCTGGACTCGAAAGCCTTCAGTCCCGACGTGGCAGGACTGGCTCTGGCAATTGACTCGAAAGGGCGCCTGGCCGTCCTCGATCCGGGAACGGCAAAGATCACCTATTATGAAATCATCCGAAACACGGAAAAATGACGCTGGAATGCCATCAAAGAAATCCCAAATCATCAGCATCCAAAACGGCGCCGTGGTCCTGCCGGACCGCGTGCTTTCTCCGGGCACGGTCCTGATCGAAGGCAGCAAGATCGCCTATGTAGGCGGTTGCCGTCCGACGCCGCGCGGCGCCGCCGAAGTTGACGCGCGCGGTGGAATCGTTTCGCCGGGATTGATAGACGTGCATTTCCATGGCGCGGGCGAACACAGCCTCGATCCGCCCGATGAAGCGAGTTTCCGCGCCATCGCCGATATTCTCCTCAAGCGCGGAATCACGCAATGCCTACTCGGGATGATGGCGGACGAATCGCTGATCCGAGGGCTTTCGGACCTGATCGAAAAAACCGGTCTTTCGCGGCGCATTCCGGGGCTGATGGTCGAAGGCCCTTTTGTGAATGTGGAAAAACGCGGCGGCATTCAAACGCGCTTCATTCAGCCGGTATCGCTGGCGCGGCTCGAACGTTTGCAGCGGCTGGCGCGCGGCAAGATCGTTATGATGACGTTCGCGCCGGAACTCAAAGGCGCCGACGGCCTGCCACGCGCGATGCGGCGTTTGGGAATCCTGCCGTGCGTGGGACATTCAACGGCGGCGTGCGCGCAGGTGGAAGCCGTGGTGGGGCGCTCGAAGATCGGCATGACGCACCTGTTCAACGCGATGTCGGGCGTCAGCCATCGCGAACCGGGCGTCGCCGTCTATGGCCTGACGCGCGACAACGCCTATATCGAGCTGAATCCGGACGGCTGCCACGTCGCCCCCGAAGTCCTCGATCTGGTCTGGCGCGCAAAGCCCCACGACAAAATCATCTTGATGTCCGATGCGGTCATCGGCGCGGGATTGAAGCCGGGCGGCGAATACGGCTACATGGGCCGCACCGTCGTCGCGGATGAACGCGGCGTGCGCTACAAGGACGAAGGAACCCTGGTCGGTTCGCGCTGCCTGCTCAATGAAGGCGTGGCGCGATTCATGCGCTTCACCGGCGCGCCGCTCGAAGCCGCGATCCGGATGGCGTCGCTCAATCCGGCTGAGATGCTGGGAATCGCGCGCCGCAAGGGAAGCCTGGCGCCGGGCAAAGACGCCGATGTTGTGATCTTCAGCAAAAATCTCGCAAAAGCGAAATTGGTTTTCCTCGCAGGGCAATGAAAAGGGGATCTATCCAGCTTGGC
>JAPLSP010000163.1 GCA_026398575.1 Candidatus Sumerlaeota bacterium | reverse complement strand
CTAATAGACACTAATAATAAAATCTGACCTAATCATTTTCGTCTTACGCAACGGAAGCCGTTGGAATCCATGGTCAAACATACGTCGGTGAGACCCGCCTCATCGCAATTGCGCACCCAGGAGACGCAGTTGTCCGCGCCGCTCGACCATGCGCCGCCCCGCAGTATCCGCTTCTCGCCTTGCTGTGGTCCCCGGGGATTGTCCGCGAGACTTGTTCGGTAATACTTGGCGCCATAGAAGTCATTGCACCATTCCCATACATTGCCCGCCATGTCATATAGCCCGAAGGCATTCGGCTTGCGCTGGCCGACGGGATGCGGCTTGGATTGGGAATTATCCTGGAACCATGCGTAGGTTTTGAGGTCGCCGGCGTCTTCACCGAAAAAGTAGCGCGAGCCGCTGCCCGCGCGGCAGGCGTACTCCCACTCCGCCTCCGTGGGGAGCCGGTACCCATTGGCGGCGAAATTGCATTCCCACGTATTCAGGTCGTAGCAGGGCGTCAGGCCTTCCTGGGTTGAGCGGGCATTGCAGAACTTCACGCACGCCGTCCAGGTGACCTGTTCCACCGGGTTCTTTGGATTCTTGCGGCGGGAGGGATTTTTACCGGTGACTTTTTCGTATATTTCCTGGGTGATCTCACATTGGTCCATGAGAAAAGCATCCACCTTGACGGGGTGCGCGGGCTTCACGTCTATGCCGCCCTCGTTCACGCCCATGGTGAACTCGCCGGCAGGGATGGAAACCATGTCCGCGCCGCAGGCGGTCTTAATAGTCTGAGCTCCGGACGGCGCCGTTTCATTGGTTTGCCTGTTGCAGCCCGCCACAACGGCCAAGGCAACAAGCACTGGAAATATGTGCGCATAATCACGCATACAATGAATGTGTAATGCTGCTTGGGACGGCGCCAGCATTTGGAGTGCGGTTGCTTGCTGCCGCGTTTGCTACGATAAAACAATAGCTCAGCGAAGCTAAAGCGGCAGCAAGCAACCGCACTCCAAATGCTGGCGCTATTCCCGTCCGCATTACATCTCCTCTTTGTAAATAAATTATGGTTCAAATCCAGCCAGCGTTCTGCGCGACTCCCAACGGGTCGGCTGCCGCAACATCAGACGCGATTGATCCCAGATATGCTTGGCGATCGCAGCGCCCTCAGGCGAGTCGCCGCACTTCAACGCCGCCGCTTGCATGAGTCTGATGACCAGCCGGTTATAACGCCGGCACAGGTCATCCTGCGCGCCGGCGGTTCCCCGGACATCGAGCGGTCCGAAATCAAAACCGTCCGCTTTACTCTCCTGCAATGCTTTTTTTATCGCCTCGGTTTTTTTCTCCACCGCGGAAAGAGGCGTGGCGTAAATTTCCTGCGTTTTGGTCCGGGCGTCCGTCACCATGCTTTCCAGTTCAGTGAGATAGGACTGCAATTCCGGGCGGCGCGCCTTCTCGCCCTTGAGGTAGGCTTCCGTCTGCTCGAAGAAAGCCGCGTATTGATCCACGCGCCCGCGAATCTCCCGGATGAATTCATAGAGATGCGTGGCCAGGTTCATCCCGACCGTGGCCTTCTCTTCTTTCTTGATCTTCGTGAGGTGGGTGGTCGTCGCGCAGACGGGGCGGTCATATATGAAATTATCGGGAGTGGAATACTTCAGTTTGCGAAGCCTGCTGGCGTCAAAATCGAAAAGCGCCGCTGCTTTTTCCTTGCCCAGCGCCTGCTCGACGATCTCACAGGGCGAATACAAATCCGCCGCCGCCGGTTCGAGGAAGTAGAAGAGCGCATCGCCGTTGGGGACGAAGGCCTTCTCAAAGTGAACCACCGTACGCGGGCCGTCGAAGAAGAACGGATAGAAATTCCAGTTCTCGAACCACACGCCCCACATTCTCGTCTTGGCGTTGGCGACCGGGAAGGAATACTCCATCAACGCATCGCGGAAGGTTGGTTTGCTGGCTGGCGTTACGTTGAAGTGCCCCATCCACCGGGCTTGGAACGGGCGCTCCCATTTGATCGTCGTGTATTCGCCGAGCCAGTCTTCATTCAACGGTTCCTTATGCCAGAGATTGGCGTGTTCGACGAATGAAAGCGAGAAGCCCGCCTTGTCCGTGGCGATGTTGAAGGAATCAATCAGCCGGTTTTCTCCTTGGCCCGAAAGACCGAGCGAGACGGCTTGGGAGTCGCTATCCCACACCGCCACCATCATATTGTCGCCGCTTTCGCCCAATCCCACGAACCATTGCGTGGAGGGAATGGAGACCTGTTTCAAGCCGTACAGCTTTTGGGGAGCGTAACAGATATCCGTCCCGATAAATGACGGCAGAAGCCCATAGCGCAACTGGCATTGCTGCACTATGAAACTCGCAATCTGAGTAGATTCGATGCTGATTACGCCTTTGGGATTCAACCAGGCCGTATAGGAGCGGCCGCCTTTTTCGGAGGCGACGCGAATGCCTGTCCGGCCATTGGCCTGAACCATTTCGCATTGCGATACTTTGAAAGCAGGCGTAGGCGCGATGACGCCACGCGGCTTGAGCGTCCGTCCCTGCGCCGCGTAGATCGCCAGCGAGCCATCATCCTTGCGCATAAAGCCTGCAAGATGGCGGATTTGAAAAACCGGAGTCCCGAAGAAGATATGAGATTGGCCCTCAGAGAGCAACCATTGGTTCTTCGGGGCGAAATCGAGTCCGGCGCCCAATTCCTGCTTCGGGTCCCACACCGACAGCCGGGGAGGCGTCTTGGGTTCGCGCCGAACCAGCTCGAAATCATCCGCCAGAATGGGCGCTGCCATGTCTCCGCCCGATCCTTGGTACGAGCGCGCTTCTTTCGACAGTCCCCCAAGCGTAAGCGTCAAGGTTCCGGTTTGTTCCACCGCGCAAAAGGCTTCGACAAGGGTCCATTGGCTCTTGGGCGTTTTAATTTCGGCGTAAGTATAAGACACCCATGGCCGGTCGGTATCCTGAATCAGGAATGTCACCGTCTGGTCGGCTTCGGATTTGATCCAGCAGCGAGCCAGATAGGCGCCGGGTTGGGCCTGAACGACTTTTTGTTCCACAGTGGAACGCGCTGGGATGGAGATACATTGTCGGCCGCCGTGGGCTTCCTTGTCCGTAAGAGTGGCTTTCGCCGCGCTATCGGCCCGGACACTCCAGTTTGGAGGATTCTCCGGACTGGGCGCCGCATCTTCAAAACCGGGATTCTTCAGGAGATTCTCCTGCGCATACGCGCCCATCGTCGCAAAAAAAAGAGCAGCAATAAGTAGGTCCCGGACGCCGGACGGGACGCGAGGTAGGTCCCGGACGCCGGACGGGACGCGGCTGCTGCCGGGATAGCGAAAGGTCCCGTCCGGCGTCCGGGACCTACCTGCAGAACTGAGGCGAATGAAATTGAAAAAGCCCCGAGTGATCTGAGTCATTTGCTCTTCTCCTGCCCGACGGCAACCCAATCCGGCTCCTTGTTGGAGGCGCCGTCGAGCGTCACGACCACCCAGCGGTTCGGCTTCGACGCGTCGGCGACGCAGATGTTCCAGCCCATCGCCTTGATTCCCGGTATTTCGGGCGCCATCCCAAGAGATTTTTCATCCAGCTTGTTGCCATAGCTGAAGGCGATATAGCGGCCATCGGGCGACCAGTCGGCGTGGTAGGTCTTCATCGGGTCCTTGCTCTGGACGGCGTTGTGGCGATTCGTGGCCTTGGGAGTCGGTCCGGAAAAATCGAGATCGGCCACGCCGATGGCCCAATCGCCATGTCCCCACGCCACATGTTTTCCGTCCGGACTCACATCGGGACGGCATCCGTCCAGACTCAGATCGAATACCTTGTCGCCATTGGCTTCGAGGGCCAGAATGGCATGCTTGAAACCCATGCCGCCATGGACCGTGGAGACGAACCAGTTTCCATCCGGCGTCCAACTCGGGCAATACAGATGCATGATTTTCGAGTTGGGGTGCTTACGCGCCTGACCGCTTGCGACGTCGTAGAAAATAATCCCTGTCGTGCAATAATCCATGGCCGTGAAACGCTTGAGTTCCGCCGCCATGAAGGCGATGGACTTCCCGTCCGCGCTCCAGCAAGGCTCGCGGGAATTATCGGCGATTTTCATGCGTCCCGTTCCGTCGGTGTTCATGAGATAGAGATTGCGGGCCTTGTCTTTGCCCTTTCCCTCGTCGGCGCAGAAACAGATTTTTTTGCCGTCCGGCGATACCTTGGGATAGAGCTCATCCACGTCGGCGGTCTTGGTGAGGTTGACGGGATTCGTTCCGTCTGCGTTCACCATGTAGAGTTCGAAATTGCCGTCGTGAAAGCTCTCATAAACGAGTTTATGCGGATAGGCCTTCAGCTCCTCGCGCATTTCAGGCGCCGTGCCCTGAAACTGCGAATTCGATGATACCGTTTGCGCCGGCGCGAGTGGGATTCCTGCGATCAGCAGGCTTGCCATAAGTAATAGAAGCATCTGTAAATTTTTTGTCATCGAAGCGACGTGCGGAACGGGCATGGCTGGATTCCTTTCGTTGGGTGTAAGGCGTTCGCTTGCACGCACACGCACATTCACACTCACTCACTTACGCGCGCGCTCTCTCTCAACTAACTCTTGCTTCGGCCTAATACCTATTGGCCGCCGGGTGAAGGCTATGGGCAGTGGCTTAGTGCTCTGACTCAGATCACTTGGCGAATGATGACGGCCAGAAAGCGCAACGCCGTCATATACGCTTCTCATCATTATTGTAGGCGTAGGGTGGTTTGCCCGTCCACTCATTTCTCCGCGGCAGCGATCGCGTGGGCGTCGTGCAGAGTTCCGGGAGCGCATTTTCTAATGAGTCACTCATGAAACAGATTTCGCCCGAAACTAATGAAAATCTCGCGCAGAGACGCGGAGTATTATCTCTTTGCGTCTCTGCGTCTCTGCGCGAGAAATTGGAATTTTCGAAGTGGAAATTGCGGCTGCGGGCGCTTAGCGGTTCATTTCTCCGATAATCGCTTTGGCGATTTCCTCGGGCACGCGGGCGTAGTGCGAAAACTGCATGGAGTAGTTGGCGCGCCCTTGCGAGAGCGAACGAATGCGGGTGGCATAGCCAAACATCATCGCCAGCGGACATTGGCAATCAATGTGCTGCACTCCGGCGCGCGGCGCGATCTCTTCGATGCGCGCGCGGCGCTGGTTCAGGTCGCCGATGACGTCGCCCAGGTAGTCGGCGGGCGACGTGACTTCGAGCGCCATGATCGGTTCGAGCAAGATGGGCGAGGCCTTGCGCGCGGCCTCCTTGAAGCACATCGAACCGGCGATCTTGAAGGCCAGGTCCGACGAGTCCACTTCATGGAAGGAGCCGTCGAGCAGCGTAACCATGATGTCCACCATCGGATAGCCGGCCAGCACGCCGGAGGTCATGGCCGAGATGACGCCCTTTTCCACCGCCGGGATGTATTCGCGCGGGATGGCGCCGCCAACGATCTCGTTCGCAAAGGTGAAGCCCGCGCCGGGCTTGTTCGGCTCGACCCGCAGCACGCAATGAGCGTATTGGCCGCGGCCGCCCGATTGCTTGACGAAGCGGGTATTGGCTTGCTGGGCCTTCTGGATGGTTTCACGGTAAGCCACCTGCGGCGCGCCGACGCCGGCGTCCACGTTGAATTCGCGCTTCATGCGGTCCACCAGAATCTCGAGGTGCAGCTCGCCCATGCCGGAAATCACGGTCTGGTTCGTCTCGTCGTTGACCGTGACGCGGAAGGTCGGGTCTTCCTCGGCCAGACGGTTGAGCGCCTTGGCCATGCGGTCCTGATCGCCCGTGGTCTTCGGCTCGACGGCGATAAAGACGACCGGTTCGGGGAACTGTATGGATTCGAGGATGATGGGGTTATCTTCGTCACATAGCGTGTGGCCGGTATAGGTTCCCTTCAGGCCGATGATGCCGACGATGT
>JAPLSP010000228.1 GCA_026398575.1 Candidatus Sumerlaeota bacterium | reverse complement strand
TCCCATCGGCATCATCCTGCGTTCGCCGGACGACGACCGGATGCTGTATAAGTATGAATTCGAATTCGTGCCCGGCAAGGGACTGGCCGTTTATGATGCCTACTTCACCAGCATGTCGCAGACCGGCGTCAACTTCGTGCGCGTCTGGATGGGCGCGTGGTGGACGGCGCTGGAATGGACGCACGGCTACCGGACCGACTACGCGGGTCTGGGCCGCTACAGCCAGCTCAACGCCTGGCGCATGGATCACGTGATGCAACATGCCGAGCGCTGCGGCATCTATATTGATCTGACGTTGCACAATCACGGCCAGTTCCGCGCTTCGGACTTCGACAGCGAATGGTATGACAACCCCTATTTCAAGGGCTTCGGCGGGCCGGTGGACCAGCCCGAGGATTACTGGACCAATGAAGAAGCGCGCAAATGGCTGCGCAAACGCTTCCGTTATATGGCCGCGCGCTGGAGCTCCAGCCCCGCCATCGGATGGTGGGAACTTTGCAACGAGGTGGACTTGGTCGGCAATTATGACTCATCCCGGATCACCTCATGGCATCGCGACATGGGGCGCAGCCTGAAGGAAATAGACCCGTACCGCCACATCGTCGCGGCGCATTATACCGGCTCTCGTCTGGACCCTTCGGTCCAGACGCTGCCCGAAAACGAAGTTGCGCAGCAGACCGCATATAACGCCGACATGCCGGCGCGCCTCGTGGAGATGTTCAACGATCACCACGTTTTCGGCAAGCCGGTTTACGTCAATGAATTCGGCGTCGGCGGCAGCCACAACGAGCTGCTCTATAATCTGCATTCGGGTTTGTGGGTCTCGGCCGTCATTCCCTTATGCGGCTCGGCATTGTTCTGGTGGTGGCCGTGGGTGCACGAGATGAATGAATATCCGCAATACACGTCCGTGGCGCGTTTTATCAAGGGCGAGGATTGGCGCGGCAAGGGCTATCAATTGACCACGGTTCTGCCCACGGAGCGCTCGCGCATCATCGAAACGCGCGCGATGCAGAGCGAAGAATCGGCGCGGATATGGATATACGATCAGCGCATCTATCGCTCCATCTCCGATCTGCGGCGAATGCGCGCTCCGGTGGTCAGGCCTTGTCCCGCGGCTACGCTGATCGTGGACGGCCTGAAAGCCGGCGACTATAAAGTAGAACTCTGGGATACATGGAAAGGCGAAGTGACCGGGACGCGAGTCGTCCATCATGGCGGCGGCCCGTTCTATTTAGCTACGCCCGCATTCGAGAGAGACATTGCCTGCAAGATTGATCGCGTTAATGTAAAATGAGAAATGTAAAATGAGAAATGTAAAATGAGAAATGGAAAATGAAGAATGGGGAGACAGAAGACAGGAGACGGAAAGCTAGTGGTCTTTCGATCTTGATTTGACGGGCCAAGTCCATGAGAAAACCAACCCCGAAGGGGTTGAATTTGAGGTGGGTATGAGAACATGGAATATCGCCAACCCCGGAGGAGTTGAACCCAAGGCATGGCGAATTTGACCTGCTAATATCGGTTCAACCCCTTCGGGGTTGGCCCAATAGCTACGGCGCTTTCCCACCGGTTGCCACCGGGGGCTACTCAAATTCATCCCCTCCGGGGATGGAACTCGCGGGAAGCAAAAATAGAAAAACTCTGTCAGGAAACAAATGAGCTTAGCATCGTCCATGCAACCTATTTCTCTTCCCAAGGCCTCTGCAGCCCGGAGTGATCTATTATTTACCCGTTCGCTTTCCCCTCGTCTGCTCCGTCTCCTGTTTTCTTACTCCTTTCTCCTTTCTGCTGTCTCCTGCCTCCTGTCTCCTGTCTCCTGTTTTCTATTCTTCTTCTACATATTCCCCTCCGCTTTTTGCGATTCGAAGGACTCGGCGGCGGCTACTTCCCAGAGCGCTGTCGCCAAGCCGGCCGTCGCGCCTCCGGACTTGAATGATCCTGAATATCATCGCAAAAAAGCGCGGGAAATGACGGACGAAAGCCGGCGCAAAGCGATTGATTATCTGCGCGAGCAAGCCGGGCGTTTTCCGGACCACGCGGGGATTCAAGAAGACCTGGCCTCGCAGCTCTTCCAGGTCCGCGACTACGACGCTGCGGAGAAAATCTATCGCAAACTGACGAAGATGAAGCCGGATGACATTGACTATCTGCGCCAGCTGCTGCGTTGTGTGGCGCAGCGCAAAAACAGCTCGGAAATCGCGCCTTTGGTCAGCCGCTCCAATGAGCTGTTGCGCGCGGCGCCAATACCGGACGAAGAAAAATTCAAGCAAATCGCCGCCCTCGAAGAGCGATACGCCGATGCCCTGGCCGATGAGAACTTGATTGACCGGTTCATCGCCGCCGCGCGGTCCGACGCGGCCACTTCGCCCGGATACGCCATCAATTATCGCCGGCTAGGCGATCTGTATCTTCAACGCGGCATGCTGCAACTGGCGGCCAGCGAATACCTGCGGGCGGTGAGCATGGGGCAAGACGCCGGGATGCTCTGGGATCGCGCCCGCGAGTTCAAGAACGACCGGAACATGACGGCAGCCTATATTTTTGCAAAGGCCTATTTTGACCACGGGGTCTCGCACCCTTCGATTTTCGGGCCGATGAGCGAATACGCATGGTGGGGACTTCGTTTCAGCTGGGAACGCTATCTCTTCTATTGTCCTTTTGTGAGGCCTGAGTTTCAAAAAGCCCTCGATACCTGCAATCGGATTCTGATGGCCAAGGTTCCGCCGGAAATGAAGGCGCAGGCCGCCACGGACCGCAATTTTTATCTGTATTATCTGCTGCCGGACTGCCTGTCGAAGATCGAGACGATCCGCGAAAACTATCGCCATGCCCTGGAAATGCCCTCCATCTCCGAACTGGCGCGCCAGACGGCTTTCGAGGGATTCAACAACATGACGGAAAAGCGTCTGGCGCTGGCGCAGAGCGAAGCGCAGCAATCCGAAATGCTGTCCGCGCGCCAGCCTTCGCGCCAAAACTTGTTGCGTTTGACCGATGCCGCGCTGCTCTATCTCGATATCCTCAAACCGCAGCCGCAGCCCGTTGCGCCCAAGGGCAATGAGGCTCAGGAAAAAAGAGAACAGGACGAAAGAGAAGAGGCGCCCGTGACGACCACGTCCGTGACCGATCCCTCGCTGGCGATGCCGTCGTCCGCGCCCGTGGCGGAATATTTGCGCAGCCACCCGGACGATCAGGAACTGCGGGCGCGGCTGGCTGTCTGGCTCTGGCGCGCCGGAACACTGCGGGCAAATGCAGAATGGAAATCGCAAGCACAGGCGGAAGCGCAAATCGTTCCAATGAATGTGCGCCGGCAATGGATTCAGCGCGGAGAAACATGGATGCAAGATTTTAAATAATAATGTAAAATGTAAAATGAGAAATGAAAAATGAAAGATGAAACGCGCGAGTTGATTTCCAAGTTTATGCAAATATGAATATTCAAGCACCCAATGTAATGCTTTTTGTGGCCCGCAAACAGCGCGGCGGATGCAACCGCTTTGTGTGCTCTTTTGCTTCCCCTCAAAGGTCTTTCATTTCTCATTTCTCATTTTACATTTCTCATTTTACATTTCTCTTCTCTCATTTCTCATTTCTCATTTTTCATTTTACATTATTCTTCTGTTTTTTTGTGATTTGCCCGGTTGCTTTTGGCGCAACCAGCGGCAGTTTGCAACAACGCGGTGGCGGCCTTGTCCCATTGGTCTCGCTCAACAAGACCGGCGGCGGATGGCGGCCGGATACGTTTGCCAACATCAGCCGGGAAGGCATCGGCGAGAAAAGCGCCGTCGAACGCATCACCACTAGCGGAACGAATCTTTCTCCTGAGTTGGCCGTGCGCGCCGCGGCCGGCGAGGCGTTTGGGATATTGCTCGACGTGAGCAGCGAACGCAAAGCCTTGGGAAAAGGACGCAACATCAGCGCCTCGATTTTTCTGCCGGAAGACTCGGAAATCGTATGCGTCCAGCTGATCGCGTCCCATGAGATATGGGGATGGTATCAGACCGCCGCCACGCGCATGTTGACAGCGGGAAAGTGGAACCTGGTTTCGTGGCGCCTGGAAGCCGACTCGGGCGAATGGCGCCCGGCGGAAGGTTTGTGCGAATGGAACGACGTGATGCGATGGCGGCTGGATTGCCTGGGGCTGCGGTTTTATCCAAGCCAGGACGCCGCCGCATCGGAGAATGAGCCTTACGGATCCCCGGATGCCTCGTC
This sequence comes from Candidatus Sumerlaeota bacterium, assembly GCA_026398575.1. Next base: position 2,511 of record JAPLSP010000228.1, on the reverse strand, counting down.
CGCGTCATCGGAGTCCGGCGCGCCCGTCAGCGCCGCCCGGGCGCCCATCCGCATCCGCGATCTGGGGATCGAAGGCGCAGAAGATCCCCTGCCGCCGCTCAACTTCATCCGCTTCGCGCCGCAGGGCCAGCCTCAGACGCGCGTCGGCGAACGATTCGAGCTGACGTTCGATCTCACACGCGGATACGACAACCCTTTCGATCCCGACGTGGTCTCGGTGGACGTGGATTTCATGACGCCGGACGGAACCACGATCACGCTGCCGGCGTTTTATGATCAGGACTATGAACGGGGCCGCCTGGACGACGGAACGGAAACTTATGTTCCCCGCGGCCGCGCATCCTGGAAGGCGCGCTACATGCCGCTGAAACCGGGAACGCACAATTATTGCGCGCGCGCGACGGACCACACCGGCGCCTCTTGCCAGACGCCCGTGCGCGAATTGCAGGTGGCCGCCGGCTTGAAGCCGTTCCACGGATTCATTCGCGTGGACCGTACGGACCCGCGCTATTTTACGTTCGACGACGGAAGTCTTTATTATCCCATCAGCATCATCGTCCGCTCCCCCTCGGAGAAGCGATGGAAGTACAACTATGATTTCGATCAGATGCCGGATGAATTTGCGCTGGCGGCATACGACGACTACTTCACCAGCATGGGCCAGGCCGGCATCAACCACACGCGCGTCTGGATGGGCGCGTGGTGGACGGCGCTCGAATGGTCGCGCGGCTTCTCGCCGGACTATCAGGGCTTGGGGCGCTACAACCTGCTCAATGCCTGGCGGATGGACCACGTCGTTGATCTGGCGGCCAAAGAGGGGTTGTACATCAACCTGTGTTTCCAGAATCACGGCCAGTTCAGTCTTTCCGTGGACAACGAATGGGCGGAAAATCCCTACAACATCGAGCGCGGCGGCATGCTGAAAAGACCCGAGGACTTTTTTCCCAGTTCCGAGGCGCGCCGTTACTTTGTCAAACGGCTGCGATATATCGTGGCGCGCTGGAGCTATAGCCCGGCTATTGCGATGTGGGAACTGTTCAACGAAGTGAACCTGACGAATGCCTACCGGACCGAGCCGATCCAAAACTGGCACCGCGATATGGCGCGCAAGCTCCGCGCGCTCGATCCCTATCAGCACATCATCACGACGCACTATACCAAAGATAGATACGATCCGGCCATCATGGGGCTTCCGGAGATCGAAGTGGCGCAGTCCAATTGCTACTTCCCCAACATGGCGCCTTCGCTGCGCGACCTGTTCTCCAAATACGGCAGTCACAACAAGCCGGCGCTCATCAACGAGTTCGGCGTCGGGATGACGCATCCTGAACTGCGCTACAATCTGCACGCCGGCCTTTGGGGATCGGTTACGACGCCTTACGGCGGCGTGGCGAGGTGGTGGTGGTGGACCTACACGTACGAAAAAAACGAGTATCTCCAGTTTCAGGCGCTGATGGAATTCTTGCGCGGCGAAGATCCGCGCGGGCGCAAGTATCAGATGATCTGGATGAACGCGAGCGATAGATATCCGTCTGCGGCAATGAGCGGCATGCGCAACGACCGCAGCGCGCGCCTCTGGATATATGACCGCCGCATCTACGAGGTGACGCGCATGCGGTGGCGCCCGGTGACGCCCGTCGCGCGAACGATGGAGCCCGTGACCGTGACCGTCGAAGGCCTGACGCCGGGACGCTATCGCATCGAGTTCTGGGACACTTGGCTCGGCAAGCCCGTTGCCCACAAAGAAGAGGATCTCAAAGAAGGCGCTTTGAGCATCCAAACCCCTGTCTTCGCGCGCGACGTCGCGTGTAAAATTGACAAGCTCTAAACGAATATCAATAAAGGAGGTACATGAGATGCTCCGCCAATGGAAAGTGCTGGCTGCAGCCTTTGGATTTGGGCTCGCGGGATTATTGATGTTTGCGCCCGTTGCGTGTTCCGCGGCCAAGCCGAAAATGTCCGCCGCCGCGCCCAAGTCAATGCCGTCCGAGACCGCGGCAAAATCATCCGAACCCGCCGCAAAACCGTCCGACCCCGCCGTCAAACCGGCCGCCCCTGCCGCTCCCGCCGCTCCCGCTGAAACACCCGATCACGAGGCGCGGATCAAGTGGTTCCGCGAAGCGAAGTTCGGACTCTTTATTCATTGGGGCTTGTATGCGATTCCGGCGGGCGAATGGAAGGGACAGCCCGTCGCCGGCATCGGCGAATGGATCATGAACCGCGCCAAAATTCCCGTGAAGGAATACGAGCAATTGGCCGCGCAATTCAACCCCGTCAAGTTCAACGCCGAGGAATGGGTCCAGATGGCCGAAGACGCGGGGATGAAATATATCGTCATCACCTCGAAGCATCACGACGGCTTCGCCATGTTTCATTCGGACGTGAGCAAGTATAACGTTGTGGACGCCACGCCCTTCCATCGCGACCCGATGAAAGAACTGTCCGCGGCCTGCGCCAAACGCGGGCTGAAGTTCGTATTGTTTTTTTGTGAGTCGTTTTTGTTTATAGTTT
>JAPLSP010000221.1 GCA_026398575.1 Candidatus Sumerlaeota bacterium | reverse complement strand
TGCTTGCTGCCGCTGTAGCTTCCATGATCTACAAGATTGGCGTAGCTAAAGCGGCAGCAAGCAACCGCACTCCAAATGCTGGCGCTGCTCCGATACGCCTCGCGCCGGTCATCGTTGAAGAACACCGGTTCACGCCGGTTGCCGCGATGAGTCCCATGATCATGATAAGGAACGCCACGAACGCCGGGCGCAATCGCACGCGCAAATCCAGCCATAATGGGTGGAATTGAGCGGCAAGAGAGGCCAGCAAGTCAAGACTCTTCTATCCCTTTCTATTCCTTTTGCAAGGGAGTTTAATAGCCTGTCCTTAAATTATTTTTGATTTCAGGATCAAGTTATTAAACTCTTGACCAATAAGCCTCTCCTGCCCCCCAATTCCACCCATTGTGTTGAGATTCCTGCGTGTGATTGTTCTTGGGGTCTCGTGCCACGTTACCCATCGCAACACATGATCGTCCTATACCAGCCCACTTCGCTGACAATGGATGGCGGGCGCCGGATGGCTGGGCTGGCGTTGAACAAACTCTATAAAACCTGGAGCGCCGACGTGGACGCCGACTGCCGCAAGCTCGGCATCGAGCCGCCCATGCCCAAGGCGCCCGCTGCGGCCAAGCCGGCGACGGCGATCAAGAAGGGGGACAAGTAATGATAACCAGAATAAAGCGCGTGTTTCTGCTCCTCGCCGCGCAGCTGCTGTTGGTCAGTGGCGTGCCTGATTGTGTTCTTGCCGCCGACAGGCCCAACGTCATCGTCCTCCTCACGGACGATCAAGGGTATGGCGATCTGGCGTGCCACGGCAATCCTGTCATCAAGACGCCGCAGATGGACCGGCTTTATAATGAGTCGGTGCGGTTCGGCAATTTTCATGTGGACAGCTATTGCACGCCGTCACGTTCGGCCTTGATGACCGGGCGCTATGCCCACCGGGTTGGCGGCTGGGGAACCATCAGCGGGCGCAATATGCTCCGCGATGGCGAGGTCACGATGGCGGATGTCTTTCGGCATAACGGCTATCGCACCGGCCACTTCGGCAAGTGGCATCTTGGCACGAATTATCCCTATCGTCCGATTGATCGCGGTTTCGACGAATGGCTCGGCCACGGCGACGGCGGCACGGGCTGCACGACCGACTACTGGGGCAACGACCGCGTCAACGACCACTACATCCACAACGGCGTCTGGGAGGCCAAGCCTTGTACGGGTTACGAAACCGATGTGTTCTTCGACGCGGCCCTGCAATTCATCCGCAGCGAGAAAAGCCGGCCTTTCTTCGTCTATCTTGCGCCGTACAATCCGCACAGCCCGTGCAGCGTCCCCGACCAGGAATGGGTCGCTTCTTATCGCGGCAAGGGGCCGGCGTATTTCTATGCGGCCATCGCCCGCGTGGATGAGAACCTTGGACGGCTGCGGGCATTTCTCAAAGCGGAAGGACTGGACGGAAACACACTGCTGATATTCATCACCGACAACGGCACCGCCGAGGGCGAGAAGGTATTCAATGCCGGTATGCGCGGGAAAAAAGGTTCCCCTTACGACGGCGGCCATCGCGTCCCGTGCTTCTTCCACTGGCCAGCGGGCAGGCTCGACAAGCCGGTGACGGTGGACCGGCTCGCGGCGCATCTTGACATTCTGCCGACGCTGGTGGATCTCTGTTCCTTGAAACTGCCCAAGCCAATCGTCTTCGATGGCGCCAGTCTCAAACCATTGCTGTCCAATCCGCAGGCGCCGTGGCCGGAGCGGACGATCGTATTGGGCACGCCGGAAAACCATGTCGGTCCCAATCCGCCATCGCCAACCTTTGGCCAAAACTGCTCGGTGATGGCGGATCGCTGGCGTTTGGTGGAACAGAAGGAACTCCATGACATGACAGCCGACCCGGGTCAACGGCGCAACGTTGCCGGCGAACATCCCGACGTGGTCAACAAGTTGCGCAACGACTACCAGCAGTACTGGAACAGCGTCAGCGCGATGGACAAAGGCTGGCGCGGCCGCCCGATCATCGGTTCGCCAAACGCCGTGGAAACCGAACTATGCGCGGAGGACTGGTATCCCACCAAGGGAAGTTGCCCCTGGAACCAGGCTGCCGTGGCCAACGGCGCCGCGTCGTTTGGCCTCTGGACGGTGCGGTTTGCCGAAGCCGGCGCCTACCGAGTCGAGCTTCGGCGCTGGCCGCGCGATGCGGATGCGCCCATGGCGGGCGTTCCGGACGACACGAAAACCGTGGATGCCTGGCTCAAGGATCAGCCCGTGCGCGGCCTGCTTTACGGCGGCGCCCCCAAAGCATTGCCGGTTGCGCGCGCACGACTCAAGATTGGCGCGAGCGTCCAGGAAGCGGACGTGGATAGCCGGGACAAAGCGAAAGTCTTCACGGTCAAAGTTGACGCAGGCCCCGCCGATCTTGAAACCACTCTGCTTGACAAGGACGGCAAAGCGCTCTGCAGCGCCTACTACGTAAGCATCCGAATGAATTAAAACTATCATCGGGATCGCCGGGGGGGCAGATCTTGAAACTTGAAAGCGAGCCAACATTCGCACAACCAAGGAACAAGAGCATGAACAAACGCACAACCCTCCTCCTCGCCGCCCTGCTGCTGGCGCCGCTGGCAGCACTGCGGGCCGCCGATGCGCCAAAGCCTGCGGCGAAACCCAACATCCTGCTCATTGTCTTCGATGATGCCGGATACGCCGACTTTGGGTTTCAAGGCTGCAAGGACATTCCAACGCCGCATTTGGATCGGCTCGCCGCCGATGGGTTGCGCTTCACCCAAGGCTATGTGCCCGGCTGCGTGTGCAGCCCGTCGCGCGCCGATATTCTCAGCGGCAAAACTCCGGCCCGCATCGGCCACGAAAACAACCTCGAAGCCGCGGGCGGCATTGATACCGCAACCGTGCTTTTGCCCGCCCTTCTTAAGATTGGAGAAAGCGCGAAAAACTGCAAAAAAGCCTTGTAATTTGAGATTTTTTGATGGTGGGTGATACAGGAATCGAACCTGTGACCTCCGGCATGTGAGGCCGAATTTATTGGGCTAGTAAGCACTGTAATTTCAGTCTTTTATAAGGATTATATGAAAGCCTTGTGTCAAAATTGTGCCATGTCACTCCCAAAATTGGTACTTTCAACCCGCCCTTTCCCTCATAAAAAAGCCTGCGCTTTGTGGCTTCATGATCCGCGCTTTTCCCTGTCCATCATCGCCACTAATTTCATAGCCGTGTGTTCAGCGACAGACCCGGCCCGGAGAGGCGAAACATGGCGCGGCAAGGGATTGGCTTTTGATTCAACAACAGGGATAAGTGCAGCCTCTGAGGTAGGCGCAGGCGCAGCGGCTAGCGGCGCAGATTGAAGCCAGGCGGCCAGGGCGGATCGGCTGAAGATGAACTTCCGTCCGATCCGACGCGCTGGAAGCTCACCACGCGCAGCTGCCCGACGGACGCTAACGGGATGTATGCGCAGAATGCTGGCAACCTCTGCGGCATTCAGGATATCAGCCTCAAGGTTAGGGACGCCAGGATCATCTTTCCCGCTCGCGGTCATGGCCTTTCCCTTTCTTTGCAGCAAGTTCATTTCACCTTACCGTAATCCCTTTAAGATCATCCGGCCTTTTCGCCCAAGACAATCACCTTCGCCTCGGCCTTTGCGCCGCCCAGATTCAAGCCGTCAACCGCGCTTACCTTCGTGCTTGGGCATAGGTGAGCATAGCGCAGAGTCATCGTCATGGTTTCATGCCCCATGAGCTCGCGAATCACCGTCAAGGGCGTTCCATTGATCGCCAGGTGACTCGCGAACGTGTGGCGCAGGTCATGAATCCGGCAGTGACCCAGCCCGGCCATTTTGCAGGCCTTCCCGAATTTGCGCCGCAGGTTGTTCCAGGATACTGCGAAGACGCGATCCGCCGCCGCGCCGCGTTCCATGCCCTCGAAGAGTTCCTTCAACGTCGCATTCAAGGGGATAAAGCGCGCTTCGGCCCGACGCCCACGCGCCGCTTTCTTTGTGGCAACCAGGCGCACAAGGCCCCGGCCCGCGTCCACGTCCGCCCAGGTCAGTTTTATCGCCTCGCCCCGACGGGCGCCCGTGTTCAGCAGGAATATCACAATCGGATAAAGCCCGTGCGGCGCGGGAACATCCAGTTCGTAATTGCGCTTGTTCTCGCGCTTGACCTTGATCCGTGCACCGTGCTGGCACACATCCAACAGGCGGTTCACGTCATCATGCGTCAACCAGCGCCATGCCGGCGGGCGCGGATCGCTCACCCGCTCAACATCCGCAAATGGATTCGTTGTAATTTGCTTTGTCTTGACGGCCAAGGCGCCCGCTGCCTTCAGCAATGTGATCTTTTTGTTGATCGTTGCGGGCGAATCCCCCTCTGATTTCAGGAAGGAAACGAACTCGCTGATATTCTTGTGTGTAATAGATTGAACCGCAGCATTTTCGCCAAGGAAACCGCCTGCTTGCTTCTTCCGCGCCGTCAACGTATCGAAGTAGGAAGGAACGCAGTGCGCGCGCTTGGAATCGAGATAGGCTTGCAGGCATTCGCCCAGCGTCAGGTTCGGATTCGTGGCAACCCCTACCTGCCCGCGCTCGTACTTCATGCGGAATTCGCCAAAGGCAGCCTCCGCCAGTTTCCGGGTCGTGACGCCCTTCAAGACTTTGCGCCGTCGTTGTCCATTCAGGCAGTAGTCTATAACCCATGATGCCGGCCCTTTTCGATTTTCGCGCTTGTACAGTCTCATTGTGTTCCGTTCCTTCGCTCGTATCAGTGCCAAGTGAAAAAGGCCTGGCAGGAGGACATCAGCTGTTTTTCTTTTTGCCTCTTGTCTGCGCTTTTGATTTCGCCGCTTCCTTCCACTTGCGCTCATCATTCAGGGACAGCCGTGCTACGTCCGACATTGAAACCTCATATTGAGCGGCAAGCATTTTATAGCGCTTGTGTTCATCAGGCGTAACCGCAATCGAAACATTCCGATAATCATCGCCGTAAGTTCGCATGAAATATTCTTGCTCCCTTCGGAGAAAATCAATATGCCTGTGCCCGCATGGCGTCAAGGCTAAAATATGAAAATATGGAAATATTATTTTAGTCTATCCGAAAGCCTCCATAATGTCTCCGCCGGACGACACTGGTACGCGAAGGAATTTAGGCTATTTGTCGTAATGTCTTCTATCATGGCATTACGATGTTCGTCGCAAAGGGTCAAACGCAGTGGATAATGCGACTGGAAATAATTCTTTCATTAAGCATCTGGGCGCGGTGTTCAAGGCGCCGGATCGGCTTGTGCTGTTCAAGACCAAAGGCATACAGGTCATGGTTAGCGGGGAGCGGCCTTTTGCGGCGATCAAAACCGCTGCCAATGGCCCCTGGCAGCATAATCGCCCCTATCTCAGTTCCAGCCTCATGCGCTTTGCCAACTGGTGCAATACCAAAGGCCGTGATCTGGACTTCCTCATAGAAAGTCTGAACGAAGCGCCGCAGACTGATAACGCTGCCGTGCCAGCAGGGGGCGCTTGTTACGCGCCGGAAGAAAACGCTTGTTACACGCCGGCAGGATGCCGGCGCTCCCAGTGGCGCTCCCAGTGGTGCTCTAAGCCATCGGCGCACACAATGCCCCCGCAGGCACCCGGCCTTCCCCGGATTTCGAAGGAGAAGGTAAAGATTTTGCTGTCGAAATATAACCAGTGCTATCTGCGCTGGCTCCTGACACTCCCGAAGGCGCACGTGGCTATTCTCGATCGGAATTTCCCCATCCGGCAGTGGTCCATTTATTCCACGCTCTCACGGGTTTCGGGCTTTGACGATCTCTGCCTTTCCAATCCCGCACTCGCGCTCATGATCGCGAATTGCTGGGTCTTTCTTCCGCAAAAGCCCAGCTGGACGATGCGGACCATCCGCCGGCTGGTCGCGATGAAACAGGCGGATGCGCTCGCGCTTCTTGAATTCCCCCAATGGTCTCGGAAAATCATCCGCAAGGTCAACACGCTCCAGGTACGCAATATCGTTGACCTGCTGTATCTGCGCAATGCCCTCCAGTCGGACGGAATCGCCGGGAACGCGCAGGCGATGAAACTGCTGCGCCATGCGCCGCGCGTGAACTCTTCCATTATTTATCTTCTGCGGCCTGAGATCATCGAACACATCACCCCGCATTTGATCACGGATATCTTGGCTCACCGCCCTGCGGGGCTTTATCGCTATTGCGGCAAACTCATTTCGGATAATGATCAGATGTGGCAGGCGCTGAACTACTCGGGCCGCCCGCAGCAATACCTCTCTGCGGACGAGGTTTCGGCAATCAACTATGAAATGAAGCGGCAGATAGAGCTGGAGAAAGATCCGAAGCATATTGACTTCCTCCTGCCGCCGCCGTTTCCAGGGACGCCGCAGATTGTCCCGATCACCAACACCCGCCATCTCCTCCGGGAGGCGCGCAACGCGCGCAACTGCTGCTATAGCGAGCGCTACATCCACGACATTCAAAAAGGAGAGAGCTATCTCTATAGCGTTGATTGGCAGGGGGAACATGCCACATGCGAAATTCAGTTGTGGGCCTGTGGCGTGTGGCGGGTTGAGCAACTCAAAGGACCGCGCAATTCCCGCGTCTCACGTCGGCTCAGCAACGTGGTCGAGCATTATTTCGAATGGGCTCAGCAGACGCCCCCGCCGGATCCGATGTTTTTTGATGGCGATGATTTCGCCTCCATCGCCGACACCACCTTCTTCGGCCTGGATGAAATGCCATTCTGATTCTTTAGGGGGGTGCAACTCAGTTTTGTTAATTCCATAGATAGCTGAGATAACGGCTATACAGGCATAAGAGACCGTCCAAGTTATCCGTGGTCCAGAACTGCCCGCAGCGTTTCACACGCAGCTGAAATTGTTTGCAGGTAGATTCGAT
>JAPLSP010000068.1 GCA_026398575.1 Candidatus Sumerlaeota bacterium | reverse complement strand
GCCTCAAGCGCCACTTTGGCCTTGAACTCCGCCGCGTGTTTCTTGCGTACTGACATGGTGTGCGTCGCCTCCCCTCGCGGGTCGAATCATAGGGCGGCGAAGCTACCTTAAGCACCCCTCCAGTTTTTGGGGAGTATTATAGCGTTATATTTTTTAGAAACGGAGTTTGGAAAAATCTTGGGCGCTTTTGCTCTTGAAATTCCGCCAATCGCGAGCGCAATAACAACATGAATGTGCTCTGCAAATCTGGGCTTGTTGCATGGCCACTAATCTTATGAAATTGGCGCGTATTTGGAAACTATCCCATTATCAAAATACGAACGACAACATGTTGTCGTTCGCGCAAACTACGGAAAAATCTGTGGTAATCCGCCCGATCCGCCCCATCCGTGTTCTATCTCAATATGATTTTTTGTGATAGAACATGGATCGGGCGGATCGGGCGGATCATGACGGATTTTCAGCAACAGGCTCGGGCGCCATGAACAAACCATCTAATTCTCTGGCGCGGCAATGCGCAAATTTTTTCTAACGGAGTTTGAAAAAATCTTAGTCATTAGCGTTGATCAGCGTTCATTAGCGGTTGTTTGAAGCCCGTGTTTTCATGGTGTTTTGACTTTCATAATGGTGACCTTGCGCACCATGAATTCCGACGCTGTGATGTTCAGGCGAAAGTCTGCGCGCCCATTTTGTGAGTTCACCAAACTGGCATCCTTCAACGTGAACACCGCCGTTTTCCAGTTCCTTTTCCCCTCGAGCCGCACCACTTCCGCCGCTGGTGTGTAGGCGCCGGCAAAAGGCGCGTTTGGATCGCTGCGGTCATACTCGAGGGTCAGAGCGCCCTGCCCCGCGTCGTAGAATTCCACCTCCGCTTTGAGGGTGATGGGCGCCATCTCCTTGAAGGAGTCATCCGCCGCAAAGTAGATGTAATGCCCGAAATTCGGGACGATTCTAATGGCGCGGCATGGGCTGCCATCGGCCATGGCAGGCGTCGTGCGGCCATCCTCATTGTCCACAAGGCGCAGGCCCTCCTCCCGGTTTTGACCGCCAAGAGAAATGCCCACCGAGCGGGCATTGTCGTACGCGCCTTGGGGCCACGATGGTTTCCATCCCTGCTTAAAAAGGTCCGAGTATTTACGGGTCAGATCAATATATTGCCGGCCGTATTCCTTGGAATCCGCGACATCCGTTCCCTCATGAAACTCGTTCCAAGTCTCCACCATGACGAAGTTGGAGGGGCGGCGCAAAAACAGGATCCAGTTATTCTCGTAAAACTGGCCGCCCTCGCGCTTCTGGATCAGCGGCGCGCGGCCCGGCACGGCAGAGTGGTCATAACCAGGGCCGAGCGCTGCCACGCCTGCATTCTTCAGGCCGAGCGCGCCACCCCAGACAACTTTACTGTCCGTTTTGACCTGCCAGGAAACCTCCGCCGCGATCCATGGAACACGTCCCGTGAAGTCCTGGGCAAACTGCTGTTTGGCGTAGTCAATAAACGATTGATCGTACTTCTTTGCAAAAGCTGCGGCATAGAGCAATACGATCGGTTTGCCGTCAATCATCGCCCAGTGGCGGGGCGGCACGAGGGAGAAAAAATCCCGGACCGTGGCATAAAACCATTGCCGCCCGTAGTCCGTCGTCAGGTCGATATGCTGGTTATACTGGTTATGCTGAAGCGTGCTGGTATCGTAAAACATTCCGATGCGCGGCGGCTGTTTGCCTTCATCGAGCAGTTCCTGGCGGGCCTGAACCAATTTCTCCAGCCCCGCATAGCTCCAATGAAACGCGGACTTGGATTCGCGTTCGGAAGGCGCGCCCCAGAATACCGGCAGCGCCACGTCAATGCCGGCGGCCATCATGTCCAACAGTTGCTGTTTATGCCATCGGACGCTGCGGTAACTGAAATGATCCATGCTGGCCGGGTGGTCCGTGAGCGCATCGGTTCCGTTACCGTTGACAATGTGTTCCTTGGTATCTACGCAATACCAATAGAAGTAATACGTCCCCACGATGCGATCCTTGACTGAATATGAGCGGACGCCGGCAAACGCATCTTCTCCGAGGTGGATATAGCGGCCATAGGGTGGCGGGATCGCGGGTTGCGCAAGAACGGAACCAGTAACGCCGTGGCTGATTGAAATGACCAGCCCAAGAACAGCCGTGATCCAAGTTGATGCCGTAAAATGAATATTCATGCGGTTGTGTTTGCTAAAATCTAGGATTTCTACAAACTCCGTCTGTATAAATAAGCCGCTTCGCGGCGCAAAATCCGTTTAATCCTTTAATCCGTGGTAAAAAGCACCACCACGGATTAAAGGATTAAACGGATTACCATGAACGACAACATGTTGTCGTTCGCAGGATGATAAGGGCTTAAAACTGCAAAATGGCTTGCTGATCTTCAATTGTAGTTATCCTTGGCCGTGACGAGGATGTCGCCATACGAAATCGTGCCGTTCGTCGGGTCGTAGATGTATTTGACCATGAGGCCGCGCGGACCGTCCGCGAAGCAATTATCATAGGTTGGCTCATCCTGCATGGCGTCTTCGCGATTGTTGGGTCCGGCTGAATGCAGATGATAGCCGACGCCCGCGGCGTAGTTGGGGCCGCTGTTCCAAGGGCCGGCATAGACATAAAAACCCACGTAGATACTGAGCGGCAGCCCATGAGAGAGCCGGTGCGCGCGGTCGAAGAAAGGGTCTTGCGGGATGGAGGTGATATATGCCACGGGCGTGGTCATCTGCGCGTAGGTCGGGATGTCGTTGACTCCCTTGTCCACGGGATACGCGTTATAGTCCACATAATACGCCGCAAGCGCCGTCTTGAGCGTGCGCATGTCGGCATGGGCGCGGCTGACCTTCGAGCGCGTCTGCGCCTCGAGGAAATTGGGAATCGCGATGAGCGCAAGAATGGCGATGATCGCAATGACGATGAGCAATTCGATGAGCGTGAACGCGCGCACTCTCCGGACAGTTTCCATGGCGCCATGTCTTCCTTCCAATCGCCGATCTCATTCCGCAAAGGCAGCATGCTAGCGGGACGGCGGCAGGGGGCAAGGCTTAAATCAAGCGGCGGGCTGGGGAGCGCTCAGTTTGTCGAGAGATACTTCCCTCACCTGCTCCGCAGCGACCATGCGCCGTTTTGGAGTGCGGTTGCTTGCTGCCGCTTTAGCTACGCAAATCTTATCGATCTTGGAAGCTAAAGCGGCAGAAAGCAACCGCACTCCAAATGCTGGCGCCGCTTCTGACTGCATTGCTTTCGTCCCTTGGGCAAAAATACGTGATCGTAATTCTGAATTGAAACACTTAGTGACTTACCGCTGAAATGAGCTTGAGGCGCCTTCATCCGCAGCGATACTGTGGGTTAGAATTTGTCATGCTTATGCGCGGCAGGGGGATGGCCTCACTGCGATCAAGCATGATAGGCCGCTTATGTTTGCGAACGAGGAGGCGCTCGGCTGGCTTATGACTCGACGCGATATCATCTCATCCGCCAGCGCGCTGATGGCCGGCGTACAGCTTTCGTCCCTCGCTCTGGCAGCCGGGGCCGCGCCTGCGAAATCATCAGTGGCGAAGGCTGCTGCATCCGCCACCACAGCAAGCGCCGCCGCGGCCAATGCCGCCTCTACCACGCCCAAACTTGCGCCGCGCTTCGGCGATGGACGCGATTGGTTTTTCGAGAAGCGTTTCGGCATGTTTGTGCATTGGGGGATCTATTCGGTCGCGGGATGGCATGAGCAGCAGATGTATCGCAAGAAACTCAGCCGCGCCGAATACGCGCCGTTGATGCAAAAGTTCAATCCTGTGAAATTCAACCCGGACGCCTGGCTCGATCTTGCGGCGCAAGCAGGCATGGGCTATCTCACGTTCACGACGAAACACGTGGACGGCTTTTGCTTATGGGACACGAAGCAGACCGACTACAACGTCACCCGCACGCCTTATGGCAAGGACACGCTTGCCATGCTCGCCGAGGCGTGCCACCGGCGCAAGTTTCCGCTCTGCCTCTATTATTCCTGCGCCGACATGCATCAGCCGAACTATCCATCGGCAGGGCGGCCTTATGAGTTGCGCGCGTCCGAACCGGGCGACCAACCCGACCTTGCCCGCTACCTCGAATTCGTCAAGGCGCAGGTCCGCGAACTCTGCTCAAACTACGGCGCGATCCATGGTTTCTGGTGGGACGCCAACGTCATCAAGCATCGCGATCCATCGTTCAACGCGCTGATCCGACAACTCCAGCCCGCCGCCGTCATCAACAATCGCGGCTTTGACAACGGCGACTACGGCACGCCCGAACGCGACTGGGACAGCTCGGTCAATACGAAAGCCTGGTTCGACGCGCCGGTCGAGGCGTGCCAGGCGGTGGGCTATCAAAGCTGGGGCTGGCGCCAGGACGAGGACTATTACTCCGACGCCCATCTCATCAGCGGCATCCAGAAAGTTTTGGCGAAAGGCGGCAACTACCTGCTCAACGTCGGTCCGAAACCCGACGGCACGATTGACGAGGCGTCCGCCGCGATTCTCCAGCGCATCGGCAAGTGGTTTGGCGCGGTAAAAGAATCGCTGCTCGGCGTCGAACCCGCCGGCGCGCTCAGCGGCAATCGCGACGTCGTTCTCACGCGCCGCGCCAACACGCTCTATGTCCACCTGGTCAAAGAACCGGAGACCGCCTCCATCTTTCTCCAGCCTATGACTGACAAGCCGCGCCGGGCGACGTTGCTCAATACAGGCGAGGCGGTGGACTTTGACGTTTGCGATCTGCCGCGTTTGCATAATCAGACCCCCGACCGCTGTTTGCGCATCAAGCATCTTCCGGTCAACGACCGCCCGACCGCCGGATGGGTGCTGAAACTCGAGTTCGATCATCCGCCGTCCTTGAGCGCATCCGGAAAGAAACAGGAAGATACCGACCGCACAGCGTTGCATAATCCTGCGCCATGAAAGCATGAATCCCAGACTCAAAACCACACCCAAAGGAAACAACATGATGAAACATTATTGCGTTTGCGTCTTGATCTGCGCCGCTGCGCATCTGGCCGTCATGTCTGGCTCGCGAGCCAGCGACTTTTTTGTGGCGCCCACCGGGGACGACAAGAATCCGGGCACACAGGCCAAGCCCTTCGCGACGCTGGAGCGGGCGCGCGACGCCGTCCGCGAGCTGAAGAAAGCCGGGCCGCTCAAAGAGGCCGTCAACGTGCGCCTCGCCGGAGGGGTTTATCCGATGTCGCATGAGGTGAAGTTTGGACCCGAGGATTCGGGCAGCGCGGCCTGTCCGATCACATACTCGGCGGAGGGTCCGGAGGCGGCGGTGTTGGAGGGCGGACGGCGGATCACGGGCTGGCGGCAGGGCCAGAACGGACTCTGGCAGGCAAGCATTCCGGAAGTCGCCGCCGGCAAGTGGTACTTCGAGCAGCTGTTCGTCAACGGGCGCCGCGCCACGCGGGCGCGTACGCCCAACAAGTTCTGGTTCTACCTGCAGGATGTTCGGCAGGAACCGCCTCTTCCTACCGGCGGCGATAAGACGAAGGTCAAACAAGCCCGTCAAACAATCTCGCTGCGCCCCGAGGATTTCGCGGCGATCGCGAATCTGACGCCGGCGGATCTTAAGGACGCGAACCTGATCGTTTATCATAATTGGGACTGCACGCGCCGGTTCATCGAGCGTCTGGACCCGCAGCAGAAGGCTATTATCACCGCCGGCGAAGGCATGAAGCCATGGAATCCCTGGCGCAAGAACGCGCAGTTCGTGGTGGAGAATTATCTGGGCGCGCTGGATGCGCCGGGCGAGTGGTTTCTGGCTCGCGACGGCGCGCTGTACTATAAGCCTCTGCCCGGCGAAGACATGACGCGCGCTGACGTGGTTGCGCCCGTAGCAGCGAAATTCATCGTGATCCAGGGCGATTCGGCGGCGCAGCAATTCGTGCAGCATATCAACTTCAAGGGCTTGAAGTTTCAGCATGGGCAATGGCTCACGCCGCCGGGTGGATTCGAGCCCGCGCAGGCGGCCGCGCCGATTGACGCCGTCATCATGGCCGATGACGCCCGAAACATCACATTCGAGGACTGCGAAATCGGCCATATAGGCACTTATGCGATCTGGCTGCGCAGAGGTTGTCGCGACGATGCGATCCGGCGTTGTCATATTTATGACTTTGGCGCCGGCGGTGTGCGCGTGGGCGAAGCGCGCATCGCGAAAAACGAAAACGAATTCACAAGCCACATCACCGTGGACAATAACATCATCCGCCACGGCGGTTATATCTTCCCGTGCGCGGTCGGCGTGTGGGTCGGCCAGAGCGGCGACAACCAAATCACCCACAACGAAATCGCGGACCTTTTCTATTCCGCCATCAGCGCCGGATGGACTTGGGGCTACGGACAAAACCTGGCGAAGCGCAATACGATCTCGTTCAATCACGCGCATCACCTGGGCTGGGGCCTGCTCAGCGACATGGGCGGCATCTATACGCTGGGGCCTTCCGAGGGAACGGTCGTCGCCAACAATGTTTTTCACGACATCAATTCCTACTCCTACGGCGGCTGGGGCTTATACACCGATGAAGGCAGCACCGGCATCCGCTTTGAAAACAACCTGATCTATGACACGAAGTCCGGCGCCTTTCATCAGCACTACGGCAAGGAGAATGTGGTGCGAAACAACATCTTCGCCTTCGCCAAACTGCAGCAAATTGAGATGACCCGCTCGGAGCCTCACTTGTCATTCACGTTTGAGAAAAACATCGTCTATTGGTCCGGCGAAACTCCGTTGCTCAAAGGCGCGTGGGACAAGGCTCAATACACGACGCGCGATAACTTCTATTATGCCGCCAGCGGCAAGGCGAATTTTCTCGGTAAATCGCTGGAAGCTTGGCAGGCGCTTGGCCGTGAGCTGGGCACGGTTTTCGCCGATCCAATGTTCGTCAACGCCGAAGCGCGCGACTTCCACCTTCGTCCCGAGTCGCCTGCGATCAAAGCGGGCTTCAAGCCGTTCGATCCTTCTGAGGCGGGCGTCTATGGCGACGCGGCATGGATCGCCAAGGCCAAACAGGCGACGTTTGCGCCGCTCGAAGCCGCGCCGAAACCATCGGCTGTCACTACTGCCACACTCACGACTGCAAAAAAATAAGACTTAAAGGCCGCGGCGCTATGCAATATTTAGCAACAAATCCAAAAGGGAGTTTCGGCACATACTGGCAGAATGATTGAGGGCAGAATGATTATTATTCTGCCCTCAATCATTCTGCAAAAATGCGCGCACAATGGAATGAACATCTATGCCGCAAGATTTTAAAGCGAAAAGGAGAAATGTGATGAAAAAATTGGGCGCGCTGTTCCTGATGGCGTTGATCGCTCACGCCGCATCCGCCGCAGAGTATCATGTTTCCGTCAAGGGGAACGACGGCAATGAGGGCTCGGCGTCAAAGCCCTACAAGACGATTTCCGCCGCCGCCAAGGTTGCGCAGGCGGGCGATGCGATCACGGTGCATGAAGGAACCTATCGCGAGCGGGTGACGCCGCCTCGCGGGGGCGAATCGGACAGTAAGCGGATTGTGTATCAGGCGGCTGCGGGCGAGAAGGTCGTTATCAAAGGATCGGAAGTTGTGCGCGATTGGAAACTCTCCGAACCCGGGGTGTGGAAGACGACGCTGCCGAACTCATTTTTTGGCAGCTACAATCCCTACAAGGATTTGATCGCGGGCGATTGGTTCAACGCCAAGGGCCGGCCTCATCACACGGGGGAAGTGTATCTCAACGGCAAATCTCTTTTCGAAACGCACCAGATGAAACAGGTGCAAAAACCGCAACCGCTGCCGAATATCAAGGACCCGGAAGGCTCCACCTATACCTGGTTATGCGAGAGCGACGACCAGAATACAACCATTTACGCCAACTTCCACGACAAGGACCCCAACAAGGAACTGGTGGAGATCAACGTGCGGGACAGCTGCTTTTATCCGGACCAGCCGGGGCGCGACTACATCACGATCCGAGGTTTCCGCTTATGCCAGGCCGCGACGCAATGGGCGGCGCCCACCGCCGAGCAGATCGGCCTCATCGGCACGCACTGGAGCAAGGGATGGATCATCGAGAACAACGAGATCAGCGATTCGAAGTGCTCGGGCATCACGCTGGGCAAGGATCGAAAAACCGGCCACAACGTCTGGACGAACGATCCCAAAAAAGACGGCGCGACACATTATAACGAGGTCATCGTGCGGGCGCTGGAGGCGGGCTGGTCGCGCGGGAAGATCGGCTCCCACATCGTCAGAAACAATGTCATCCACGATTGCGAGCAGACCGGCATCTGCGGAAGTTTGGGCGGCGTCTTCAGCCAGATCACGGGCAACCACATCTACAATATCTGGACCAAGCGGCAATTCACCGGCGCGGAAATTGCAGGGATCAAAATCCATGCCTCCATTGACATGCTCATCAAAGGCAACCGGATTCATGGCGCGGCGCGCGGGATGTGGATGGACTGGATGGCGCAGGGAACGCGGATCACGGGCAATCTGTGTTATGACAACAGCACGGAAGATCTTTTTGTGGAGGTGGATCATGGCCCGTTTATCGTGGATAACAATCTGTTCCTCTCCGGCATCAGCCTCAATGACATGTCCGAGGGAGGCGCTTATGCGCATAATCTGATAGCCGGAAAAATCATGAGCCGCCCGGAACTCAGGCGGACCACGCCCTATCATAAGGCGCACTCGACGGCGGTCACCGCTCTGATCAACATCAAGGGAGGCGACGACCGTTTCTATGGCAACATCTTTGTGGGAGATGGCAAGCCGCCCGTCAAGCCGTCCAGCGCCGCGCCTGCGAATGCGCCCGGCAACGCGCCCGCCAATGCGCCCACGTCGGTTAGCATAAATTATCAGCCCGTCACCGGATTCGGACTGTGGGTATATGACAAGAGGGAGTATCCTCTGCAGACGGGAGGCAATGTGTATTATAACAGCGCACAACCTTATGCCAGGGAAACGAATGGGAGCGAACTGGCGGCAACTGATCCCGAAATAAAAGTGGCGGAACAGGGGGACTGCGTATTTCTGCAGATGACTCTGGGGGATGCAGCTCAAAAATCCAAGACAGCGCTCGTGACAACGAAGCTCCTGGAGAAGGCCAAGATTCCGGGGCTTGCTTATGAGAACGCCGACGGTACTCCTGTCGTTATTGACACCGACTATCTCAGCAAGAAGCGGGATGCAGCCAAACCATCGGCCGGACCTTTTGAAAATCCCGGCGCCGGCAAACTCAATCTCAGGGTGTGGTGAAGCGCTAAATGGAGTGCAACTCGATTTCACAATCCGTTCTCAAAAGATAATCGTAGCAAAAGAGGCAGCAAGCAACCGCACTCCAAATGCTGGCGCCGTGCTTAACTGCATTACGCTCGCATGAAAGCTATTTGAAATGGAGATCTGGTATGCTCACGCGCATCCATCGTGCTTTCGCAGTCGCAATAAAGCTCTGCCTGGTCAAAATGGCGCTCTGCTTGGCTGGAATAATGCTCTGCGCCGGCAGCGGCGCATGGGGCGCCACTGCGCCGATTGAGATAGTCGGGGTCAAGGCTTCCAGCACGCAGACGGCTTCGCGGCTGGAAAAAAATCTGATCAATGGCTCTGGACTCAGCGAGACCTCCCCCGGCAGTGGCGTGTGGGTACACGGTAGCGATGCGTATCGCGACAAAGGCGTCGAGGTTGGAACCATGTGGGCGTCGGGATTATCCGATGGCAAAACAGAGCGCATGCCCACGTTGACATTCGACTTGGGCAAACAATGCGCCGTGGGCAGTTTCCGCGTTTGGAATTACAACGAGGCCGGTTGGACCACGCTCGGCTTCAAGGAGGTCGAGGTTTCCGCCTCGGCAGATGGCGAAAAATTCACGCCAGTTGGCACGGCCATTTTCGATCTGGCGCCGGGAGAGAACGATTACGAGGGGCAGTTGATTTCGTTCAAGCAGGCCGTTCAAGCGCGCTACATCCGGCTGCATTGCCTGAGCAACTGGCAGGGGGAACGCTCCGCCCTCTCGGAGATACGCTTCTTCGCGGAAGGCGCCGGCGCCGCCGACGCCATCGCGCCCGGCGTGAAGCCGGTGGCCAAGTCCACAGAGGTTGCGCCGAATCATCCGAATCCTCCCCGCCCGGCCATCCCCGGCTCAGAGAATATCATCTTTCCGGCGAACTCCGGCGTCATTGACGTAACGGCGGCGCCTTACCTTGCGAAAGGCGACGGGGTGGCCGACGACACAAAGGCGATCCAGCGCGCGCTGAGCGATTATCCGGCCAAAGGCGCGATCATTTATCTGCCGAACGGCACGTATCTCATCAGCAACACGTTGAAATGGGGCGCGGGGCAACACGATCACGAAAAGCAAAAACTCACCGTTCTCCAAGGACAGAGCTGCGTCGGCACGATCATCCGCCTCAAAGACGCTTGTCCCGGTTTCACCGATCCGGCGAAGCCAAAGGAAATGGTCTGGACGGGCGGCGCCCCCGCGCAACGGTTCCGCAACCAAATCCGCAATTGCACATGGCATACCGGCAAGGGCAATCCCGGCGCGATCGGCGTGCGGTTTTTCGCCAGCAACGTCGGCTGCCTGCGCGACGTGGATATCCGTTCGGGTGATGGTTCGGGCGTCATCGGTCTGGATCAGAGTTACGCTGATGACTTCGGTCCGTGTTTCGTGAAGAACATCAGCGTCACTGGCTTCGACGTCGGCATCGCCAACAAATACGGCGTTGCCGGCGTTGTGTTTGAAAACGTCCGCCTGCGCGGGCAGCGCAAAGTCGGCTGGCTCAACAACGGCCAGGCCATCACCGTGCGCCACCTGATCAGCGAGAGCTCCGTACCCGCGATCCAGCAGGAAAAGTGGGGCGGCCTATTTACAATCATTGACGCGTCGCTCGACGCGTCGTTTGGCCCCCCTTGGACCAGCGCGCCTGCGATCCTTCTCCAGTCCGGCGGCATGTTTGCGCGCAATGTGAGAACGTATGGTTACGTCAACGCGATACAGCACGGAAATAATCTGATCCCCAATCCGCTGCCGCGCGAGTGGGCCAGCGCGAAACTGCCCGGCTCCGGCGCGACGACGCTGAACCTGCCCGTCAAGGAAACGCCCGATGTGCCGTGGGACGAGTTGAAAGATTGGGCTGTCATCACCGACTTCGGCGCCAAGATGGACGGCAAGACCGACGACAGCGATGCGCTGCAGCGCGCGATTGATTCCGGCAAAAAGACCGTCTGCCTGCCGCGCGGCGCCGTGGCGTTGAAAAAGCCGATCATCATCCGCGGCGCCGTCCGCCGGCTGCTGGGTTGCGAAACATTTCTCAAATTCCCGTCGCCGATGACCGGCGTATCGAGCATCTTCACCGTCGGCGAAAGCCCAGAGCCAACGCTCGTTGTCGAAAGGTTCGCCTGCTGGTTCTGGGATAACAAAGCCGGCCTGAATTTCATCAACAACCCGACGCAGCGCACACTGGTGCTGCGCGAAATCAGCGACGTGGACGATACCAGCGATCAGCACCCCAACGGCAAAGGAACCATCATCAGCGGCCCCGGCGAGCTGTTCGTTGAGGACGTCACCGGCCGCTTCCATCTCCAACCCGGCGCGCGCGCGTGGATGCGCTACATCAATCCCGAAACCAACCAGGACCACCGCAACACGCAGATTGAAGCCCAGTGGCACTTGCGCAACGACGGCGGCCATCTCTGGATTCTTGGGCTAAAAACCGAAGGCCCTGGCCCGGTTGTCATCACGCGCAATGGCGGCCGCACGGAATTGCTCGGCGGCCTGATGTACTCCAGCGGCGGCGCCCGCACGCAAGACCAGCCCGCGTTCATCTTCGAGGATTCGCAGGGCAGCGTCTCAATCACCGAAGCGAATTTTTCCAACAACGCCTACAAGTCCCTTGTCGTTGTGACGAAAAAGGGCGAAACCGCTATCGAACTGAAGCCCGGCCAGGCGCTGGGCATTCCCAGAGGCATGATCCCTTTTTGGGCAACGCCATAGCGGAATCAAATACAGAAAGGACTGGAAAATGAAAACACAAAGACATTGTTGGTTCCCGCGCATTGCTGTTGCCGCTGCAGTCTGTATTGCCATACTTCCACAGGTATGGAGCGCGGGCGATCCTGGCTATCTTCTGATCGGCCAGATCAAGCCTCGCCCGGCAAAAGACATTGCCTCATCGAGCTGGTCCGTGGGCGGTGAAACACTGGACCGTGATTTCACCGTCTATGCGAACTACAAAAAATATCTTGGTCCACTGGGCGCAAAAGGCATCCGCGTTCAGGCGGGCTGGGCCAAGTGCGAAAAAAAGCCGGGCGTCTATGACTGGGCATGGCTCGATGAGGTCGTCAACGACTCGCTGGCGCAGGGCGTGCAGCCGTGGCTGGAGACTTCCTACGGAAACACGATTTATCCCGGCGGCGGCGGGACGGGATTGGGCGGCGGCTTCCCAACGTCGCCCGAGGCGCTGACGGCGTGGGACAATTGGGTGCGCGCGCTCGCGCAGCGCTACAAGGACCGCGTCCGCGAGTGGGAGGTTTGGAACGAGCCGGACGGCGGCAAAAGCAACAACGCCGAAAAATACACCAGCCTTTTTGTCCGCACGGCCACCATCATCCGCGCCGAACAGCCCGGCGCGCGCATCTACGGGCTGGGACTCGCGGGAAATTTCGCCTTCGCCGAGGACTTCCTCAGACTCTTGAAGGAACAGGGCAAGACCGGCCTGTTGGACGCCGTCACGTTTCATGGCTACCCGCGGAATCCGGATGACACCTCGGGCGTGGACAAGATGCGCTCGCTTTTGGCCAAATACGCCCCCAAGGCGGAGGCGCGGCAGGGTGAGACGGGCGCGCCGTCCAAGTTCCAGCCGGCCTTTGCCCTGGCCAACATTCCCTGGTCCGAGACCACGCAGGCCAAGTGGGATCTGCGGCGGATGCTGGCGCACCATGCGAAAGACACGCCGTTCAATCTTTTCACGATCATAGATATGCACTACGTCCGGAACGGCAAACCGCAGATGAACTGGAAAGGCCTGCTCGAATCCAAGCCCGACCAGACCGTTGATCATGTGAAACCGGCCTACTACGCCGCGCAGCGGGTGTTTGCGATCTTCGACGACTCGCTGCAGCGCGTCGCCGATTTCAACCATAGCGAGTCTTCCACGACAACGTCCAAGACCGCTGTTTATGGCTGGCGCAAGAAAGACAGCGGCGCCTTGCTGGTGGCTGTCTGGTTCAGCGGAGGCGCGCCGACTGGTTCAAACGCGACCACACCGATGGACTTGATCCTGCCCGGCGCGAAGTTCACCGAGCCGGTCTATGCGGATTTGCTTACGGGCAAAGTCTATGCCATTCCGCGCGAGCGCTGGTCAAGCGAAGGCGGGGCGGTGACATTCAGGCAAATCCCGGTCTGTGATTCGCCGGCGCTGATCGTTGAGAAGGCGGCGCTGACGCTTGAAGCGGCAAATAATCCATAGAAAGAGGCGACCATGAAGACATCCGCATGCAGTCTGTCTGTGTTTGGCGTTGTGTTGCTGCTGGCCAATGGGATTGCGCAGTGCCAGGAGCCGGCGCAGCCGATTTATCGTGATCCATCGCAGCCGATTGAGAAGCGGGTAGAGGATCTGCTCGGGCGCATGACGCTCGAGGAAAAAGTCGGGCAGATGAACATGCCGTGCGTCTATTCATCCGGTCTTGGCAAAAGCCAGGCTGAAAAAATGGAGGGCGTTCAGAAATTTGCCGCCGGGACGCTGGTAAAAGGTTTGGGGCCGGGTGGCGGCTTTTTCACGCTGCCCAATCAAATCCTGCGCGACGGCCCGCTTCAGCAGTCGGAGTTCTTGAACAAGCTGCAGCGCATCGCGATTGAGCAAACCCGATTGGGCATTCCGCTGCTCCAGTCTGAGGAAGGCACACATGGACTGATGTGTTCCGGCGGAACGATTTTTCCCGAAGGACCATCATTGGGCAGCACATGGAACATGGAGCTGCTGTCGAAGGTATATGCGGCCATTGCCCGCGAAGCCCGGGCGATCGGCGTGCATCAGTGCTACACACTCGTTATCGAGCCGATTCGCGATCCGCGTCTGGGCCGCAACGAGGAGGCGCAGAGCGAAGACCCGTTCTTCTGTTCGCGCCTTGCCGAGACGATTGTCCGCTCGATGCAGGGCAGCGACGTATCCGCGCCGGACAAGGTGGTCGCGGGCCTCTGCCATTATCCGGGGCAAAGCCAGCCGGTCAGCGGCCTGGAGCGGGGCGCGATGGAATTTTCCGAGCGGATGATGCGCGAAGTCTTCCTCCCGCCCTGGCAGGCGGGCATCCAGCGCTGCGGCGGCCTGGGCGTGATGGCGACGTATCCCGCGATTGACGCGGTTCCCACGCACGCCTCTTCCAAAATCCTGACGCAGATATTGCGGCAGGAATTCGGATTCGACGGCTTGGTATTATCGGAAGGCGGCGGCATCGGCACGCTCGTTTATGAGGGCGTCGCGGCCACGCAAAAAGAGGCGGGCGCCAAGGCGCTGGCGGCGGGCGTGGACGTCGGCATATCATTCGAATCCGGCTACATGCTTGATCTGATCGCCGGCGTTGGCGAAGGCAAAACGCCCATGAGCCTGGTGGACAGAGCGGTCCGGCGCATTCTGAAGCAAAAATTCCGGCTCGGATTGTTCGAGCGGCCTTATGTTGATCCACAGCGCGCGGTCGAGATTTCGCATCAAGCCGCTCATCAGGAATTGGCGCTGGAAGCCGCGCGCGAAAGCATTGTCCTTCTGAAAAACGATAACAATCTGTTACCGCTCAAGAAGACGCTCCGTTCGCTCGCCGTCATCGGCCCCAATGCCGACGATCCACTCAGCCAACTCGGCGATTATACTCCGTCGAAAGTTCCCCAGCCGATCGTCACGATATTGCAGGGAATCAAGCAGGCCGTTTCCTCCGACACCAAGGTCGTTTACGTCAAAGGCTGCAACGTCGTCGGCGCGGCCCTTAACGAGATTGCCGAGGCCAAGGCCGCAGCCGCAGCCGCCGATGTTGCGGTTGTTGTTGTGGGTGAGTATCAAGGAGACGCGCCCAAGCAGATGAAAACCGATGGCGAGGGGCACGACGCGGCCACGCTCGAGTTGACCGGCTTGCAGGAGGAACTGGTCAAGGCCGTGCATTCGGCCGGCAAACCCACGGTGGTCGTTCTCATCAACGGTCGCGCGCTGGCCACGCGCTGGATCGCGCAGAACGCGCCCGCCGTGATCGAGGCCTGGCTGCCCGGAGAAAAAGGCGGACAGGCGCTGGCCGAAATTCTATTCGGCGAAGTCAATCCAAGCGGGAAACTGCCGGTTACGATTCCGCGCCACGCCGGCCAGTTGCCGGTCTATTACAATATGAAGAAATCGAAACGCCATTGGCTGAAGCAGGGATGGGGCCGCGCTTATGCGGACATGGAGCCAACGCCGCTTTATCCTTTCGGCTTCGGATTGAGCTATACGAAGTTCGAGTATAGCGACCTGCAGCTCGGCGCCAAGGAGATCGCGTCGCAGGATAAAATCGAAATTCACTTCAAGGTCCGGAACGCCGGCGACCGTCCGGGAAAAGAAACCGTCCAGCTGTACATCGAAGACCCAATCGCCAGCGTGGCGACGCCCGTGAAAGAATTGCGCGGCTTTGCGAAACTGGATCTTGCCCCCGGCGAAACGAAAACCTGTTCCTTCACGCTGGCGCCGGACGATCTGGCGCTGTATGACATTGATTTGAAGCGCGTGGTCGAGCCGGGTCAATTCAACGTGATGATCGGCGCCTCATCCGAGGACATTCGCCTGAAGGGAGAGTTCCAAGTCAAATAGCCAAATCCGGCAGACAAAGTCACCACAGAGACACCGAGGCACAGAGAAATCTATCAAGAAACGCATGAAAAATGCTCTTTATGAATTTCTCTGTGCCTCGGTGTCTCTGTGGTAACCTCTTCGTTATGCGACTAAAGGCGTACAAAATCTTCAACCATAGGGAGCCCGGATCATGAATCAGCAAAGACTCATCGCCCCAATCTCATTGCGCCTGGCCATGTCCGCAATGGCGCCGCTATTCTTTTGCGCTGCCATGCCATCGCTATCGGCGGAAGCGCAAAATCCGCCGAGGCTCAAGCGCGCGGACAGCTTCCTTGGCATTCACTTCGACTTCCATGCGAATGAGAATGACAAGGAAGTCGGCAAGAACACCACGCCCGCGATGGTCGAGAACATCATCAACCTCGTCCATCCCGATTATTTGCAGATTGATTGCAAAGGCCATCCGGGGGTGTCGAGTTATCCAACCAAGGTCGGCCATCCGGTACCGGGGTTCGTCGGCGATCCGCTGCGCGTCTGGCGTGATGTCACGGCGCGGCGCGGCGTCGGACTCTTCATGCATTACTCCGGCGTGTGGGATACCCAGGCGGTCAAGGAGCATCCGGACTGGGCCGTCGTCAATGCCGACGGCAAGCCCAATACGAAGGCCACGTCGTTCTTTGGCCCCTACGCAGAGAAGCTGCTCATCCCGCAACTGCGCGAGCTGGCCGGCGAATACGGCGTGGATGGCGTATGGGCGGACGGCGAGTGTTGGGCGTCGGCGCCCGATTACAGCGAGGCCGCGCTGAAGGCGTTCCGCGAGAAAACCGGCATCACCGACGTGCCGCGCAAGCCCGGCGAGCCGCATTGGTTCGAATTTCTGGAATTCAACCGGCAGGCCTTCCGCAACTACCTGAACCGCTACATCGCAGAGATGAAGAAGACGCATCCCGCGTTTCAGATTTGCAGCAACTGGGCCTTCACGGACCACATGCCCGAGCGGGTCTGCGCGCCGTTGGATTTTCTTTCGGGCGATTATTCGCCGGATGACAGCGTCAACTCCGCGCGAATCGCGGCCCGCTATCTGGCGCGCCAGGGCAAGCCGTGGGACTTGATGGCGTGGAGTTTTACGCGCAAGGTTGTCCCGAATCAGCCAACGCAGAAAACCGCCGTGCAGTTGCAGCGAGAGGCCGCGGTGGTGCTGGCGCTGGGCGGCGGCTTCCAGGCTTATTTCAAACAAAAGCGCGACGGCTCCATCTTTGACGAGCAGATGCCCGTGATGGCCGAGGTGGCGAAGTTCTGCCGCGCGCGGCAGGCCGTCTGCCATCACGCCGAGGCGGTTCCGCAGGTGGCGCTGCTGTTTTCCACGGCGGCGCACTATCGCAAGATCAACGGGTTGTTCTCGCGCGACAACACCCGGCTGTGCGGCGTGCTCTATGCTCTGCTCGATGGCCAGCAGTCCGTCGAAGTCCTGGGCGAGCATCACCTCAGCGGACGGATGGCCGAGTATCCGCTC
The DNA here is from genome assembly GCA_026398575.1 of Candidatus Sumerlaeota bacterium. The sequence goes on along the minus strand of JAPLSP010000068.1, from coordinate 13,713 downwards.
ATCGTCGTGCCGGAATGGGAGTATCTCGATCCGCAGTTCAAGAGCGAACTCATTGGTTATGTGAAAGCCGGAGGCAACTTGCTGCTCATTGGCCCCAAGACAGCGGCGCTTTTCCAATCTGAACTCGGCGTCACGTTCGAAGGCGAAGCAAAGCCAGGCCAGACGATTTATCTCGGGCATGGCGGCGAGATGGCGGCTGTGAAGGGCGAGTCGCAGACGTTTAAGCTCGGAGCCAGCGTCACGCCCTTCGGCGCGATTCTCAAGACGGCCAACACCACTGCGCCCTCGCAACCAGCGGCGTGCATCGCCAAGCTGGAACGCGGCAAGATCGCCGCCACCTGCTTCACGTTCGGCCAGAGCTATTCCACTTCGCCCAGCGTACTCGTGCGGCGATTTATGAACGATCTGACTCGGCAGATGTTTTCCGATCCGATGGTCGAAGTCGCGGGATCGAACGACGTGGACGTATGCGTCGCGCGCAATCATGGCAAGCTGCTCGTGAACCTTGTCAACACATCGGGACCGCATCGCACGCAGCCGATCATCGAATCCATTGCGCCCGTCGGCCCGTTGACCGTTGCCATTCGCCAGCCGAGCAAGCCAGCGAAGATCACCCTCGAACCCTCCGGCCAGCCGCTGGTCTTCGATTATAGCGACGGCAAAATCAAATTCACAGTCCCGCAGGTCGCAATCCATGAAATCATTGTCGTCGAATCCCAATAGATGTTAATAGCCCAGGCCCGTTCATTATCAGCAAAGACTCAGATTCAAGAGGGAGCGATCGCGATGCGATCCACACGACGCAAGTTTCTTCTCACCGCCGCCGGGGGCAACATTGGCATGCTCGTCGCTCTCATCGCGCTGTTCGTTTTTCTTTCTGGTGTTACTTGCGGCGGAATTGAGGAGTTTCGTTGGGTAAAGCTGGACATCCACGTTGTTGATGCCAACGGCCAACCCGTCGAGGAGTGCCAGATCAAGGCCTACTCCCAAGACTGGCCCCTCGCCCGCCCCGATAGCGGTTTTGTCAAAACCAACGCCAGGGGCATTGCCCGCATGGAGATTCCGCGAGGCAGATGGCTTATCGTCGCAGGTGGTGGAAAGGCATACAATGTTCCAGCAAGCGGGCAAGGACTTCTGTTGGCCCAAGTCATCGAAGTTGCTGCCGATGCCCAATTCCGCTTGGCGGCCGACAGGCTCTCGGCAGTGAGTCTCATGGACCGGATGGGCCAATGGACCGATGTTGACGAGCTGTATGCTGCCCCTTCGTCGCTCGTGCCGACTGCCCTCCTGCCTGCGATAGGGACCACATTGGGCGGAGTCTGTCGCATTGCCACAAATACCGATGACCCGACGCTGCTCTTTTTTGTCCGTAAGCCCACGGAAAAACGAGAAGGATATTTCCTCTCGTTCGACAAACGCCGTCTAACCGGAAATCTGACCTGTCGCGCTGCATCTGAAAGCCTTCGAGGCGTTGAGTTCGTCAGTCCCGGCCCCAACGACAAGCCCGGGCCTGTCCGCTGGGAACTTGCCTTCACCAGCCTGGACCTGGAGCGCAGCAGCGGCTTCGTCGCTTTCTGTGTACCTGGCCGATGTTATGCCTGGACCAATCTGCCGTTCTTCCGATACCTTTACTGGGCAAATTGGCCCGATCATCCGCAGAACTGGCAATACGAGTCGTACCCACAGGGCCTGGACCTCCGCAAGCCCGGCCAAGCAAGCCTCAAGGCAGGCGGCAAGCTTTCTTCACAACTGCGCATAGTCCCGAAGACGGTTCTCGGCAATACCCAGTTCTGTTTCGATCCGGTTCTCGATTCCTTCGGCAACCGCATCTGGTGGTACTTCCCTCAGCCAGGTCCCCTCAAGATTGACATATCGCTGCGCGCCAGGCAGGATGGAGGGCCTCTGATCTCCACTAGCTTTGACCGTTCCCAGAACGTGTCAATTCAGTTCGACAAGCAGGTCCCGCCCAACGCTTTCTTCCGAGTCCATTGGCCGCTGGGCCCTTGGGGCGGCAATCAGGTGATTGAGGGCAAACTGGACGAGGCAAAGTATCAGTTCAAGTCCGAGACGCTGACAACGCCTCACTTCGTCATCCACTATCCCCAGGAGTGCCAGCCCAAGGCCGATGATCTGGCGCGACGACTGGAGGACGCTTATGGCGTGTATGCCGGCTGGATCGGGCGCGACTTGCCGCAGACCGAAAGCCGCAATATCTATATTCAACCAGCGGGCGTCTGGGCCAGCGCCAAGGGACAGGAGATTTACGCCCACGGCTTCTATTTTTGGCACGCCAGCGACCCGGCGATTGGACAATGGCTGCATGTCATCTTCCACGAAGTTGCTCATCGCTTTCAGGGCGGGCATTTCCGGCTCTTATCCGGAGAGCCTGCATATACGTCCAGCAATGCGGCCGAGGCCGGGGCTAACCAACTGGCCACGCAGGCCATTGACAAGCTCTTCGGGCAGGAAGCCGGGGCGTTTGCCCGGCGCTTTTATGCCGACAGCTTCTTTGCGCATGTTCGCGACGAAAGCGCGTCCACGGACAATGCCCGCAACTGGGCCTTTGTGCTGACTTGGTATCTGCCCAAGCGCTATGGTCCCGATATCATCACCGGCCACTGGCGACGCTGGGTCGAGAGCTGGACTTTGCTGGGCGCCAGAGGTTATAGCAAGGACGAGGCATTTGCTGCCCTGCATTCCAGGATGGCTGGCGAGAACCTTTGGTGGCTATTCCATTTTTGCGGCCTCGACAGCACGGAGGCCAAAATTGCGGAAGCGACTGCCGCACTGCCCGAGGAATGGCGCATTCGCGGCGTCGCAGGTCGCAATCCATGAGATCATTGCCGTTGAATAAATCAGTCACAATTTCCCTATATGACGGGGAAAATTAATGCACAAAGGCGCAGCGCCAGCATTTGGAGTGCGGTTGCTTGCTGCCGCTTTAGCTTCGATAACCTTTAAGATACGCGTAGCAGAAAGCGGCAGCAAGCAACCGCACTCCAAATGCTGGCGCCGCTTCCGACCGCATAGCATTCATCCTTCAGGCAAAAACACATCATGGAATTTGCGGCTCAGAGACTATATTTATAATTCGCAAAGACTCACATTTAATAGAGGCTACTGAAGATGAAGTCCATACGCCGCAATTTCATTCTCGCTGCCGCTGGCGGTGGCCTGGGCGCGCTTGCTGCGATTCCTGTCGCGAGCGCCCAGACAGCAGAAACGAACAACCGCAATCTTGCCGGAGTTATCAGTATTCCGGAGCGAAAACTGCCCATACTCGCCGAGGCCGACGTGGTGGTTTGCGGGGGCGGGACGGCGGGGATTTCGGCGGCTTATTGCGCGGCGCGGCATGGCGCAAAGGTCATCCTGCTGGAGCGATGGCCCAGCGTCGGCGGCATGGCCACCAATGCGCTTGTCAACATCTGGCACACGAGCGACCGCGCCAAGCAGGTGATCCGGGGCTTCGTTCAGGAGGCGGTGGATCGCGGCGAGCGCTTCGTGCGGCGGATGGCGGATTTCCCCAAGCGCCCGGAGACGCATGTGTTCGATTCGACGGGAATGCGCGTGGTGTTCCACCAGATGCTCAAAGAGGCGGGCGTGCGCGTGTTGTGCAATCTCACCGCCATTGAATCGGTTGTTGAAGATGGCCGTATTCGCGCCGTGCTCGTGGACACGAAAATCGGGCGCAAGGCCGTGCGCGGGAAAATCTTCATTGACGCCACGGGCGACGGCGACGTTGCGGCCAACGCCGGTCTGCCGTTCGATTTGGGTCGTCCCAGCGACGGCGCCGTGCAGGGCATGACGATGATGTTCCGCCTGCGCGGACTGGACGCGGCGAAGGTCAAGGCGCATCCCGACGACGCCGACCGCGTCCTGCAACTCATGCGAAAGATGCGCGACGAAGGCAGGTTCCCGCAGTTCAATGAAGGCGCAGCCCGATCCTATCTGCGCAGTCCGCGCGACACGTCCGTTCCCTATAATATGTGCCCCGTGTCCGGCAATCCGCTCGATGAAGAGGAATTGACGCGCATCTCCGCCCAATCCCGCGAACAGGTCTATCAGTATCTGGATCTCTGGCGCGAAAAACTACCCGGCTTCGAAAAAGCCGAGGTTGACGAGATGGGCTTCGCCCTCGGCATCCGCGAATCGCGCCGCATTCGCGGATTGAAGACGCTCGACGCGCAGATGGTAGTCAAGGCCGTCAAACAGCCCGATGCCATCGGGCATGGATTCTGGATGATAGATATCCACGACCCGAAAGGTTCCGGCTACACGACGTGGACGGATCAGAAGGTCGAAATGATGCCGCCCGCCGGCGACAGCTACCACATCCCATTGGGCATAAGCCTCAACGCGCAAATTCCCAATCTCGCCGTCGTGGGCCGCTGCGCCTCTGCGACCCACGAGGCCTGCGCCTCCGTCCGCCTTCAATCGCATTGCATGGTCATGGGACAAGGCGTCGGCACATGCGCCGCGCTCGCGCTCGATGCGAGGGTAAGCATGGCGCAAGTTGACGTCCGCAAACTGCAATCTGCATTGCGCAAAGACGGCGTGTATCTTGAAAGCGTTCCGGAAACGGGGCAATGAGCGATTCCCCAAAGATGAAGGGGGCGTATCCCAAGGCAGCGACTGGAAGCAGCTGTTGATGCGCAGACAAAATAATGTGCGACAAAATGATAAATGATTTTCGTAGAAGTATCATTCAATAGAGGCAAGCTTCTGCATGACCTTGTCAGACATGATTCCGCCGAAATTTCTCTGAGCGCTTTGAGGGCTTCTATGGGATGCGCCATCCGGCAGGCGCTTTCTCCATGTCTATCGAGATAGGGCGCGTCCGCGGCGAATCGGTCGGGCGTTTTCAATGTCACAGCGCCGAACGGGTTGTTCGCCAAGTTCTATACGGGCGCGACGATCACGCCGGACAACCTGCTTAAGCCGAATTATTACGAAGCCCTGCCTATTATCCACACGAGCATGAACGTGGCCGCCGACAGCATTGCGAATGTTTATGGATCCCCCTATGCCAAACAAAAGGCGGTCGTCAAGCCAAAGGCCGCGTTCCCGAAAATCAAAATCTATTACAACGACGAGCAGAAAACAGCCAACTGAGAAGCGCGCATGGCCGAAATCGGGCGGAAGAGGAGGAGCGCTCCCTGGCATGCTCCCTGGTAGACCCGCTTGCTTTTCACCGCTTGAGAGGACTATGTAGTGCGGATCGGGCGATGTCAAGCCGCCGGCGTTGGCTCCGACCGCATTGCATTCGCCCTTAATAAAAATGGGTCGTTGAAGTCGCGACTCAGAGCATCTAAGAGAATAGAGATAGCTATCATGGATACTATTCAGAAAACCGAAACGATCTACTACCTCGAGATGACGCATCCCGGCGATTTGCGCCGGCCGAACGCGCCCGATGCCGCCATGGAGTTGCGCCGGGCGGAAATTCCATGCCCCGAACTGAGCCGGTTTTTTTATACCGCTGTCGGCGGGGATTGGCTGTGGGTGGACCGTCTGGGATGGGACTATGCCGAATGGCTGGCATGGGTGACGCGGCCTGGATATGAATTGTGGATTGCTTATGCGGACGGAACGCCGGCAGGATACTTCGAACTGCAAGGCGAGGAAAGCGAAAGGGGCGAGAACGGCGGAGACGCGGAGCGTGGGGACGCGGAGCGTGGGGACGCGGAGGGCGGAGACGTGGAACTGGCGTTCTTCGGCCTTTTGCCGCAGTTTATCGGGCGCGGATGGGGCGGCGCGCTGCTGGTTCGTGCGATTGAGCGCGCGTGGCTGAAGCCGGCCCGGCGCGTGTGGCTGCACACGTGTTCCTTCGATCATCCCAAAGCGTTGGCGAATTATATCGCGCGGGGTTTTCGGCTCACACATACCGAGACGCATCCGAAACAGATGCCCGTCGCGCCCATTGGCCCGTGGCCCGGCGCAGACAAAACACCCGAGATGACGCTGCAGCTGACCGGCGGCAAGAATGCATGACGCATTGAAGCGCAGCGGAAAAAGTCATTGGCTTTGGCTCGCTGCCGGATAAAAATAGCCTCTGGCAGGGAGGAACCCTGACGTGAAGGAGCTTTGCTATGCTTAGCACAATTATCCGCACCGCTTTAGCGCTTTGCGCCGCGTCCATGCTTACAATCCAGAGTCATGCCTCCGCGCCGTTGTTTGATTTTGAGAAGGACGCGGACATTGCCGACTGGAAATGGCAGCCGAAAGCTGCGGCCAAGCTGGAACGCGCGGCCTGCTTTGCGACTTCCGGGCAGGCGGCGCTCATGTTCTCGACGCAGGCGTGGAAGCAGGGGATGGGCGAATGGCCGTCGTTTGAGGCCAAAGCGCCGGTCGCGAATTGGACGAAATTCGACCGGCTTGTCGTGGATGTCATCAATCCCAAGGAAGAGCGTTTTTTCTTTTCGATGTTTATCTCGGACAGCGCGACGCCGGCCCGCAAGGGGCTTTCCTATAACTTCAATCTGCCATCGCGCGGATATCAGCGGTTCATGATTCCGCTCTCCACTTTTCCCAAGGAAGTCAACCGCGAGGACATCGCCATTCTGCACTTCTTCACGGAACGGCCCAAGACGAACCTGACGCTCTACCTCGACAACATCACGCTGCTGCGCAAGGATGAATCGCTGCCCGAACCCGGGACTGCGTTTGCGCAGCAGCTCTCCGCATTGACGAAGGAGGCCATGGAGGCGGCGGAACGCGCCATCGCCAAGAGCCGCGAAACCGCAGGCGCGGCGGCAAACAGCGCCTCGATGCAGGAAAGCGTCCGCATCCAATTCGCCGCGCTCGATGCGCAAGCCAAAAGCCTGCGCGCCGAATTGGCTTCCTCCGGCCTGACGCTGACACGCCTTAACGGCATCAATGTGGAGTTCAGCGCGCTACCGGACAAGGCCGAGCGCGCAGTTTCGATCATTCAGTTCCAGAAGGCGTGCGCCGGCGCCGGCCAGCCCGCTTCCAACATGCTCATCGGCTGCGCCACTTCGATGGAAAAAATTCTGCCGCGCGATGCGCCGTTTGATATCAAGCCGGCCAAAGACATCGAGATCAGTCTGGCGCGAAACGAGAAGGAGAGTTTTCAGATTGCCGTTCTGCCCGCCGCCGGCGCATTGCGTAAAGTGGCGGTCAGCGCGGGCGACCTGAAATCGGATAGCGGCGCCGTCTTGAAGCGGGAGAACATCCAGCGCGAAGTTGTTGGGTATGTTGAAACGAAAAAGCGTCCACCTTATGGAACGCCGCACATTGGCTGGTGGCCGGACCCGATACTGAATTTCCTTGGGCCCGTGAATATCGCCGCCGGCGACTTGCAGTCGTTCTGGATTCGCATCCGCGCGCCCAAGGATCAGGCGCCCGGCCTTTATCGCGGCGCGCTCACGGTCTCGTCCGAAAACGGCGGCGCGCCCGTGAATCTGAATCTCAGCGTGCGCGTTCACTCGTTCACGCTGCCGGACCGCAGCCCGCTGCCGCTCGCTATCACGTTCATGCCGGAAGACAGCGCCGCGCGCGATATGCCAAAAGATCAACTCCAAGCCATGCGCGATTCCAGCGCGTATCCCGTCAACGCCTGGAAGCAACAAAAAATGCGTTGGGCGGAATTGCTTGCGGACTACTATATCAGCTATGACAGCCTTTATCATCGCGCGGTGCCCGACTTCGAAATCCTCTCGCGCCTGCATGACCAGGGCCGTTTGGGAATGTTCAACCTGGGCTATTTCTATTACATGGGATCGGGCGCCAACGCCCTCGAAGATTGGACAAGCAAAACCCTGCCCCGCCTGCGCGAAGGATACGCCAAAGCCAAAGAACTGAAACTGCTGGATCACGCCTATATCTATGGCTGCGACGAAGTCAAAAAGGAATTCTTCCCGAAGGTCCAGCAGGCGACGGAGATATTGAAGGCGGAGTTCCCTGGCATGATGATCATGACCACGACCTACGACCAAACCTATGGCATGGATTCCGCCATCAAGTCCATGGATGCGTTCTGCCCGCTGACGCCGAGCTTCGATCCGGCCAAGGCGGCCAAGGCGCGCGCGGCGGGCAAGCAGGTGTGGTGGTATATCTGCTGCGCCCCGCATCATCCGCACGCCAATATGTTCATCGAATATCCCGCCATCGAGGGGCGCCTCCTGATGGGCGCGTTGACAGCGCGGCAGCGTCCGGATGGATTCCTCTATTACGAGATCAGCATCTGGAATTCGCGCAAACCCATCGAGTCCGGGCCTTTCACCGACTGGGATCCGCGCAGCTGGACGACGTATCACGGCGACGGCTCATGGGTGTGCGTCGGCCCGGGCGGAGGGCCAGTGCCCACGATCCGGCTGGAAAACTTTCGCGATGGCCTCGAGGATTATGCTTATGCGATCATCCTCGAAACAATCATCCGCAAGCGTGAGGCGAAAGGCGCCCCTGCGACGGGGGAAGACAAGCAATGGCTGACGGATGCGAAAGCCGCGCTGGCGGTTCCCGAAACGCTGGTGAAGACGATGACCGATTACTCCCGCGATCCGGCCACGCTCTATGCGTGGCGCAACAGCATGGGCGATCTCATCGAGCGCTCCGGCATGTCTGACACGAATCCCTGGAAGAAGGATTGAACGATGAAAGACGCCGACTGCCGATGCATGACGCCGCCGTTTTCGTTCCTGGACTTTGATTCCTTTGATCTGGGCGTGGATGAAACCAACGGAAGGTTTGCCGATGTGACCGTGAACCGCTGCAAGGTCTGCGGCCGGTATTGGCTGAAATACCTTGTCGAGTATGAGGCGTTCTCGGAGTCCGGCAGATGGTTTCGCGGCATGATCGAGGAAGCCGAAGTGACCGGCGGGAGCCTCACGCCGGAAACCGCCCTTCAGCGCATCGCAGGCATGGAGTGGTTCTTCTACGGCGGGTCCTATTATCGAACAACTGGCCGCAAAAGTTTTCCCGGAATGGTCCCGAACCCGAATATTTGCTAGCGAACTAACATGATACCCGCATTTCTCACCACAGAGACACCGAGGCACAGAGATAGGAAGACGCGGAGACGCGGAGACGCGGAGAACACTGGACCCATTTTTCCCAAAAAGGAACGAATATGAAGCAAACATGGCGAAACATCTCCGCAATGGGGATTTCATCCATTGCGTGGGGGCTAATACTGACGGCGATTTTAGCCAGTGCCGCGAGGGCTGGTGATCTTGAGTGGAGCGATCCTTATAAACTGCCGGCGCCGGACAATCCCTCACCCGCCGGATATCCCAACCGCGACGCCAATCTGGATGCGGCGCCGGGATTCTTGAATCCGCCGCCGGGATATGGCGAGGTGGCGTTTTACTGGTGGTTGGGCGATCCGCTGACGAAGGAACGGATCCAGTGGCAGTTGGAGCAGCTCAAGGACCACAGCGTGACGGCGCTGCAGGTGAACTACTGCCATACCGACCGCGGCGGACGCACCTACGGCCTGACGTTCCCCAGCGAACCACCGCTGTTTTCCGAGGCGTGGTGGGATTTGTATTCGTGGTTCCTCAAGGAGGCGAAGAAAAACGGAATGGCCGTCAGCCTGAGCGACTATACGCTCGGCACGGCAGGGCAGGGATGGTTCATTGATGAGATCCTCAGCGAGAATCCTTCGATTGGCGGCGCGGTCCTGGACAAGATGATCAAACCCTGCGCGGGCGGGAAGGAATTCGTCTGCGCTCTGCCCGGTGACATGCTGTCCGTCACGGCGTGGCGTTTGAAGGATGGCGCCATCGTCGCCGGATCGCAGGTGGACTTGAGCGGGCGCGTCTCTGCGGGGGAATTTCGCTGGCCGGCGCCGGACGGGCAGTGGCAGGTGGTGGCGGTATTCAAGAAAACGGTTCCGCTTTCGATGGACCCCATGAATCCGCTGAGCGGCAAAAAAGTCGTCGAGAAATTTTTCCAGCGCTTCGAGGACCGCAATCCGGGCGAAGGCGGCAAGGGATTGAATTTCTTCTTTTCCGATGAACTGCAGTTCGGAGTGCGCGGAAATCTTTGGAATGATATTTTCGCGGCGGAGTTCAAGAAGCGCAAAAACTATGACATCATCCCAGAGCTGGCGGCGCTCTTCGCGGATATCGGTCCGCGAACGGCAAAGATTCGGCTGGACTATTCCGACGTGCTTGTCTCGCTGGAGGAGGAAAATTATTTCCGCCCGGTCTTCGACTGGCACTATAAGCGTGGGATGGTCTATGGCTGCGATCACGGCGGACGCGGGCGCGACGTCACGGAATTCGGCGACTACTTCCGCACGCAGCGCTGGATGACAGGCCCAGGCGCCGACCAGCCGCACCTTTCCGCCGACATTATAAAAAACAAAGTCGCAAGCTCGATCACGCATCTCTACCGTCGTCCGCGCACGTGGCTCGAAGGCTACTACGGCAGCGGCTGGGGAACCACGTCCGAGCAAGTCATCAATGCGACGTTCCGCAACTTCGTCATGGGGCAGAACCTGCTGACGTTTCACGGGTTGTATTATACCACGCATGGCGGCTGGTGGGAATGGGCGCCGCCCTGCAATCACTTCCGCATGCCTTACTGGAAACTGATGGGCGACTTCATGCGCTATTCGGAACGGCTCAGCTATCTCATGAGCCAGGGCGTTCACCGCTGCGACGTCGCGATTGTTTATCCGGTGGCGCCGGTGGAAGCCCAGATGGGAGGCAAGGAAGCGGTCGAGGCGGCCTTCGGCGTGGCGCGGCAAATATTTCCGAACGGGATTGATCTGGATTTCATGGATTTCGAATCGCTGGCGCGCGCGCGGATCAAGGACAAAGAATTGCAGGTGGCGGGCGAGGCGTATCGCGTGTTGGTGTTGCCGGCGATGAAGGCGCTGCGCTTTTCGACCTTGCAGAAAGCGCTGGAATTTTATCGCGGCGGTGGCGGCGTGATCGCCATCGGCGCATTGCCGCAGGCCAGCGAACGCGCTGGAAGCAATGACGCGGAGTTGGACGCGATGGTCAAGGAGATATTTGGTTCCACGGCGCGCGAAGCCGGCGCCGCAGCAGCAAACAAGGTTCAGCGCAATGGCGCTGGCGGCTGGAGCGGATGGGCGCAAACGCCGCAACAGGTCGAAGAGATGATCCGCGATGCCTTCATCGTTGATTTTGAATTCTTCCCGGCCTCCGCAGCCGATGATCCAAAATCGAAAAAAACTGCCGGGCCACAAATCCTGCACCGCAAGGTGGGACCGCGCGACGTCTATATGATCCTGGGCGCGCCCAAGGACTCCGTTTGTTCCTTCCGCGCAAGCGGCAAGGTGGAGCTCTGGGATCCGTGGACAGGCAAGACAAAGCCGCTCTACCACTTTGCGCGAACGAAGGAAGGGACGCGGGTATGGATGCCGCTGGAGGCCATCGAGCCGCAGCTGATTGTCTTCAGTCCGGGAGAATCCGCCCTTTCGATTGCGGGAACGACTTTGGACGAGATTCTATCGGTCCAGGAAAAAGACGGAAAATTAACGGCGCAAGGTCTCTGCGATTCCGGAGGTAGAAAACTCGCAAATTTCATACGCGACGGCAAAGCAATCACGCTGTCGGGAAGCGCGCCTGAGCCGCTGCCCGCGCTGGCGCTGGATGGGACGTGGGAATTCGAAATGAAGCCATGTTTGGACAATCGCTGGGGCGATTATCGCTGGCCGCCCGCCCCCACACTAATCGGTCCGGAAGCGCGCCAACTGCTCTTCGCGCAGGAAACCTCCACGAATCCCGGCTGGCAGTCGCCGGAGACGGACGACTCCAAATGGATGCGCATGACTTATTCCTATGGGCTTTATTTTTGGAAGTTGGGGCCTTTGCCGGATGGCGCGAATACCAGGGAGTTCGAGGAGAAGATCGCCGCGCTCAAGCAGGTGAATTCAAAAGAAGCCGTGGAGATCGCAGGCAAAAAGTTTTCCTGGCAGCCATATCAATTCTCGTGGTGCGAAGGCGTGGAGGGCGATCCGGGACATCAGGGTTATCATGGATTGAAAGAGGAAGTGAGCGATGAATTCATAGCGCTGGGCGCGCGGCGCTTCAGCGGCACAGGCTCGAGTTATGAAAAGGAAAAGGAAGGCTCGATTTATTATCTCTGGACCAGCGTTCAGTCGCTCAAGGAACAGCAGGCGCGCGCATTGGTCGGAGGTTTGCGGCCGGCATCGGTGTGGCTCGGTGGAAAGGCGATGAGCAATATCGGAAAGGCTGTTACGCTTCCGGCCGGCGCCACGCCATTGCTGCTGCGCTACAATTCCGCCGGACGCGGCTTCTTCGTCATGACCACGAAAGGCGCGACCAGTGAGGCTGGCGAGGCCGGAGCCGCCAACGCTTCCAGCCCCGCCAGCTCTGCCAGCGCCGAAACTTCAGAGGGAAATGCGTTTTCATCCGCTGCCACCTTCATTTGGTATCCCAATGACAGCAAAGGCGTGACGGATCGCTTTTTCAGGAAGGTTTTTGAGACGCCAGTCCTTCCCTCGCGGGCGCGCCTGCGCATCACCTGCGATAACGCATACGCGGCCTTTCTCAACGGGAAGCAAGTCGGGCAAGGCCGCCAATGGGAAAAGGTTCAGGAATACGATGTCACGAAAATTCTGAGCGCGGGCAAAAACATCATCGCCGTTCGTGGACACAATGACGGCGCCGACGCTGGATTGGTCGCCGAGCTGCGGTTGATCCGCGACGGCAAGGAAGAGCGCATCGTGACATCCGCAGCCTGGCGCTGCGCCGCGAAGGAAGACAAAGGATGGATGGAAGCGGGCTACGATGATTCGCGCTGGCAGGCGGCGCAGGAAATCGCCAAGTTCGCCGACAGCCTGTGGGCCAAACACCAGATGGGGCCGCCGCGTTTGGAAACGGCGGTTGCGGGCGCTACGGGCGCTGGCGCCAACGCTGCCGCCGGCTCAGCGAGCGGAGACGAATCTGCGGCAACCTCCAAAACCAAGGGAACGCTGGCCATGCGATGGTACGGCGATCCGGACATCCTGAATTTCGACGCCCTGCCACAAATCGCCCAGCCCGCCGGGTGGTATCGCTTCACGGCGCCGCCCGGATTGCGCGGTTTCACGCTGGCGGCGCGAGGCAAGGTCAAGGCCTGGATAGCCGGTAAGGAAATAGCTGTCGCTGGAGGACAGCGCCTTGCGGACGGCGCCGTAGAATATAAGGCCAACGTATCCGCGCCTTCTCTGGCGCCGGCGAAGGTGGCGCTTCGGATCGAACCACAGCGCGGATGCTACGGCGGCTCGGCGCTGGCGGCGCCGGTCGCCCTCGACTGCGGACCGGGCCAAATCACGGCGGGCGATTGGGCGCAGATAGACGGACTGGCCAGTTATTCGGGCGCCGCCTGGTATCGCAAGACTGTTTCGCTTTCCCCCGCGCAGGCGCAGCGGCGCGTGATCCTCAATCTGGGCGCGGTGACGGCTGCGGCGGAAATTCTGGTCAACGGACAGCGCGCAGGCGTCAAGCTGGCGCCGCCCTGGACGCTTGACATAACGCCCTTCATCAAACCCGGCGACAACCGGATCGAAATCCTGGTGTACAACACATTGGCGAACCATTATTCCACCATCCCCACCCGCTATCGCGGCTCGCCCGTATCGGGTTTGCTCGGTCCGGTCGCCCTGGAATTCCGGTCGGTCGTGACGTTGGAATAGCGCCAAGTGCTCGGAGGCGTAAACTCAGTGACGTATTTTTGTCCAAGGGATGAAAGCAATGCGCTCAGAAGCGGCGCCAG
>JAPLSP010000510.1 GCA_026398575.1 Candidatus Sumerlaeota bacterium | reverse complement strand
GTCAGCTGCAGCAGGTAGTGCTCGGTGATTTGTTCCGTCATGAGACGGACATTACATAAAGGCCTCACGTCACAATAGTTAAATTTTCGGGTTTATGAAAATTATTTTCATCACCTACTTCAGGCGGCTAAAGGCATACGGTTATTGGATATTGGACATTGTTCTTCTTTCACGTTTCCTCACTCCTCAGCGCCTCAATCGGATCGAGCTTGCCCGCCGTCTTCGCGGGATAAATCCCGAAGAAAACTCCCACCGCGCTCGTAACTGCCGCCGCCAGCAGCGGCGCCCACCATGGGAAACTGGCCGGCAGGACCGTCTGCGTCCGCACCGCCCATGTCCCGAGCCAGCCGATCAGCGCGCCGGTCAATCCGCCCGCCGAGCAGAGGATCAGCGATTCGACGAGGAACTGGAATTTGATGTCGCTCTGGCGCGCGCCGACGGCCTTGCGCACGCCGATTTCGCGCGTGCGCTCGACCACCGACAACAGCATGACGTTCATGATGACGATCCCGCCGACCACCAGCGAGATGCTGACCACGAAAATCGCCACGCGGAAGAGCGTGCCCGTCAGATCGCGCCAGAAACCCATGATGCCTTCCGAGGTGACGACGCCGAAATCGTCATCGTCGTTGTATCGCAGATGATGCCGGGCGCGCAGGATCGAACGCGCCTCGTCGAGCGCCGCGTCCATACGCTGCGGATCGCGCGACTGGACGCTGATCATCACCCACCCCTGCGTGCCGAGAATCCGGTGAAAGACCGTAATCGGGATGAGGACGAAGTTGTCGCGCGACTGGCCGAAGACCGAGCCCTTTTTCGCGGCCACGCCGACGACCTCGAATTGCCGCCCCAAAACGCGGATTTCGCGCCCGATCGGATCGAGATGGCCGAAAAGATTTTCCGCCACTTCATATCCGAGGAAGGCCGCGCGCGCCGAATGCTCGACGTCGCCGGGCGTCAGACCGCGCCCTTTGTCCACGTCGAACGGCTCGATCTCCATCACCTCGGCCGAAGCGCCTCGAACCGTAACGTCGGTGGCGGTCTGGTTCCCGTAGCGCGCCGATGAAGTATAGAATTGCGACACGCCCACCTTGCCGGCCAGATGCGCAAGGCTTCGGACGGCTTCGGCGTCTTCCTTCTTCAGGTCCTTGTTGCGTCGCTGCGCCCGCACCCATTCATCGTGCCCCTTGATGATGCCGAATTTATCGAGGACGAAAACGTCCGGCTTCAAGTCGCTCATCGCATTGGCCACGTAGCCGTCGAGCCCCTCGATCACCGAAATGACAAAAATCACCGCCGCCACGCCAATGGCGACTCCGAGCAGCGTCAGCAGCGTGCGCAGCGGGTTTTCGATCAGCGATTCAACCGCGATCCGTATGCCGTCCGAGCGGGTCATGGCAATGTATGTTGACCATAGGATAGCGGGTCGGTACGCTTGATAAAGGGAACATGATCAAACGCTTTATCCGCGCTAATGATTTGCGTGACACCGTTATTTTTCATTGAAAACATTCGCGTCAATAAAATAGCTTTCTTCACTCATTTTTTTAGGCCCAGCCTTCCTGCCATGATCTCATCCTTCATTGTTTCCCAGTCAGATACAGGCAAATTCATAGACGCAAGGCTCTCGGTTAACGGGGTTTGTGAGTGAGTAGATTTCAGCCATACGCCTTTATCCGACATCTCAAGCAGCAGCTCCTCTTGGGGATGCACATGAAGGCGCTCTAGAACTTCGCTTGGAAGCAGAACCCGGCCTGCTGGATCAACTGTTACGACGATCTCTTTTGCCATGGAACTAAGCATGAGTTTCACTCTCCGTCGCGATGCCATTTTACCGAAATTCTTTCTGGCGAGAAAAATACTCATTCCAGAAAGCGCATTCAAGCCAATTCCTTCCGCGACGCAAATATCCCTTCCATCACAGCCGCTCCATTGTTATAGTCACGCATAATTTCGAAAAAGAACGCAGGAGAGCCTTACAGGGACAGGGGGGAACGCCCATGCCACCTACCGCGCCTATATCTTCAGCCGGCGAACGCGAACAAAATCGCAAACGCCCGAACGTTCTGGTCATCATGAGCGACGATCAGGGCGCCTGGGCTATGGGGTGCGCCGGAAACTCGGACGTCCAGACGCCGAACCTCGACCGTCTGGCGGCCTCGGGGATGCGGTTCGATAATTTCTTTTGCGCTTCGCCCGTTTGCTCGCCGGCGCGCGCGTCGTTCCTGACCGGGCGCATCCCCTCGCAGCATGGCATTCACGATTGGATCAAGAAAGGCAACGCCGCTTGTCCCATCGGACACGCCCGCGCCCAGGACCGCCCGATCGAATATCTGCAAGGCCTGACCGCCTACACCGAAATCCTCGCGCATAACGGCTACATCTGCGATCTGAGCGGCAAATGGCACCTCGGCGCCAGCAACAAGCCGCAAAAAAGCTTCACCGGCTGGTTCGCCTACGCCTTCGGCGGCGGCGACTACTACGGATGGGAGGCCATCAAGGACGGCGCGCTCTATACGGACCAGAACTACGTGACCGACGTCATCACGGACGAAGCGCTGGCGTTCCTTGAGAAGCGCGCTCCGTCTGCTCCGGGAGCATCGGACGCGTCAGACCGGTCGGACGGGTCGGACGCGTCGGATGGCTCGGGAGCGGCTAGAGCATCAAGCGATCAACCATTCTATCTGAGCGTCCACTATACCGCGCCGCACAGCCCGTGGGACCGCGCCAATCATCCGGCGGATTTCTACGACTACTACGCCGATTGCGAATTCCTCGCCACGCCCGATCTGCCGCTCCACCCCTGGCAGTGCGACACGGCGCCGATGGGCGTCGGGCGCGAACGCCGCGAACTCCTGCAAGGCTATTACGCCGCCATCACCATCATGGACGCGCAAATTGGCCGCCTGCTCGACGCGCTCGAAAGCCACGGCCTGCGCGAGAACACACTCATCGTCTTCACCAGCGACAACGGCATGAACATGGGCCATCACGGCATCTGGGGAAAAGGCAATGGCACCTTCCCGCAAAACATGTACGACACCTCCGTCAAAGTCCCGTTCATCGTCTCGCGCCCCGGCCACGTCCCCGAAGGACGAATCGAGCGGCGATTATGCAGCCAATATGACTTCATGCCGACGCTCCTGGAATATCTCGGAATCGAAAATCCCTTCCTCTCCCCCTCCGCCGCCGCCCAAGCCGCCGCCGCCACCGCCGATTCCGGCGCCGCCGCCGCCGCCGGACCCATCCCCACCACCAGCGCCCACCTGCCGGGCGTCAGTTTCGCTCCCCTGCTCGAAGGCCGCCCGGCGCCCGAACGCGAGGCGCTTGTCGTCTTTGACGAATACGGCCCTGTGCGCATGATCCGCACCCATGACTGCAAATACGTCCATCGCTATCCCTATGGTCCGCACGAATTCTACGACCTTCGCCGCGATCCGGACGAGAAACACAATCTGATAGACGACGCCAATTCGCAAAAAACAATCCTGCGCCTGCGCGACCAGATGGAGAACTGGTTCCTGCGCTACGTCAATCCCGCGATGGACGGCGTCCGCCAGCCCGTCACCGGCAAGGGCCAGCTCGATCGCGTCGGTGTGATCCCCGCCGAAGGCAAAACCTTCGACACCGCCGTCGTCATGGCCGACCCCACGCGCGACTTCCACTTCGACCACCACTGGCGCGGGCCGGAGAAGTGAGTAGGTCCCGGTCGCCGGACGGGACGCCTTCGACCACCACTGGCGCGGACCGGAGAAGTGAGTAGGTCCCGGTCGCCGGACGGGACGCCTTCGACCACCACTGGCGCAGGCCGGAGAAGTGAGAGGGTTTGATTCCATTTTCGCCGCTTGCGCCGGCGCTCTGAATGAATATTAATAATGACAATGCATGTGCCACAGGAGTCCTCTCATGAAAAACTCAAATGAAATTATTTTCTTGATCGAAGATGCCCCGGAAGGTGGCTACACAGCGCGCGCGCTGGGCCATAGCATTTTCACGGAGGCGGATAACTGGTTTGAATTAGAGAACAATATCCGCGAAGCGACGGAATGCCATTTCGAAAATTCAGATGAAATTCCACAGATCATCCGGCTTCATTATACGCGCAAGGCGGTCATCGCCTTATGAAATTGTAGAACGGAGGAACTGACAGCCATGAACACGCCCTTTACGCGACTGCTAAAAAAGATGCCAGCTGCTCGCAGGAAAAGAATAAAGGTCAAGACAGAACTGCTGAAAAATGAGATGGCTTTGCGAGAGCTGCGCCAAGTGCTCAAGCTAACGCAGGGAGAGCTGGTGAAATCTTAGAGAATGAAGAGGCTAGAAATGGGCAAAACAGCAATGTTAGTCACAGCCATATGGATAGCCATCCATATGTGCTATTCCTCGAAGGCATGGGCCGCCGAAGCCATGACTAAAGAGGACTTGATTGCCGGCATTGAGTTTTCCAGAGGGCGCTTGGTCAATTGGAAGGTACATTTTAAGCAGCATGAAGAATGGTTTGCAGGTACGAAGCGAACCGAACCAGACAGAATCTTTACGGCCATCCTGTCTGGCGAGAAGTTTCGATATTCTGTGGATTTCCTGCTTCCCAGCGGGGACATCTACGAGTCCCGCATACGAACATGGAACGGTACAAAATTCAATAGCCTCTTCACCGAGATCGGCGCATTGGCTCCCTATGACGGGATGATTGCTAGTACGCCGCGAGACATAGCGATCCTGAATGTCTTGGGGCTATTCGCTGCAGGCGGGTGGATGCCCGATTTTCCTTATGAAGCATGGAAAGCCAGAGGTCCGACTCGGGATTGGGCTACAGACATATTGGAGCTCTTGAAATTCCAGGGAAAACAGACCGACCGTGGCTTTATGAAGGCTGACATAACCATTAAGCCCGCTGATTTTCAGGGGCATCGAGTACAGCATATCGAGTCCTGGATTGTGTGGCTTGACGGCGAGAAGATTTTAAACCGAGCTAAAGGGCCTTCTGCCTTTATAGACCCGAAAAGGTCATTCGTAACGCTGCAGTATGATCTCTATAATGTGGTTGAAAGCCACGGGGATGTTTTGATTCGCAAGTACGAATCGGCAATCAAGGAAGTGACATCTGGCATTTGGCTGCCGTGTCAGATTGTCGCTACCCATTATGTCAGTGAAGATTACGCCGATCGCAAACTCAGCGCTGAATCGATTGGCGCCCCCTGTTACAAGTGTTCAAGAACAGAAATCCAATGGGAGGTCAATCAGCAATACGCAGATACGGAGTTTCAGGTTGCTTTTCCCGATATGGCGCCTATTTTCGATTTGGATTCTGGTAAGAATATCCGGGCTGGTTTCTCCAAGAAGGACGCGTATGACCTTCAGATAGGACTGAAGACAGCCTTATCTGATTTGAGTAGAGTCTCTCAGCCTGGGAAGGCGGCTTACGTTTCACCTGTCGATACGCCCAACCAAGCCCCTTCACAGAGACGAATTGCCCAACCTGCAGGCAGCGGAGCCCAGATAGCTGCACGTTCGAACCACTGGGCGTGGATCGTGGTCGTGAGTGCTCTGCTAGTTAGCCTCTGCCTGATCTGGTTTCTCCTGCAAATTATGTTGAAGAAACGGGGGTGATAAAACAGAACATGAGACTTGTGGCAAGGTTGTTACACCCGGCGGCATTAGTCCATTTCCCACCTCACTCGCCCTCACATCGCCTCGAGTCTTGCTGAACAGAATCCCTTACGGCGCCGCCTCTCCGCTCAAGCGGCGCAACGCGGCTTTGCGGCGATCGCGCATCTCGCGAATCGTGCGTGAAGTAGATTCGTCTGAAGCCGGATTATTGGGATTGCCCGCAAGCGTATCTGTCGTGCGGGGCACAGCAGCCGCCGGTGCCGCCGGCAATTCCAGCCGCTGCAATTCCGAATACTCCATGCCCAACCGCCTTGCAACCCAGATCACATGCTGCGGCTTAATATCTTCGTCTTCATCAACGATCCGCTCGATGCTCTTTTCCAGGAGGGGCTTATGACGCAGTAGGATCAGCGCTCCGGCGGCGACAAGACGCAGCGGCTTTTCCGAAGCATCCAGCGCCTGCGTTAGCGCCGGGATGGATTCCGCGTCGCCCCACCGTCCCAGGCAACGCATCGCCATAGCGCGCGCGCTCATGTCGGGATGCGTTTGCATCTGATGGCGGACGAAGGGAATCAGGCGCGCAATCTGCTCCTTCTTCAAAGAAAAGTTGGGCATATAGGTGCAGTCCAAGCACTGCAAGGCCGCGAAATGTTTCAATGATGAATCACTCTCCACAGCGATCTCCATGGCGTCCCAAAAGCGGCAATTGGCAAAATGAAAATTCAACAGGTAGTCAACCAAAGTGCGCTCGGGATCGGTCCCGGCAAAATCCCTGCCCCCGGCAGCCGGTTCTATCTCCGCGACAACATCGGCCCGGGCCGGTCGGACGATACCCAGGACGATTGGGACGCCGTGGAAGCCGGCAAGTTCGACGTGGCGCCCTACCGCGCGAAAGAGCCGCTAACGGAAACCGCCTCCGGGATGACGCCGCAAAAATCCTCCGAGGCATTAGAGCGCGTGCTTCAGCACGCCGGCGCCATCCCGCGCGATAAAGCCGACGCCCGCGCCGTCGAAGACACCCGCACAACCAGCGGCAAGCACATTGACACCCTGGACCAGATCGGCGGCTATCCCGCTTATGCCGCCGGCGCCGCCCCGCCCGACACCGACAACGACGGCATCCCCGACGCCTGGGAACGCGCCCACGGCCTCAACCCCAATGATAAATCCGATGCAACCAAGCTCGCCCCCAGCGGCTACTTGAACGTGGAAGAATACATCAACAGCCTGATCCCGATGCCCGACGCGGTGGCCAAGCCGTGAGGGCGGGCTTCAGCATAACAACTCAAGTATCTAAAAATGGGTTCGTTCCGGCACTTTTAAGTTTTTCGAATTTGGTCGGAATCCTATTTACATCCTTCAATTTGAAGACTTTAGCAGCATGTTCTTCAGCGTTCATTGACGTTCATTAGCGGTTGTCAGCGGTTGATTGCGGGCTGTTTTTTTTCACTGAATTGGGGATTGCGACGCAAGAGATTCTAGCAAAGGGAAGAGAAAAAAAGGAATTCCCTTGGCGGAACTTGCAGGCGCAAAGCGAAATAGCCATGAGGAATATTTTTGTCAGGGGTGGACGTCTGCGGAGCGCTGACGGACAGCCCGGATGCGGGCGACTATTGGAGAAAACTGAAACAGCAGCTTAATGACGAAAGGCAGTCGAGTCGTGACGTTTTGTCACGGGTTGAAACTGGAAGCGTCTAACGGCGGGTGCAATCCAGAATTCCAATGCCCCCTGCCACCATCGGGCCTTGCGCCGATGGAGCGATGATTTTGCGCTAGCAACGACTGCTTTTTCTCTCGCCGCCACCGCTGGGCCTTGTGCCAGTGGGGCGATGATTGTCGTCCAAAATCGCGCACCGCCAAAGAAATCATCGCTCCACCGGCGCAAGGCACGGCGGTGGCGGAGGACGAAACGGGCATACCTTTCTAGCGCAAAATCATCGCCCCACCGGCGCAAGGCCCGGCGGTGGCGCGCTGTCCTGCGGTAAGAACTCGAGCGAAATTCTAGACCGTCCCTATGTCCGTCATACTGTCGGAAAGCGCTTGACGAAAGTGCCAGCTTGGCAGAGTCTTTTTTTGAAGAGGGTTCGCGCAAGTTCGTCGCTGTTATGAAGAAGCCAATTAAAACATCTCCTGATGACGATCTCCGGCCGGAATACGATTTCGGCAAGATGAAGGGCGGCGTTCGCGGGAAGTATGCCGCGCGCTACCGAGCTGGCACGAATCTCGTCCTGCTGGAACCCGATATTGCAAAGGCGTTTGGCGATGACAAGTCTGTCAATGAAGCCCTGCGATGCCTCTTGCGCTTGGCCAAAATGCAGGCCAAACACGCCCGCTAAGAGACAGTTTGTCCTGTTTCTTATTCTGAGGCTGGCAGATAGGCTTACTCGATATTGAAAGCAAGGAATTCTGATGCGAGTGTGAAGGTCTGACGCGAATGTGAATATGCAAATGTGGAACAGAACACCCAACAATCGCATGAAGCAGACGCAGGCAAGTCGCGCCGCTGATTCGTGGGGTTAGGTTGCACTAAAAGTTGAGTTGTCAAAATGAACACACCAGAAGAATCACAGGCACTCGGTAAGGCCCTTGAAGCAGCAAAAAGCTATGCCGATGTCGTAGTGAAAGGAGTGTTGTCCGAGTTCGGCGGCATCCTTTCTGACACCGTCGGCTATTGGCGGCTCAAGAATCGGGTCCGCCTGATGCTTAAGGCTAAGCAATGGCTAGAAGACAAGGGCGTGCAGCCTGGGAAGCTGCTTCCAGATGTGTTTGTGCCCTTGCTAGAGGATGGTGGGAACGTAGAAGATGAAACACTTGCGGATATGTTTGCATCGCTCCTTGCCGGACATCTCGACCCGCACCAACAGGACGAAGTCCATCCTTCCTATACCAAGGTTCTCGCCCAATTCTCCTCTCTCGACGCGAAGATGATGCTTGCGTTCAAAGATCATGTGTCAGACAAGCTATATCGTGAATCCGGGTTAAAAGGCCATGTCTTGACTGCCAAAGATATGGCAGAGGAAATAGGAATGCCGAAGCGTGCCACTTATCTCTCGTGCCTCAATCTTGAGCGTCTGGGCATCATTGAGCATCTTGGCTATCGCTCACCCGAGGGCCATCCGGTGCCAACAATGTTCGAGGATAGCCCCGAGCACCAACTATATCGAATGTCTGAGTACGGAGTGGCATTCTGTGATGCCTGCCAGTATCCAGAAAAGGAGCAGAACTAGGAGCAGCATCTAGCATCTTTCAAGCGATTTGGATTTGGGGATTTGTGGACAGTCACTTTAAATCAAATCCTGCGAGGCCTCCTGCGTTTGGCCAAAGCGCAGGTTAAACACATTCTCTGAGACATTGCTTGTCTTACCTATCATGCCAAGGCTGGCAGATAGGCTTCCTTGATTTTGAAAGTGCGGGTTCAAGGGCTGACCCGAATGGCGCAAATGGCGCTAAATTTTTGCTTACTCGCCCAGGTAAGCGACAACCTGTGCTGAGATCGCCTCGGCGGATTTGTCATTGGGTTTCTGAACATGTCCGGCCCATTGTCTGCCGGGGTGCAGGGTGTCCCATGCCGATTTTTTCTGGCCTGTCCTGGTCTTGCCTTGATCGTGATGGCCGAAACCGTCAACCAACAGATTCCACCGCGGATTGAAGACTTCGTCACCGAGTGGTTTCATAGACTTATCCTATGTCCGGCGGACGACCACAGCCGATTCGTCGAGAGTTACTTTACCGGCGCCGCTGCGAACGGACGAGGCCGTGATCGAATTGCCCACGCGCTTGTCTCGCAGGCAGTAGATTCCTTCAATCGTCAAACCGTGCGCCTTGGCGATGTCTCCCAGAATGTCTTGAACGGGGACATTGACGCCTTGGAGGATCGAGTTCCCTACCACGATCACTCCGGTTCCGCCGCGTGCCAACACTCTGTTCAGGACGGCCATGAAACGGTCGCAATCATTGAAGTACGAGGCGGCGTAATTGGCCCAGCCGCGCCCGCCGTATTGACCTTTGTCCGGGTTCAATTTGCGGATTTGCGCGAGAATTTTTTCCAGGCCGGCGTGCTTGAAGGCCAAGGGGACGTTGTCTTTCTCTCTGGCGATTTGCCAGAAGGTCCCGAAATTGCCGTGCTCAAGAGGTTTCTGGTCTTTGGGCGATGCAATCAGACCGAGCCAATATAGCTGCGGGCGTGTGTTGCGGAGATAATGGTAGTTGTTGAGATAGGGCGGCGAGGTGATCATCAAATCAATCGAGTTGTCTTTTATCCGCCGCTCTCCCGTGAAGAAGTTTTCATTATAGACTTGCCCGCGTCCATGAGCGCTTCCGGCTGCTTCAGCCTTGAGCCATTCGATATCGGCTCGCATATTGCGCAGTTTGAGCAGCAGCGTTGCAGCCACGTCCGCTTCTTCGACGAGGGGCTTTCCGGCGCCGGGGCGTGAGGACAACGATGGTTCATAGGTGTAGTTCGAGAAGGAAACCATCACCGAGCCGAACGCGAGCCGGAATAGATTGTGGATGCGTTTGTCTTTAATCCCGGCAATGAACGCGAGGGCATGCTGGACTTGCTTATCAATCTTCGGGCTGAAGAACGCAATG
>JAPLSP010000373.1 GCA_026398575.1 Candidatus Sumerlaeota bacterium | reverse complement strand
TGTGCCGGTGGAGCGATGATTTTGCGTCGGGAGAGAGCGATTTGGCGCACAATCATCGCCCCACTGGCACAAGGCCCAGTGGTGGCGGCGAGAGAAAAGCGGACGCTGCTAGAGCAAAATCAACGCTCCACCGGCACAAGGCCCGGTGGTGGCGTGCTGGCCTTCAGTGAAAAAAATGACCGGAATTCTTAATTGCACCCCCATGATGTCCGCCTGAATCCATGCAAGAGTCCGGCTGCGCGCTTGACAATCATGAGGCCTTCGACCAGCATGAGGCCGGTTTATTGCGCGCGAACGATCATACATGGAGAGGCGCCGGCCATGAAGCAAAATATCTTGCTGCCCAATCGCCTGAGAAAACAAATCCTCGGAGCGATCATGACGATGTCATTGGCGGCGTTCATCGCGCTGCCTGCCACTTTGGCGTTTGCAATGCCTCCGATCCCGCCGGAGCTCAAAAACTCGGCGGTATTCATTTTTTATCTGACGGATGGGCAAGTCTTCAAAGCGCACGGAACCGGATTTCTTGTCGCGCCCAATGCGCCAAAGTCTTCGGAACCGGCCGCTTGTTACCTGGTAACCGCCAAGCATGTGCTTCAGAAGGAAAAAGACCGCCTGCCCGCCATTTTCCTCCGCCTCAATTCCAAGTCCGGCCCTGGCGATACGATCATGAAACATGTAGCGCTGTTTTTTGACGGCGATCGCAAAAATGTCTTTCTGCACCCGGATGGCATTTCCGACGTGGCGGTCGTGCGGCTGGATTTCCAGGATATGAAGAAGTATCAATGCGTCGTTTTGCCTTCGGAAATCGTAATCAATAAGGATGACGTGAACCGTCTGCAGATTTCAGAGGGGACGGAAGTCTTTTTTACCGGCATGTTCATCCATCACCAGGGCATGGCGCACACCTCGCCTATTCTGCGATTCGGCCACGCGGCCATGATGACGGATGAAAAAATTCGCTGGGCGGATGGGGCCAGCGAGCTTTATCTGGCCGAAGTCACAGTGTTTGGCGGCAGCAGCGGATCGCCGGCCTTTTTCTGTCTGGATGACGCCACAACTTCCGGGCAGAACAAGGACGCGGACAAGGACGCCAAAGCGGAAGATGGAAAGGCCGCAAAAAAAGAAACCGCGCCGGCGATTGCGGGATTCAAACTGGCCGGGATTGTGATTGGCGCCATTAATATGAATACGGGGACGGCTTCGGATAATTCCGGGATCACGGCGATCGTTCCATCCTATAAGATTTATGAGATTCTCAACGGCAAAGAATTAAAAAATCCAAAACCGTAAGATGGGGCGCATGACGGAGCGGCTGGCGAACATCACAATCATCGGCGCGGGCGTTGTTGGATTGGCCGTGGCGGCTGAACTGGCGGACGCGGGACGCGACGTTTTGCTGCTTGAGAAAAACGATTCGTTTGGCCGCGAAACAAGCAGCCGCAACAGCGAAGTTATTCACGGCGGCCTCTATTATGCTCCCGGTTCGCTCAAAGCGCGATTGTGCGTGGATGGCCGCGAGCGGCTTTATCGCTATTGCCACGAGCATGACATCCCGCATAGCCGCATTGGGAAACTGGTTGTCGCTTCAAGCGATGAAGAGATTCCGCGCCTCGAAAAATTGGCGGACAATGCCCGGCAATGCGGCGTTGATGATTGGCGAATGCTTTCGCCTGCCGATATCCAAAAGATGGAACCGCACGTCCGGGCGCAGGCCGCACTCTTTTCGCCTTCCACCGGCATTCTTGACACCCATTCCCTCATGAAATCTCTCGAGCGCGCGGCCAAGGCCAAAGGCGCCA
This sequence comes from Candidatus Sumerlaeota bacterium, assembly GCA_026398575.1. Next base: position 1,432 of record JAPLSP010000373.1, on the reverse strand, counting down.
TGGTCTCTTATTATACCGAGGTGACTGCGCTGGAACCAACCGCCGGCGGATTCTCCATAACCGTCATGCATCCGGGCGAGGAGGAAGTTTTTGAGACCGGGCTGGTGATCAATTGCGCGGGCTTGGGCTGCGAGGCGGTGGCGCGCATGGCAGGCATTGACACCGTGGCGGCGGGATACCATCTCCATTATTGCAAGGGCTGCTATTTTTCAGTTCATGGCGGGAAAAGCCGCTATGTGACCCGCCTGGTCTATCCCGCGCCACATGAAAACGCCTTGGGATTGGGGATTCATTGGACGCTCGATCTCCAAGGGCAGGCGCGACTCGGCCCCAACACATTCTATGTGGATAAGATTGACTACCAGGTGGACGAGGCGTGGAAGACCCCATTTTACGAGTCCGCCTCGCGCCATCTGCCGTTTCTTTCGCTCGAGGATCTCGAGCCGGGCATGGCGGGCATTCGTCCCAAGTTGCAGGGGCCGGGCGAGGGATTCCACGATTTCGTGATCCGCCATGAAGCGGATCGGGGGCTGCCGGGATTGATCAATCTCATCGGCATTGAGTCGCCGGGACTAACGTCGGCGCTCGCCATCGCGCGATACGTCAGCGATCTGGCGAAAGACGCCGGGCTTCTTTAGCGAATGCAGGAGCGCGCGACTTAGGGGAATAGCGAATAGACCGGCACGGTGATCCGCCTGGTGGCTTTGCGGCGGCCCTGTATGACTTCATGAATTGTCTTCAAGACTTTGGCGGAATAGTAACGCATGCCGCAATCAACGCAGACTCCTGCGGGCACGTTTTCCAAGAGGAGGCTCTTAGTCTTGGCTTTGCGATAGAGCGAAAATCGCTTTTCGCTTATCGCGCCGCCACAATGCTCACAGGTTTCGTCATCCCAGAAACCGATCGGCGCTGGCTGTCTTTTACAGTGAGGACACATACTCCACTAGATCATCCAACTCCTTGTCGCTCAACTTCGACGTGGTTCCGTGCTTGTCGGTGGGGTTGAATTTTTTGAAGACATCTTTGAGCGTCGCAGCGCGGCCATCGTACAGATAGGGAGCGGTGCGCCAGACTTCGATCAGGGTCGTCGTGTCGAAAGGCTTGCCTTTGTCCATGTCGCGTCCCAAACCAAGTTCATAACTTTGAAGATTCGTGTAGAGCGGGGCGGGATGGCAGGTGGCGCATCCGGCCGACTGATAAATCTTCTCGCCGCGCGCGGCCGACTCGCTCAATTTGCCGTTGACCAAATGGGGACTGGGTACCGGCTTCATGGCCTTGAGATAGGCGTCAATGGCGGCGGCGTCTTCTTCGGGGCGAACAGCGAACTGAATGAATTTGATGCCGGAGCGCACCGCCTTATCCGCGGTTTCGCGCACGCCCAGGCTCATGACGGGCGGCGTCTGGAACGTCAACAGCATGCTCTTGGTGTTCT
>JAPLSP010000686.1 GCA_026398575.1 Candidatus Sumerlaeota bacterium | reverse complement strand
AAATGCTGGCGCCGCTTCCGACTGCATTGGTTTCAACTTGGTCGCGCAAAACAATGTTAATCATCGTTTAAAACGGCGTTATCCGGCGCCACCAGGGATTGGTTGGCGGCACGGTCGGCGGATATGGCCCGACGGGACCACGATACAGCGGACCCGTCGTCGGCCAGTCATAATATCCCGGCGGCACGATTGGCATTACCGGAACGTTGCGGTTGCTATTGCTGCTTCCGCGCGGACGCAGATTGCTGGACCGATAGTCACGGGAACTCAAGGTCGTCTTTAGATTTTCCGCATCCTTGATTTTTTCAGTCAAGTTCATCTTGGTGGGGCTGGCCAGGCTCGGATCAATGCGCCGCGCTTCCTTCCAGGCGTCAACAGAACGATCAATGAATTGTATGGCCAGCGTGTAGTCATTGATCTGCGTTTTGGATGCGTTGACCTGATTCGACCGCAAATTATCCACATAGGTCTGGGCGCTGGCCCAGTCCTGGTCGCCTTTGCGCGCCCATTCCATCGCCTCGCCGCGCTTGGTTTCCACGACCCGATCAATCTCGGTCGTGCATTTTTCGATGAGTTCGGCCGCCAATTCCACGACTTCCCGCTGATTGGGATATTTGTCTATGGTCTGCCGGGCCTGTCTCCGGGCTTCGACGTAATCTCGGACGTCGAGCCGCGCCTGGGCGCGATCCAGGCTTTGGCGGGCGTATTGTCCCAGCAGTTGATTGGCCAGCACATGCGCGGGCTGGATCTGAAGGACGTAGGCCAGTTCCTTTTCCGCTTTGTCCTCCAATCCAACGGAGTGGCACCAAAGCGCCAGTTCGGCCAGCTTGTCCAGGCGCACGGAGGCGGTGCTGGACTGGGTATCGGCCAGGATTTTTTCCCGTCTCATGGCATATTCGAGATTGGGCGCCACTTTGGGATCCGTTTGCGGATAGCGGGCTTGATATTGCTTTTGCGCCTCGAGCGCATGGGCGTAATCGCTTTCCTCCTCCAGGCGCTTGACGACATTCTGGAACGTCTTTGCGATTCTCGTTTCCGCGCCATAAGCGCCGGCTTTGCCCGCGTCGAAAACCGCGATATAGTGCGGCAGCGCCGAGTCGTACTCGCCGTGCTCGTAGTAAACATCCGCAAGGTCGCGGTGCTGCGCGACGTTGTCAGGATTGCGCTTCAGCTCATTTTCATAATACTTGGCCACTTCTTTCCATTGCTTCGGTTCCTTCTTGATATTTTCCACCAGGTATCTCATTGCCGTTTCGTTTTCCGGATCCATTTGGCGGACAATCGTAAAATGCCTGGCGGCATTGGTGTAATCCACGCGGTCCAGCCGTTCTTTCCCCCAGGCCAGATGCAGGCTGATGAGGCGCGACTGGATGATCGCCTTCTGTTCGGCGGTGGGATTGAGCGTCTGCGCCTTTTCGAGCGCTTTTTGCGCGTCATCGAATTTCTGTGCTTCCTGCGCGTCCTGAGCCTTCACGAGCAGCTCTTCGAGTTCGCTCATGGTCTTGGCTTTTTCCCGTATCGCCGTTTCCTGATTCAACAAGCGCGCCTTGCCGTAGGCCTCCTGGATTTCCGCTTTGGGCGCGCCCAGGGCTTCGGCTTGCTTGAAACTCTCCGCTGCCTTCACGCCGTCTCCCGTTTGCAAGAAGGCATTGCCGATCGCCAAATGGCCTTTATAGGGTTCCTCTGTAATGACTTCTTTGACCTTGTCGCGCGGCAGACGCAGCGTTCCGGTCTGATCGCGAAAGATGATGAGATTGGGATTATTGGGGTCCTTGCTTACGATTCCCTGCCGCGTTTGGCCGTTGGGCAGCACGATCTTATCCGCCCGTGCCAGATTGGGAATAAGCAACGCGGCGAACGCTATCCCTGGAAGCAAACGACAATGCTTGGCAAACATTTTTTGTCTCCCGCCACGTCAGAGTTTTAACCACGCATCCAGACAGACTATGCGCTTCACCACCCTGGTTTGTCAATCCGTCAATCGCTGAATCCTTCGCTAGAAACGAACCTTCGGCTGAAGCGGCGCCGGCGCCTTGGAATTGCCGTCGCCGGCAATCGCGATCCCGTTGGCATCGAAGCCCGCTTCGCCGTTCTCATCCAGCGGGAAGGCGGGAACAATGCCTTTGCGAATATAGACGGGATGGACCGCCCTTCCCAGCGCGGGCAGCCCCCAGGCGAACAAGAGCGCCGCCGCCACGCATCCGGCGCCCGTCCACGCCAGCGTCGCCGGCGCGCCAATCCTGCCAACCAGCGCGCCGCCCAGCAGACCGCCGAAAGGCGCCGTGCCCATGAATGAAATCGTATAAAAACTCATCAACCGCCCCCGCATGTGATCGTCCACGATGGTTTGAAGCAAGGTATTGCTGGCGACCATCTGTGTCATCATTCCCAGCCCGGCGAAAACCAATAAAAACAGCGACAGGGTCAGGTTGGTGGATTGGGAAAACGCGATCACCGCGGCGCCCAACAATCCGGCCGAGACGGCGATGACCCGGCCAAACCCGAGGACGCTCCGGCGCGAAGCGAGCAGCAGCCCGCCCACAATCGCGCCGATGCCCGGCGCCGCCGTCAGGAAACCCAGCGTCCCGGGTCCTCCCTTCAGAATGTCTTTGGCGAAGACCGGCATCAGCACCAAATACGGCGTTGCCAGCAAGTTCATGGCGCCCAGCAACAACAAGATCGCCCGCGTGGGCGCAAAGCCGAAAGTATAGAGGAAGCCTTCCTTCAGCCGTTGAAACGCGTGAGACGGCCCTGAACGCGCGGGCGCGGCAGCGGGCTTGAGCCGCATTGCCATCAGCGCCGCGATCACGGCGATGAAACTCAGGCCGTTGAGCAGGAAACACATCCCCGCGCCCATGAGGTAGATCAATCCTCCCGCCAGCGAAGGCCCGACCAGCTTGGCGGAATTGAAGAGCATCGAATTGAGCGCCAGGGCGTTCGGCAGGTCGTCGCGCGTCTCGAGCATCTCGACGACAAAGGAATGGCGGATGGGAATGTCAATGGCATTGGTGACGCCCAGTAAAGCGCTGAGGGCGACGATATGCCATATTTCAACCGCGCCCGTCAGCGTCAGCACGGCCAGCGCGAGCGCCTGGATCATGGAAGCCATTTGCGTGATCACGAGCACCCGGCGCAGCGAGCCTTTGTCGGCCCAAACGCCGGCCCAGGGCGTGACGACGAACGTCGGAAACATGCTGCAAAAACTAACCAGCCCCAGCAGGAACCCGGAATGGCGCATTTCATAAATCAGCCACCCTTGCGCCACGCGCTGCATCCAGGTTCCAATCAGCGAAATCCCCTGTCCGAAAAAATAAAGTTGATAGTTGCGATGCCGCAACGCGCGCGCCAGCGGCCACCTCTGATGAAAATTTTTGAGTTTTTCGAAGTTCATACTTCGTCAATGTAAAATGTAAAATGAGAAATGAGAAATTGAAAATGAAAGAGCGCGGGATAATAAAACATGATCTTTGAAAAAGCCGGATTGGCGGGCGCGGTTTTTATGCGACTATCCGCGCCTCATTTTCAATTTCTCATTTCTCATTTTACATTTTACATTTGCCTTTCTCACTTCTCATTTCTCATTTCTCATTTTACATTTTACATTATTCCTTTTTGTTTTCTCATTTTACATTCAGAGATTCCACGATTTCTTCGACGGATTCGGTTCCGCTCAGCTTGCCGAGAGCGGCGACGATCCGGTTGCGCAAATCCATATCATTGACTTTGTGGTAGACGCAGATCAAAGGCAGCATCGCCGCGTCGTCTCCAATCTTCGCGAGCGCGTCAATCGTTTCCGGCAACGGCTGCGTTTCCTGGCGCTGCAGATTTTCCATCAGCGCTTTGAGCGACTGGCGCCCGCCGATATGCCCCAGCGCCGCGGCCACCGCCCGGCGCACCGTGTGGCTGGAATCCTCGAGCGCGTGAACCAACCCTCCCACGGCCAGCGGATTGCGCAGCGCTCCCAGAGCGCTGGCTGCCAATACGCGCTGAGCCTCATCGGACGAATCGTGCAGCCGGTGAACCCAGCGCGCAACGCGGAACGTGCCGATGGACGCAATGCTCCGGAGGACCGTCTTCATCGGCGCGCGCGGCTCCTCGACAATGCGCGAGGCCATGCGCGAGCCGAACAGCCGGAACACCATGCTCAATGCGAACGCCGCATGATAGCCGGTGATCGTATAGGCGCCGATGATATACGGCGGATAGTGGTTCAGATGATCCACCAGGTACCCGGCAAGGGTCGGCGCGATGAACGACATGATCCCAATGGAGAAGAAATTCGCTGACGCGATGTACATGGCCCGATTGCGCGCCGGCGTGTATTTCATCAGAATGCCCTGCATGGCGAGCATATTGCCCGAGTTCATGAGACCGTCCACAAACATGGCCGTGAACAAGCACGGAACGGCGAGCCATGTGATTTGTGGCGCGATGAGAAACGCGAACGGGATGAACGCCTTCAAGAGCGACAGCACCTGGATGATAGGCTTATAGCCGTAACATTCGCACAGCAGCCCCCAAAAGCGCGAAGAGAACGCCATACCCAGGGCAGCGCCCAGTCCGAGCAGTTGCACAAAGAGGACCGTCCATCCCAGCGTCTTGAGCATATAGAGATTGAAGAACGGCGCGGCGATGAATACGCCGAAATGCCATTGGCCCATGAAGAGCAGGAACGGGCGGAACTCGCGGTCGCGAAGCGGTTGAAGGATCGTCTCGAGCCAGTGTCCGCTATCCGGCGCCTCATTCGGGACGTCGGGCACCCGCAAGAACATCAGGACATCGGTGACGCCCATCAGGATTCCCAGCCCCGCGATCAGCTGAAATCCCGTGATCACGGCGCCGGCTTTCTCGAACTCATTGAAACCAATCACAATCAGCGTCACCAGGATCATATTGAAGTTGGTGATGAATCGCTGGCGCGAGGCCCAGAAGTGGGTGATGGAATCCTTCGGCGCCAGGCCCGACATCCACGCCAGCCAGATGGGCGCGCCCATTTGCAGGAAGGCGTCATGCACGAAGATGACGGCAATCACCCAAACGATGCGCCAGCCGGCGGACAGCGGCAACATCGGCGCCACCAGCACGGCGGCGAAAAGAAGCCTGTGAAAAATCGTCAACGCCATCCATACCGGCCGCCGCCAGCGAAAGCGATTGGCCAGCATGCTGCCGGCAATCTGCCAGACCAGGGCCAGGGACCCCATGCCCGACAGCAGGCCGATATGAAAATCCGAACAATGCAGTTCCGTCAGGAACTTGAGGCGGGGCGCGCCGAAAATACACAAATTATAATAGAGGCTGCCGAACAAGCCGGCAAAAGCCACGGTTTTCCACACGCGCCTCATTTCGTCGGGCGGCAAAGGACTTCGTTCAGCGGCGGAAGATGGCATAAAGAGCAGGGAAGGCGTATGACGAGAAACAAAGAGTCAAAAGCGATTCGGAAACGAGCAAACTTGCGCGAAACTCCGCCATGCGAATATCGGGATTCGCGCCGCAATTCAAGCGAATAAACACCGCGGCCTCAAGTCGCGCCTCAAAACTCGCTTGACCCTCCTGCCCGAAAAACCAACCATCTGCCTGTTATTATGCTGAAACAGGGAGTTGGGCGCATGAGCGCGATCATCATGGATGGCAAGGCGGTGGCCGCAAAGGTCCAAGCCGAAGTGCGGAGCGAAGCCACCGCATGGATGGAAAAAACCGGCCGCAAGCCGCATCTGTCGGTCATCCTCGTCGGCGAGGATCCCGGTTCGACGGTTTACGTTCGCAATAAGGAACGCACAAGCATCGAACTGGGGATGTCGGGCGAGGTGATGCGGATGCCGGCCACGTCCGCGCAGGCCGAAGTCGCCGCCGTGATTGACCGGCTCAATGCGGATGAAAAAGTTCACGGCATCCTGCTGCAGCTGCCGGTTCCCAAGGGCCTCGATGAAAACGCGCTGATTCAGCGCATCTCGCCGGAAAAGGACGTGGACGGCTTGCATCCGCTCAACGCGGGACGGCTGATGCTCGGCCTGCCCGGACCCGAACCGTGCACGCCCGCTGGGTGCGTGCGGCTTTTGCTCGAATACGGCATCCCCACCAGCGGCAAGAAAGCAGTCATCGTTGGCCGCAGCAACATCGTTGGCAAACCGATGGCGCTGCTGCTGTCGCGCAAAGGCAAAGGCGGGGACTGCACGGTCACCATCGCGCACTCGCGCACGCCGGATTTGGCAGCTGTCATCCGCGGAGCGGACATCGTCGTCGCGGCGATCGGACGCTCACGCATGATCACCGGCGAGATGATCAAGCCCGGCGCGACGGTCATTGACGTCGGCATCAATCGCGTGGACGACCCGAACCATCCCAAAGGCGGCTATCTGACGGGCGACGTGGACTTTGCCTCGGCCAAAGAAGTCGCCGGGCACATCTCCCCCGTCCCTGGCGGCGTCGGCCCAATGACCATCGCCATGCTGATGCGCAATACGCTTGAGCAATACAAGAAAGCCCTGGGATTGGCCTGAGCGAGGAGAATGACTTGGCCCTTCGATCCGACTGGTCGGACTGGTCGGACGCGTCTGACCGGTCCGACGCGTCCGACAGCGCCAAGAATCCCCGCTGTTATTTCCCAGTCTTTTGCGAAGCCAATTTCCCAAAGCGATTCGCAATCGCCAGCGCTGGATCGAGCGGCACCTCCACGCGCTTGACGTTTTTCGGAATTTTGATCGCGGGTCTGGCGGCCAGCTTCTTGCCCTTGAACTGCGGCAGCCACGGACGCTCGGCTTCGAGCATTGCGCTGGTCATCTCGCGCGCCTCGGCCAGCGTGCAGACGGCCGACGTCAGCGGGTCCATCGCGATGGCCTGCATGATGTATTCCGGATCGCCCGTCATCGCCGCCTCGACGCACAATTCCTGCACTGAGACGTTGCTCTGATTCATCGCCGCCAATTGAACCGGCAGTTTCCCGACGCGCACCGGATGCAATCCGCGCTTATCCACGAACACCGGCACCTCGACACAGCAGCCCTGCGGCAGATTCGTGATGTAGCCGTCGTTCCGCACGTTGCCATTGAGGCGGAAAATCTTGTCCGTCTCACGCGCCTCAAGGATATACGAGCAATACTCGACGCTGCGTTTTTCAATCTTCGCCGATTCGAGCGACAGGTAGTCCACGTCCTTGTATTTGTCGGCGAGCATCTTGCTATAGTGATAATACGCGCCCGACGCGCCGCCGAAATCCGGCTCGTCGCAATACAGGTCGAGCGCCTTCTGGTTCTTGCGGAACCACGGCAGATACTCCGACAGATGCCCCGTGCTCTCCGTCATGAAGTAGCCGAAGTGCCGCATCACCTCGCCGCGCACCTTCTCGTTGACATAGTATTCCGGCTTCTCGCAGTTCGCGCGTAGGATGGGATAAAGGTCGCGCCCATCGCGCTTGTCTTTCAGCGAGAGGAACCACGCCATGTGATTGATACCGGCGGCGAGGAAATCCACCTGGTCCTTCGGAACGTCAACATAGCGCGCGATCAAATCGAGCGTTGTCTGCACGCCGTGGCAAAGGCCGATGAACTGCCCATTCTCCATAACGCGCCCCAGCGCCGCGCAGCATCCGCCCATTGGATTGGCGTAGTTGATCAGAAGCGCGTTTGGACAAAGCTCCTGCATGTCCTTCACGATATCGAAGAGCACCGGGATCGTGCGCAATCCGCGGAAAACGCCGCCCGGCCCGAGCGAATCGCCGATGCACTGATCCACGCCATACTTGAGCGGGATCAGGTAGTCGTGTTGATAGGCGTCAAGCCCGCCAACCTGGATCATGATGATAACATAGTCCGCGCTGTCGAGCGCCTTGCGGCGGTCGGTCGTGGCAGTGACGCGCGCCCGCAGTTTGTTCTCGGCGATCATGCGCCCGACAAACGCCTCCATGCGTTTGAGCTTGGCTTTGTCCAGGTCCATCAGGCAAATCTCGCTGTCGCGCAACGCCGGCGTGGCCAGAATATCCGACGACAGCGTCTTGCAGAAAATCAAACTCCCCGCGCCGATCATGGCTATCTTGGGCATGGCTCGCTCCTCCGATCCAAGGTCGTAGATACCTTAAATATCTTATGGCGCAGTTTAGGGTAGGAAACTGGGGGGAAAGCAAACGAAATATGAGAATTACGCAATCCAGTTGGTGGCGTTGAGCGCGTCAATTAGCGCGCTTTAATTCCGAGAATTTCAGTTTTTTTGGTAATCCTGTATATTTGCCGTTTCCCTTGAACTCTCGAGTCGCGTTCCACAAACATTTTCTTTTCAAGATTCTCAAGCCGGCGCTGCAACGTGGAACGGCTGCCGGCGATCTTGATGAATTTCTTGTCGGACATTGATGAAGGCGTCCTTGCCAGAAAAGCGAGGATATTTCGATCCTCCTCATCCTCAACACCCAGCTCAGGAAAATCCTGTAAAAGGCATTGTATGGCAAATTTATCGGATAAGGGGATTGATTCCCTGCCTGCTCCCCGCATCAGTACGTGCTTGGTATATCTCAATACCTCGCGAATATTGCCGTGGGATAAAATGTCCAGCCAATAACAAAGTCTGTCCGACAAAGGAAAGCGGGAAGCCGATGGTAGTTTCCCGCGCTTAAACCTTGGGACCAGAAATTCCTTCACGTTCCCCTCGCCGGGCTTCCAGAGCGAAGACAAGCGATGCAGATTATCGAATGTGGCCCGGACCAGGGATCTCGTCTCTGAAAAATCCTTCCAGAACACCCCGTTGACGTCGCGGTTCGCCAGGATAAGGATTCCAGGCTCCGGCAGCATGTCTTTGACTCTTTGACATAGTCTGCATAATTCGGTCGCATCGCTGTCGCCAAGAAAATCGGATTCATCCAAAGCCAGAACCACACGCTTGTACTTGGAAGACAGCCTACTGAGAGTTTCGCGGATAATTGCCTCTATTGCCAAGTCCCAGTCCAGCGTTTCGGTCGTTTGGTTAACGGAACTCGCTCCTACTCCCTCCGGGCTGGCGTGCAGTACCCGCCCCGTAGTATGGGAAACCGAGCGATCCAGACGCCTTTCCAAGTCGCTGATTTTGATGCCTTTTTCCTTCAGATGATTAACAAGGGCGCTCGCAATCTCGCAGTCGGCTTTTTCAGCCGAGCGCGCCTTGCTTAAATTCACCCGAACGAATCCCCTGTCCTCTTGAAAGGCCTTGCATTGAAGGGACGTCTTTCCCATGCCGGCATCGCCGATGATCAACTGACATGTTTTTGTTTCTGTGTCCGCATGGCTCTGCAATGTCTCGATCTCTTTCGCGCGTCCCCAGAACAAATCAAAATCTTCGCTCTTTACAAGGGGCGCCGTTGCGTCAAGAGAAGGTTGAGCGCCAAATTCGTAATATTCCCACCAAGGCATTCTTGGCCTCCCTGAGACATATCTTGTTTCCTGCGCCGCGCGCGAGACAGTCGCGCCTTTTAACGCCTTTTCGCAATTCCATGAACCGCGTATTCGACGCGCCAGGCGTCCTTTCATTCTTCCGCATTCGCATGCCCCCGCCCAAACCTGATCCTGCTCGAACCTGCCCAACCTGCTCGAACCTGCCCAACCTGCCCGAACCTGATCATGCTCGAACCTGCCCAACCTACCCAAACCTGCCCAAACCTGATCATGCGCGAACTTGCCCAACCTGCCCACATCTACGCCTGACCAACCGGCCCAAACTCTATCAGCCCCATTTACCGCCTTGCAAGCTCAAACTTGCCCAACCTGCCCAAACCTGCCCACAGATGCGCCTGCATAGTTTTGTCGCTCGAGAAAGGTCATTCTTCTCAATCGCTTGACGAGCGTCTTTCAAATAATCCGTAAGCGTCAGCCTTGACAACGCCGCGGCTACCATGTTCATTAACGCTCTTCCAATCATGATTAGAAGGGACCCACTATGATGAACGAAGCACATCCCATCTGCGGCGTCACTCTTGCGGTGGCCGCGATGCTCACCGGCGCCGCCGCGTTTGGCGAACCTCAAATTGCCGATGGGCCATTCAAGCCGGATTTCGAATCGCTCAAGCAGTACAAGTGTCCCGATTGGTTTCGCGATGCGAAGTTCGGCATCTGGGCACATTGGGGGCCGCAGTGCGTGCCGATGTTTGGCGATTGGTACGCCAAGCGGATGTACATGGAGACCGACAAGAAATACAAATATCATCTCGAACACTTCGGCCATCCCTCGAAGTTCGGTTATAAAGATATCATCCCGCTCTGGACCGCGGAGAAGTTCGATCCCGACCGTTTGATGGCTCTCTACAAGGCCGCCGGCGCGCGATACTTCGTCAGCATGGGCGTGCACCACGATAACTTCGACCTCTGGAACTCGAAGTTTCATTCCTGGAACGCCGTCAACATGGGCCCGCATCGCGACATCGTCGGCGCATGGAAGGCCGCCGCGCAAAAACAGGGGCTGAAGTTCGGCGTCTCCGAGCATCTCGGCGCCAGCTTCACCTGGTTCCAGCCCAGCCACGGCGCCGACACCACCGGCACAATGAAAGGCGTGCCCTTTGATGGCGCCGATCCGAAGTATGCCGAGCTGTATCATCCCCTGGCGGACAAAGACGACAAGGCCTGGTATAGCGTTGATCCGCGCTGGCATCAGGAATGGCTCAACCGCATCACGGACCTTTTGGATAATTATCAGCCCGACCTGCTCTACACGGACGGCGCGCTGCCGTTCGGCGAGACGGGACGCAAGATGCTGTCGCATTTCTACAATGCCAACGTCGCCGCCCACGGCAGCAAACTCGAAGCCGTGTATTGCCTCAAAGACTGGCGCCCGCGCACGACGCACGGCGAATACGTGGACGGCATCGGCGTGCAGGACGTCGAACGCGGCGGCCTGGCCGGCATCAAGCCAGAGCCGTGGCAGACCGACACCTCGATCGCCGACTGGTTCTACAACGCGGACTGGAAAATCAAAGACACCGGCAAACCCTACCGCAACACCGACTGGGTGGTCCGCACGCTCGCGGACATTGTCAGCAAGAACGGCAACATGCTCTTGAACATCGTCCAGCGTCCCGACGGATCGCTTGACGCCGACGTCGAACAGTTGCTCAGCGAACTGGCCGCGTGGATGAAGATCAACAGCGAGGCCATTCACGGCACGCGTCCGTGGAAGGTGTATGGCGAAGGCCGCACGCAAGTTACCGGCGGCCACTTCAAAGAAGATTTCGCCTACAGCGCCGAAGACATCCGCTTCACCACCAAAGGCGATGTCCTCTATGCCTTATGCCTCGGCGCGCCGCAAAGCGACGTGACCATCAAAGCCCTTGCCGCCGCCGGCGCCGACGCAAAGAAAGCGGCTTCGGTGAATTTGCTCGGCTTCGACGGCAAACTCGATTGGCAGCAAACCGCCGACGCGCTTGTCATCAAGCCTGTTGCGCAATGGCCTTGCAAACATGCCGTGGCGTTCCGCATTGAGTTTGCGAAGTAAAGAGATCTTGTTTCAGCCCACCGCACGGATTTCTACTCCAGCACAACCAGGTTGTCGCGGTGGATGACGGTGGTTTCGTAGAGGTAGCCGAGAGTCTTTTCGATTTGGGAGGAGCGCAGGCCTTTGATGCGTTCGATTTCTTCGCTGGAGTAGTTGACGGCGCCGCGAGCAAAGCATTCGCTTTTCCCCTCCGCGCCGTCCACGCCGTCCACACCGTCCACCGCGTCCACGACGTCCACCACGTCCCCTTGCTGAAATTCCCCATAAACCGCGCGCACACCGGCGGGCAGCAAACTCTTTTTCCCCTCGACCAACGCGCGGCGGGCGCCGGCGTCAACCACGATGCGGCATTTGGGGTCATGCCGCGCCGACAAAATCCAGTTGGACCATGATGACTGCCGCCGCTCGCGGTTCGCGATGAAGATCGTTCCGGTCAGATCGCCCTGCCGCAGGCCATCCATCACTTCCGGCTTGCGCCCGTTGGCGACCATGACGTAAACGCCACCCTCCGTTGCCAGCTTCGCGGCAATGATTTTCGATTCCATGCCACCCGTGCCAAGGGCGGATTTACCGGTGGTCTCGACGGTGTCCTCGATCGCCTCGCCGCGCTCGACGATTGGAATCAGCCGGGCATTGGGATTGAGCGCGGGATTCGAGTCATAGACGCCGTCCACGTTGGTCAGCAGGATCAGCAAGTCGGCCTTCAGTTTGATCGCCACGAGCGCCGACAACACGTCGTTGCCGCCGAACTTGATCTCCTCGACCGCCGTCGTGTCGTTCTCGTTGACGATGGGGACGACGCCCATGTTCAGCAGTTCCTCGAAGGCGCGGCGGGCGTTAAGGTAGCGGCGGCGGTCTTCGAGGTCGGGCCGCGTCAGCAGCACCTGCGCCACCTGCCGCCCATGCCGCTCGAAGGCGTCGCCATAGACCTGCATCAGCCGGCTTTGGCCGATGGCGGCGAGGGCCTGGTTTTCGGCGATGGAGCGGGATTGTTTGCTGATTTTCATGCGCCCCAATCCCGCCGCGATGGCGCCGGATGAAACCAGCACGACGCGAATGCCGCGGTCCATCAGATGGCAGATCAACTCAGTCAGGGTGTGGATATAGGCGGTATCGAGCCGCTTATCCGGTCCGCACAAGATATTCGAGCCGACCTTCAGGACGATAGTCTTCGGCGTCAGATGAATTTCTTTTTGGTGGCTGTCGCGAAATCGGAACATGGAATCAAACCTCAATCATTCTGTTTGCATAATCCTGTTCTTATGCCCGGGCGCCTTGGAGCGTCTGCTGGTCATAGCCCCAGCCTTTGCATGAAGGGACATCAATCAGGATGAAACTGGCGCTACTCAGGGCCTCGATGTGGAGATGCGTCTCCAGGTCAATCCGCCCGCGGTCGCCGGGCGCCATCGCGACATCGTTGATCTTCAAGCTCCCTTCCCCAAGATAGACATAGATGCGCCGCAAATCCTGCGTGGGGAATTCAACGGACTTGCCGGCGTCGAGTTGCGAACGGTAGATCGTCGCGTTCGTGTGGAAAGTCACGATGTCCTCCATGCCCTGTCCCGAGGCGACGGGAAAAAGAGTGTTTTTCCAAGCGGAAGGCGGATATCGTTTCTGGCTGTAAGAAGGCTTCAGGCCATGCATATCCGGGTAGAGCCAGATTTGATAAAAATGCACGGGCTTTTTGGCCAGGTTGAATTCCGAGTGGGTCAGGCCCGTTCCCGCCGACATGCGCTGAACGTCCCCCGCCTGAATGACGGCGCGATTGCCCATGCTGTCTTCGTGCGTGATTTCCCCGTCCAGAACAATCGTGATGGTTTCCATTTCGTAATGGGGATGCGTGGGAAAGCCCTTGCCTGGCTGAACGACGTCATCGTTGAACACGCGAAGCGCGCCGTATTGTATATTGCCGGGATCGTAGTAGTCGGCGAATGAAAACAGCCAGTAGGTTTGAAGCCAGCCAAAGTCTGAATAATGGCGGCGGTTGGCGGTTACGATGTTGATCATTTTTCAATCCTCCTGAAGCTTGAATTCCAATCACAAACTAAAGTTTGAACTCCAAACACCAACTGAAGTTGGAACTACAAGCGCCAACTGAAGTTGGAACTACAAACGGAACTACTAGCTATTTATCCATCGGCCAGGAGCGGGCGCGGAGGACGGCGCTTTTCCCGTAACGGGCGCGGATGGCGTCGAAGGCCGCGTTCAACCGCCCGCGCCTAATTTGCCGCTCGGCGTCGAACAAGTCCAGCTGGTATTGCGACTCGCACAAGTTCGACGTCCCGACGCCCAGCAGCCGGATGCAAACGCGCCGGGTATGCGCTTTGGCCAGAAGGCGCGCGGCCTCTTCGTAAATCGCCCGGTCGTCGTTCGTCGGCCCGGCGAGCGTGGAGGAACGCGTCAGCGTTTCAAAATCCGAATAGCGCAGTTTCAGCGTCACCGTGCGCGCCGCCAAACCCTCTTCCCTCAGCGCCGCCGCCACCCGTTCGCTCAGCCACGACAGCGTCGTATCGAGCCGCCGTGGATCGGTGGTGTCGGTTTCGAAGGTCGTCTCGCGGCTGATCGAGCGCGCCTGCTCATGTTCCGCGCGCACCGGCGAGTCGTCATAGCCGCCGGCCCGCAGCCACAACCAGACACCCATCTCCCCCATCGCCGCCTCGAGCGTGTTTTTGCCCAGGTCCACCAGATCGCCCAGCGTTTCAAGCCCATAGCGCGCAAGGCGCTCTTCGGTCTTGGGGCCGATCCCCGGCATCCGCCGCAACGGCAAGGGCCGGAGAAATGCCCCGCCTTCTCCCGCCATAATCCGCAGCAGCCCTTGCGGCTTGACGTAGTCCGACGCCACCTTGGCCAGCATCTTGTTAACCGCGATGCCGATTGAGCACGGCAATTTCAGTTTTTCGCGCGTGCGGCGGATCAGCGCGTCGGCGGCCAGCCAGACGAGCCCGTGCAGCCGCTCGGTTCCGGTCAGGTCCAGATAGGCTTCGTCGAGCGACATTGACTCAACCAGCGGCGTCATGGCGCGCCATAATTCGCGCACCTCTTGCGCGGCGGCGCCATAGTCGCTACGCCCCACCGGCACGCAGATAGCCTGCGGACACAAGCGCCTGGCATGCGCCATCGGCATCGCCGACCGCACGCCGAAGACGCGCGCTTCATACGAGGCCGAACACACCACGCCGCGCCCGTCCGGATCGCCGCCGACGATGACGGGTTTGCCCGCGAGCGATGGATCGGCGCGGCGCTCGACCGAGACAAAGAAGGCGTCCATATCCACATGCAGGATCAGCCGTTCGCTCGCGAGGGTCTCCCTGGCGCCGCCACTTTCCGCGTTTGGCGAATCAAGAATCGGGATTTGATTTTCGGATTGCTGGGTCATGATTCCATGAATCGCTCATATTGATTGCCAATTCAAGAATAGAAATCCCTTGGCCGTCAATCGTCAAATCATGCCAGGCAGATCACGCGGCAGGCAAGATCCAAGCGTCCCGGCGCCGATCCATTCCATAAAAACTCGCAAAGAAGCCTTGAATGCGCATTAGCTGGGCATGATACAATCTTTCGGAGTTGTGTTTTGCGCGCGCGGAAATAAAAATAGCCAAAAAATTTGCCGCACGGCTGCAACCCAAATATCCTACTCATCGTGAAACCCAATAATATGAAATTTTCAACTGTATCCCGGCTCTCTGGATATGCGAGAAGCCGCTTCTATTTGTCGCTTCCGTTCATCTTTTTCCTGGCAATCGCTCTCTTCATTCGTGCTGCGGAAGAAAAAAATGCGCCGGAGAAGCCCTCCGGCAAGACCGAATCGCCCAAAGGAAAATCCGATTCGGCAGGCAAAGGCGAAAGCGGCAAAAGAGACGGTCCCAGCGGACCGGTTCCCGTGCTGGCCGCCGATGCCGTTCGCAAAGACATTCCCATCCGGCTGCTCGCCGTGGGAACCGTCGAGCCATTCCAAACCGTCCAGATCAAAGCGCAGGTAAGCGGACAGCTGATGCGTGTCCATTTCAAAGAAGGCCAGGACGTCAAGAAAGGCGATTTGCTTTTCACGATTGACAGCGCTCAGTACGAAGCCACCTTGCACAAGGAACAGGCGAATCAAGCCAAAGATTTGATTGAAGCCAAAAATGCGGATGCCGAGCTCAAGCGTTATCAAGAGCTGTATGAGAAAGCGGTCGTTCCCAAAGAGGATTACGACCGCTACCGCACGGTTGCGGAATCAAAGAATGCGATGACCAAAGCCGACATCGCGGCTGTCGAATCTGCGCAGCTGCTGGTCAGCTGGTGCGCGATCCGCTCGCCGCTGGATGGCCGCACCGGCAACCTGCTGGTTCACGAAGGCAATCTGATCAAAGCCAACGACACTCCGGCGCTGGTCGTCATCAACCAGATTTCGCCGATCAACGTCGCTTTTTCCATTCCGGAACGCGAATTCGCAGCCGTCCAGCGCCGCATCGGCAGCAAGGAGCGCCTGATGACGGCAATCACACCCTCGGGCGACGGCGATCAGCCGACCGGCGGCGAACTGGCCTTCATGGACAATGAGGTCTCCCGCAACACAGGGACCATCCGCCTCAAGGCCATTTGCGCCAATACGGACAAACGCCTGTGGCCGGGGCAATTCGTGACCGTGGCGCTGACGCTGGACGTATTGCGCAACGTGGTGGTGGTTCCCTCGCAGGCCGTGCAGACCGGGCAGAACGGCCAGTATCTTTTCGTGGTCAAATCCGACCAGACCGTCGAGACGCGTCTGGTGAAATCGGGCCTGACCTTTGATGGCCTGATGGTGATCGAGAAAGGCCTGGACGCCGGCGAAAAAATCGTGACCGACGGCCATTTGCGCATCATGCCGGGGATGAAGGTGGAGGTAAAGCCCGGCTTGAGCTCGCCGAGCGCCAAGTCATGAGCTCGATGGAGAAAGCGGATAGTTTATGAAGCTCTCACTTGAATACCTTCGGAGCCGCCGCTCTGAGATTATGGCGATCGCGTCACGAAGAGGCGTGATGCGTTTGCGAGTTTTCGCTGGAATAGTCGGAGGCCGCCGATATGTATAAGCGTCTTTTTGCGCAGATATGGGATCAATTGCGCGCCAAACGTCCGCAGATGACGGAATTCCTGGAGGAAATTCGAATCCAGGAATTTCGTGGCATCCGCAATCTTTCTGTTCGGTTTAGCTACCCCGTGACTGTGCTTGCGGGGCCCAATGCCTGCGGCAAGTCCACTATCCTTTTCGCGCTCGCCTGCGCCTACAAACGTCCACATCCGAGCGCACGGCATATTATGCCATCATGGATTTTCCCTGATTTTCGCTCTAAACATGATGCGGATGTATCGGATCACCAGCATCCATCCAAGCTGGAATTTTCCTATGTCCACGGATCCGGACATGCCAGGATGAAATGGAGGCGAGGCGCGAATAAATGGAATCGCAGTTATACCGGAGATAAATCCGCTCGCAATCCGGAACGGCACGTGCTTCTCCGAACACTGGAGAATCTTAACAATCCCTCCACCGTTCGCCATACCCTTCAGATGGCCCGCAAAGAAATCACCAAAGAGGAGATTTCGGCGGATGTATTGGAGTTTGCGCATCGGATTATGCCACCGCCGTTGCATTATCGCCGGCTATTTTTGCTTTCTCGCGAGGACCGCTCTCTATTCTTTGCAGAGCGCGAAAATGGGCAAGATACGGCCTATTCGGAATTTCACATGTCCGCCGGCGAACGCGCTATCCTTCGCCTGGCAAAAGACCTGGCAGATAAGTCAGGAGGCTTGATCTTAATTGATGAGGTCGAAGCAGGCTTGCATCCGACCACGCAGCGACGACTGATGCTGGAACTGCAGCGTCTGGCATTGCGCCACGACCTTCAAATTGTTGTCGCTACTCATAGCCTTGCCGTACTAGAGTCTGTTCCACAGGAAGCTCGAATATTCCTGGAACGGACCGGGGACAATGCCGTCATCATTCCTCCTTATAGAGACTTGATTCAAAAGTCCCTATATAGTCAGACAATGGACAAGTTGTCTATCCTCTGCGAAGATGAAATGGCCGAGGCGCTTTTGCTGGGAATATTCGACGTTCTTAATCCTAAATTGAATCTGTGTCCGTCCGATATCGAAGTCGGCCGCAATACAGGCAAATCGGAATTTCCCCAGCATGTGCGGGCTTTTGCGAAATTCGATCTGCTGGATGATTTTCTATTCGTCATTGATGGGGACGCAACACTAGAAGAGGAAGACAGAATCAAGCAGGCTTCCTATAGACATGGTCCGGTTCGTCTGCTACGCCTACCTGGCGAAGAAGCGCCAGAACGCTGGATTTGGAGCCGCCTTCACGACCGGCCCGAGGCCTACGCCAAGGAACTCGGTCTCACGGCGGAGTCTCTGCACCGCTTGTTGCTGGATATGGAACAATTGTATTCGGGAGCGACGGACACGCCAAGGAATATAGCCAAGGGACGTTTGGCCAGTTTCGCGCATGAAACCGCGCGCACTGAAGAGGACATCGCCCGGCTCATAGGACGCACGGAATCGCAGGATTGCACACCCGCAATCAAAAGGTTTCTGGCGGATTTGGAGGAGTCCGTCACCGCATGGCGCCATTTAGCAAGCGTATGACATGGCAAAACGAATCATCTTGGCACGAGAATATAACCATGATCAAAGTCGCCTTTATCGGCGCCGGGAGCGTTGGGTTCACACGCGGACTGCTCCGCGACATCCTGACCGTGCCGGAATTGCAGGACACTCATTTCACCTTCACAGACATCAACCGGCGCAACCTGGACATGGTGCTGGCGCTGTGCCGCAAGGACATTCAGGATAACAACTTCCCGGCGCGCATCACGGCGACGCTCGACCGCCGGCGCGCGCTCGAAGGCGCCGACTACGTCATCAATGTCTCGCGCATCGTCGGCTTGGAGGCTTTCAAACTCGATATTGATATTCCGCTGAAATACGGCGTGGACCAGTGCGTCGGCGATACGCTGTGCATCGGCGGCATCATGTACGGACAGCGCAATATCCCCTGCGTCCTCGATTTCTGCAAAGACATCCGCGAAGTGGCCAAACCCGGAGCGCTCTTCCTCAACTACGCCAACCCAAACGCGATGAACACATGGGCGGCGCTCCAGTACGGCGGCGTCAACACCCTCGGCCTTTGCCACGGCGTCGAGGGCGGGCACTGGCAGATCGCGCAGGCGCTCGGCGCGAAAGACAAGAGCGAAGTGGACATCATCTGCGCCGGCATCAATCACCAGACGTGGTACACCCAGATCATCTACAAAGGCCGCAAGATCACCGGCGAAGAATTGCTCCGCGCCTTCGAGCGGCATCCGGTTTTTAGCAAAACGGAAAAAGTGCGCATAGACATGCTGCGGCGATTCGGCTACTACACGACCGAATCCAACGGCCATGTTTCGGAGTATGTGCCGTGGTACCGCAAGCGCCCGCAGGAAATCAAACAATGGATTGATCTCAGCTCCTGGATCAACGGCGAGACGGGCGGATACCTGCGCGTTTGCACCGAGGGCCGGAACTGGTTCAAGACCGACTTCCCGCAATGGCTGAAAGAGAAGAAGAAGCCCATTGCGCCCGAAAACCGCGGCACGGAACACGGCAGCTACATCATCGAATCGCTCGAAACAGGGCGCGTCTATCGCGGACACTTCAACGTGCGCAATAACGGCGTCATCTCCAACCTGCCTGGCGACGCCATCGTCGAGGTTCCCGGATACGTGGACCGCAACGGCGTGAACATCCCGCGCGTGGGCGATCTGCCGCTGGCGTGCGCCGCGACGCTGAACGCCAGCATCAACGTCCAGCGCATGGCGGTCGAGGCGGCGGTTCATGGCGACGTGACGCTGCTCAAACAAGCCGTCTTGCACGATCCATTGACCGCGGCCGTCTGCAACCCTCCGGAAATCTGGCAGATGGTGGATGAAATGCTGGTGGCGCAGGCCCAATGGCTGCCGCAATACGTCCGGGCAATCCCCGCGGCGCGCAAGCGCCTGGCCTCCGAGAAGCGACTGGGTGTGAAGAAATGGAAAGGCGCCGCGCGCCTCAAGACGCGCTCCATCCCCCAAATGCGCCGGCAAGCCGCCCAGGCCCGCCGCCTCGCCGCAGCCAGCGACAAGGCAAAGGCGTAGAATTTACATTTGTAAATGCGAAAACATAAAATCATCATGAATACTACTGTCCGAAGAAAAGATTGATGCGGATAGGAGCGGCGCCAGCTTTTGGAGTAAGGTGGCTTGCCGCCTTCTTTTTGGCGTTTCAATGGCCTTGGCGCTAAAAAG
>JAPLSP010000007.1 GCA_026398575.1 Candidatus Sumerlaeota bacterium | reverse complement strand
AAAATCCCTGCCAATCTGCTTTTCAAGTTTTCGCCGCGTCAAGGGGATTGTTTAGCTAGGCGCCAAATGGTAGGCCGCTCCGCTCCGTCGGGCGGCCATCGCGCGCCAAGGCCGTCCGACGGAGCGGAGCGGCCTACCATTCGGCGCCAGTTCTTATGGAATGGGTTTCCGGGGCTTTAGAGCCTGCGCTGACGGGGCGATGGCCAGGCCGCCTTTGGATGTGCAGCGCAATTCCACCGGCATCGCCTGACCTACGGCGTAAACCGCGTCAATCGTTTCATCGAGCGGGATGAGGTTGGCGTAGCCGCCCAGAATCATGTCCGCGTTGACGAAGGCACTGGCGGCGGCGACGGCGTTGCGGGTATGGCAGGGGATTTCCACCATCCCATGCAGCAAATCGCACACCATGCCCATCGTGTTCTGGAAAGAAATCGCCGCCGCGTCGCAAGCCTGGCGCGCGCTGCCGCCGGACGCGTCCACGACCGCCGCGCTGGCCATGGCGCCGGAAGCGCCGATCTCGACCTGGCATCCCGCCACTTCGGCGGCGAACGTCGCGCGCTGCGCCAGGATCACGCCAATAGCGCCAGCGGCAAGCAGCGCCAGGGCGATTTGCTCGCGCGTCAAGGAGCGCTCCTCGGCAACGGTCAGCAGCGTTCCTGGAATCACGCCTGCCGATCCGCCCGTAGGCGCGGCGCAGACAACGCCCATCGCTCCATCCACGTGCATCACGGCCATCGCCCGCGCCGCAGCGCGCGTATGCAGGCTGCGCGCGGATAACCGCCCGGCGGCTTCCGCCTGAAAGATGGCGCCAGCGCATGGCGGCAGCAACTGGAGGCCGGTGAACTCCGGATCGAGTCCGCGCTCAACAGACTGCGCCATGATGTCATAACGGCGGAGCGCTTCGTTCATCACTTCCGCTTCGCTGATGCCAAGCAATTGCGCCTCATAAGCAAGCGCGATTTTCCCGAGCGACTGGTTGCGCTCTTGCGCGAGCTGAACCATCTGCGCCGCGCTCGCGAATAGCGGTTGGCCGGTCTGCACAAAATACACCGGCGTGGACTCCCAGATTCGCGCGGAGGCGCCCAGCGCCAGCAGGCCGCAACGAATCTTTGACGGCAGCGCAGCCTTGCGCCGCGTCGTCAGACGCGCTGTCCCGCCATCTATGGAACGAACGGGCTTCTCCAGCAAGGCGCCGTCTTGCGCCAGCAGCGCTTGCACCGCAGGCGCGTGGGCGGCGGGAACTTCCACCAGCGTCTCATAAGCAGAGCCATTGAATAACACGGGACGGCCATCCACGCGCGTGATTTCCACTTCGCCGCCGCCGATGGATCGCGCGGCCAAATGCAATTCGCGGCCATCCGTCGCGGTGAGATCAATTTCAACCGTGTTCGGGTGGTCCGGATTGGCAAGCTTCCGGACTTGAAAGCAAATTTCCAGCCCGGACTTCGGCGCGTCGCTCAACGCGGTGAAGAACGATTCATCGGTCAGCGGCTTTTTCATAAGCCCCATCGCAAAGCCGCGATCGGCGCCTTGCTGAACGTAGGTGGCCGCGTAGGAACCTGCCGGATCAAAAGCCAGCACGGCCTTTCGCGGCGCGCCACCGAGCAACGATCGCGCCATGCAGCCAATGTGAAACGCGCCTGCCGTATGCGAGCTGGACGGCCCGCGCATGACCGGGCCGAGCACTTGATTGAGGATGCTGATAGTTTTCATAAAGGAACCGATTGGCCAAGGCCCGTCTGGCGGGCTGTTTCATAGGCCTGCCAGGCTGCGGCAAGGTCTTGAATCGCCAAGCCGACCGCTTTGAAGAGCGTGACTTGCTCCTCGCTCGTTCGCCCCGGCTTTATCCCAAGGACCAGTTCGCCGAGTTCGGCGGCGACGTGGCCGGCGCCGATGATTCCGTTCTTGATCGGGATCAGAATATCGCCGGCTTCCGCCATGCACGCCTCACGCTGATCAACGACCAGCAATGCTCGCGTCACTGTTTCCACGGGAATCTCGCGCTTTTCGGGTGTGTAAACGCCGATGGCGTTGACGTGAACGCCGGGCTTCAGGTCCGCGTCGCGAAAGACGGGCGTGGCCGAGACCGTAGCGGTCGAGACGATGTCGGCGTTGGCGAGGGCTTCCTGCGGTGTCTGGACAGCCGTGATGTCCAAACCCAGGCGCTCTCCCATCTCGGAGGCGAACATGCGCGCCTTATCGCCGAGTGGATCGAACACCCAAACCTTCACCAGCTTTCGAATGGCGGCAATGGCTTCGATCTGCGCGGCGCCTTGAAGGCCTGCGCCGAAGACGGCCAGCGTCCGCGCATCGCGCCGCGCTAGCAAATCCGTGGCCACGGCGCAAGTTGCGCTGGTGCGAATGGCCGTCAGCGATCCGGCGTCCATCACCGCCAGCGGCTGTCCCGTTTCGCCGTCAAACAGCGCCATCAGCGCGTGGATCAGGGGCATTCCCCGGCTGATGTTGCCCGGAAACAGCGAGAGAATCTTCACGCCCATCCGCCGCCCTTCGGACTGAATCGCGGGCATGATCAGCAGATCGCCATCGTCCTGCGGCGTCCGGATCACGCTGCGCGCGGGCAGATGAACCTTCCCCGAGGCCAAAAGCGCGAACGCCGTCCGCATCGCCGCAATCGCGGCCGGCATGGGGAGGGCCTGGCGCACGTCCGCCGACGAAAGTACCAACAGATGCTTTTCGGTTTTACTTGCCATTGATCTTCAACTCATAAATGGACCACCAACTCGAGCCGGCTGCGCCGTTTTGGACGATCCGGATGTAGCGGCCCTTCTTGGGTTTGCATTTGATTTGTGTCACGGCGTCTTTGCCCGTTCCCTTGGCGACCGGCTCGCCCCAATCCTTCACGCTGTTGGAGACGAAGACTTCGTATTCGCGCGGGTAGTCGCCCTTCGAGCTGCCGGCGTCGAGAGTGATCGAATCCACCGGCTGCTCCTGCCCCAGATCAATCTGGAACCATTGGCCTTTCTCCTGGCCTTTGCCCGTGCCCCAGCGCGTCTTGATATCGCCATCCATGGCGTTGGCCGGCACGTCGCGGTCGTCCGAGCACGACGCCGACAGATCATAGGGACGGCTCAGGAGTTTTTGAACCTGGTCCACCGCCATGCGCGCTTCGGCTTGCAGCGCCTTGTTTGCGGCCTGTGCCTGCGCCAGCTCCAGCGCGCGCGGATGCCGTACCTTGCCCAGCGCAGACAATACGGTTTTCTTTTCGCCATCCGTCTGCGCCTGACTCATCATCTCTTCGAGGATCTTCGCCGTCTCATCCCTGCCGCGCTCGCTCGGCAGCCCGACCAGCCGCGCGCAGCCTTGCAGCGCCAATCCGCGCAGGCCTGCATTCGAGGAATTTTTTGCCAGCGTTTCGCGCAAATCCGCCAGCGGCGCATCCGTGGGCCAATCGGACATGGCGCGGATTCCTGCCTTCTTGACGTCTTCATCCTTGTCGGCCGCCGCCGCTTTGAGCGCGGCAAGACCCGCCGGCGAGCCGATCTTTCCGACGGCGGAAATCAACGCGCATCGCACATCGCGTTGCGTCGCGCTGTCGAGCGCTTTGAGAGCGGCTTCCGGGCGTTTGTTTTCGTCCGCGATCTTGCGCGCAACCACCACCACCAAAGCTTCGGCGCTCGTTCGTTCCGCCGGCGTTTGCGCCTTGATGAGAAATTCGACGAGCGCCGGCATGTTTTTTCCGCCAGCGACCACGCCGAGGGATTTCAGGGCTTCTTTGCGCACGTCCGCGTTCTCGTCGTTGGCCGCCTTCATCATGGCGTTGACGGATTCGGATTTTGTCGCGGCGCGCGCGCCGAGCGAGCGGATCAATTCGACGCGCTCCGGCGCCTCGGCCTTCACAAGCGCATTGAGCATCGCATATTCAATATCCACTCCCCGCAAGCGGTCCAGACTGTCGCGCGCAACATCGCGCTCACGCGGCGTTTTAGGATCAC
The DNA here is from genome assembly GCA_026398575.1 of Candidatus Sumerlaeota bacterium. The sequence continues at coordinate 2,782 of JAPLSP010000007.1, read as the reverse complement.
ATGCCGCCTTCACCAAAACAGCAACCGCCGAGTTGCCACCGATACGGGCCAACGCCGTCAGGGCCGCCACCCGTATGGCATCGTCCGTGCTTTTGCACGCCTCGAGGACCGCCTCTCTAGCATCATAGGCGTCGCGGTCCGCCAGGGCGTAGATCACCAGCGGCTGGCGCTCGACAGGCAGTTTCGCAAGCGCATACACGGCTGTCTGGGCTGTTTCATTCGAGGGTAGCTCGCGGACCAACGCCACAGCGGCTGGAATCAGCGCGGCGTCTTTGCCCTTCAACGCTTCGACGAGCATCGCAGGGCCTTTGTCGCCCTTCATCGTGACCAATCCGCGAAAGGCTGCGCCGCGAATGTAATCGGGCTTGCCATTGGCGGTCAGTGTTTCATAAATCGCGGCGGCTTTCGCTTCCTGCCCCTTGTTGCGCGCCATCTGATCGGCGCAGAGGAGAAGGCCGTCGCAGATGGGCGCGAGAAGCGCTTCCGGCGCCTTGACGCGCGCCGCGGTCAGGGCGTCGGCGGCTTCAACCGTTCCGATATTCCCAAGCGCCAATGCGGCCGCCTTTGCGATCATCGGATCGGAATCGCCCAACGCCGGCCCCATCGCTGACGCCGCCTTCGCGTCGCGACGCTGCCCGAGGCTGTTGATGATGCCGGCTTTAATTTTGCCGGAGGCTTTGGGCAGGGCGTCGCGCAGAATTGCGGAAATGCCTTCGCCGGGAATGCGTTCCAATGCATAAAGCGCCGGCGCCGAGGCTTCCGCGTCCGTCAGGAGTCCGGCGAGAGCTTTGGCGCTTTCCTCTGTGCCCACCAGCAGCATCTGCTTTGCGGCAAAGCGCTTGCATTCGATCGTCGTATCCGGCTTGAAGAGATCCGTCAGGCGCGGGAGGATGAAGGCGCGCTTCTCTTTGGAGACCTGCGCGGCGACAACGGCGCTTTCGATCAACTTCCAGCCATCGTCCTTCACGCCTTCCTTATAGTTTTTCATTTCCTTGAACGCGGCGTCCAGTTTGGATTGCGTATCGGCGTCGAAGGCGCCGGAATCGCTTTTCGGCGCGAGCTGAGCGAAGCTAAAAACAGAGCATAATGCCAGAATCATCGCTGAGGAGAGTATTGAGCGAAGGGATTTCATTGTAGCTTATTCCTTTTGGAAATTTAATCGGGTGGCTTTTTGAGCGAGGGGCTGGACGGACACGGACTCACACGGACTGGCACGGACAGACACGGACGGGGGACGAGGGACCGGCCTATGCCTTGGGGCCGGCGTCTGCTTTATAGCTCCCACGGCTCGCGCATCGGGCGGCGCAGCAGGCGATTTGCCTCATCGTCGCCGATGAAGACTTCTTTCTCCGGATCCCATTTGAGCTGGCGGCCCAGCTGATAGGCGATGTTGCCGAGATGGCAGACCGTCACCGTCCGGCAGCCGGTCTCCGCCGTGCAGATCGTCTCGCGCCGCGTGCGGATGCATTGCTTCCAATTCTCCCTGTGCTCGCGGCTTTCATAGAGATGAATCTCATCCGGACCGATGATTTCTTTGGCCAGGCTTTCCGGCTTGCACAGCAGGAAATTCCCGCGATTGACGCCGACGCTGCCTTCCAAGCCGATGAACTGCGTCCCGGATTTGCCCTCCGCGCCGCCGTGAGTCATGACGACGCCGTTCGCGTATTTATAGGTCAACATCTTGCTGACGCTCAGATCGGGCGGAATAATGTCCACCGGTCCGGTTTTGTCCATCCCCAATCCCCATTGCGCGATATCGAAATGATGCGCGCCCCAGTCGGTCATGCCGCCACCGCCGTATTCGCGAAAACCGCGCCAGCCGGGGAACGTCTTCCAATCGTCAAACGGACACAACACCTCGTTGTATGGCCGATATGGCGCCGGTCCGAGCCACATATCCCAATCCAAAGTCTTGGGGCATTCCTGCGCCGGCAGATTGCAGGTTTGCGGCGGGCCGCCGACGTTGACGTGGATGGTATGCACCTTGCCCAGCCGCCCGTTGATCGCCAGTTCGCAGGCGAAGCGAAACGTGCGGTCCGAGCGCTGCATGCTGCCGGTCTGAAAGACGCGATTATAGCGCTTGGCCGCATCGGCGATCGCGCGGGCCTCGCTGATGTTGTGCGCCAGCGGCTTCTCGCAATAAACGTCCTTGCCCGCCTTCATCGCCGCCACCGAGATCAGCGCGTGCCAATGATCGGGCGTCGCGATGGCCACGGAGTCAATGTCCGCCCGCGCGATCAGCTCGCGGAAGTCGCCGTAGGTATCCGGTCCCTTGTAGTTTCCTTTGCCCATGCGCTGGTCATATTTGTCCGTCACAAGTTTCCTGCCGCGTTCGAGGCGGTCCTTCTCGACGTCGCACAAAGCCAGGACTTTCCAATCCGGATCGCCGGCGAAGCCGTTGACGTGCCCTACCATCTGTTTTCCGATGCCGACGCATCCGACCGTGATACGATTGCTGGGCGCCGTCGCTCCGTCCTTGCCAAGCGCCGAGGACGGAATGAACATCGGCGCCGCCACCGCGCCCGCCGCCGCCAGAGCCGCCCCTTTCAGGAATTGCCGCCGTGTGCTTTCAACCGATTTGCGCATAGTGAAACTCTCCTTTTTTGTCATGCCGAAAAATGCAAACTTTCACAAACAGCGGCGCCAGCCCCCTTCGGAACTAACGCCGCCTTCCGGAAGAGAAAAAGCAGTTAAACCCACTTACGTTCACATATTCCCAATGAAAGCGCTGCTTCAAGCGAAATCTATCCGGTTTGGCGCCGCATGGTAGGCCGTCCCGCTC
>JAPLSP010000753.1 GCA_026398575.1 Candidatus Sumerlaeota bacterium | reverse complement strand
GATCGGGAAGTTGTCAAAGAACATTCGCAAGTGAGACCGCTTTGCGAAACGACGGCTTCCTTCAACCATGAAACCCTTACGTTTGCAAGCATTAAAGCCCCAAAAACCGTCATACGCTTGTGGCTTGCCGCCTTCTTTTTGCGCCAAGGTTATTTAAACGCCGAAAAGCATGCAATAAGTTGCGATTCATAGACGCCTTTTCTCCTGCTAATGCTGTTCAGTTGCCATCTTGCTTGATTGTTTTTCGATTTATTGCCTGCAATTGTTTGTAATTTTTGCGAGTGGAAACTTTGTCGCCGCTTTTATCTTCCAGCTCACGCCTTGCATTGCCGGCGATTGTTCCTCCCTCTAAGGCAGCCTCCTTGTTTTTTGGAAATCCTTGCGCATCTTTCTTACGGGCAATTTCGGTGGTTGATGCTTCGCCCAGCATGGCAAAAATCAATTCCAGATCGCTCATGTGATCGCGCAGATTTTCATTGGGCCTATCAAGATTCTTGAACGCTTTGTATTCGGAAGGCGTCATGCCGAAGGTCGCCTTGCTGATTTCAGCAGTGAGGATAGCGTACTCTATCTGCTCTTTTATGCCGCGCTTTTTCCACTCCTCCGTCAATTCGTCCCGAACAGCGATACCGCGCATCCGTTTTTCTATCCATTCGTCGGAATATCCTTTTTGTTTATATATCTCGCGCATCCGCCGTGCGGCGAGCTCGGGATTCTCTATTTCCTCAAGCCGATCATAGCCTACTTTCGCAAGCCAGACCTTGAATGGCTCGGCTCTGGGCGACGGGATGGATTGAACTAGTCTGAGCAACTGCTCCACATTGGCAACATCCGTAACGCGCATTTTTCCGTCTGTCGCCGGCATTTTCAAAGCGTTACAATTTGTAACGGTTTCATTTCCTTCCGCCAGCAATCTTTTTTTTAGGACACGCCAATATACTTGGGGATTGGAGCTGCTGGTGAGTATGGAAATAACGTCAACAATGGCAAAATACCATTTTTGCTCCGACTCGCTCCATGCGCGCCTTACTTGCTTTGCTTCGAATAGAACGATATTGCTCATACGAGCGCTCAAGTAACATCCGCATTATTGCAGCGATATTGGGGCCAATAGCGCAAGCTGTCAAGGATGAAAATCCCCTCAATCGGCTTATCCATTTCTGCCCGCCTTCCGAAGTCGCCGACGATATCTGTCCTCCCTCTGAAATCGCCGACGATATTTGCCCGAACGCTTCCTGCATCCCGCCCGCCAGCGCTTCGCCCACGCCCTTCATGGCCTCCGCCATTTGCGAAGTCATCGCGTTCACCACCTCGTCCAGGCTGCCTCCCATCAACCGATCCATCGTCGTCAGCAGGTCGAATTTCCACTCGCCGTCTTCCCTGGCCATCACGCAGTCCATCTCCATAACCGCCTCTTCATCGTCCGGCGCATCGTTTCGTATCGCTTTGATCGGCATGACGGCGTTGTCCCCCTCCATCCGCGCATCGCCCTTGATAAATCTCACGCCCTCCGGCCCCTGGGTATGCATCTTGCCCAATTCCAAGGTCTTGCGCGTCACGCATGATTTCATCGCTTCTTCATCCCGCCGCAACGACGCATTGAGAAACCTATCCAGAGCTTGCATAGCCTCTGCGGGAACACTGACTGGCGCCTCAGACATAAACGACCTCCTGCCAGGACGCTTCGGAGCGTCCAGAATATCAAATCATTAAAAACAATGATTCCGACAATTTACTTCGCGCAAGAAAGCTAGGCCGAGCAAGAACGAAATACAATCGAATTCTCCTGAAGCTTCATTTTCGCTTGAAGGAGGCAAGACGGCTCTGCTTTAATCCCCTTCGCTCAATCAACGGCGCGAACTAAGCTATGTCCACAATCAACTATGCCTTCAAGGAACTGTCCTGTAAGATCGTCTATTACGGGCCGGGGCTTTGCGGCAAAACGACCAATCTCATTCGCATCTTCGAAACGATCCCGCCCAAGCATCGCGGCGACATGGTCTCGCTGGCGACCGAGCAGGATCGAACGCTTTTCTTTGATTTCCTTCCCCTCGATCTCGGCGAGGTCAAAGGCTTCCGCACCAAATTTCAGCTTTATACTGTGCCCGGACAGGTTTTTTATAACGGAACCCGCAAGCTCGTCTTGCGCGGCGTGGATGGGATCGTCTTTGTCGTGGATTCGGCGCCTGAAAAGATGGATGAAAACGCCGAATCCTGGCGTAACATGACGGATAACCTTCAGGAATATGGATACACCCTTGCGCAAATTCCTTATGTCATCCAGTAAAACAAGCGCGATCTGCCCAATGCCGTGCCGATTGATGACTTGCAAACGCGGTTCAATCCGAATATCGTTCCCTGGTTTGAAGGCGTGGCGACACGAGGTGTGGGCGTCAAGGAGACGCTCAAGCGCATTTCGGGCATGGTGCTGACCAAGCTGCGGCGCGTGACGGACGCCGATGCGCAGCCGGCCGCCGAAAAAAGCGCCGAGCGCCCGATTCTGCCTTCGCAGAGTTTGGAGCGGCCTGCCGCCACGTTTGCGATGGCGCCGCGCTCGAACCAAGGAACGGCGTTCATTCCCGCCGCCGCCAAAGTCAGCGCCACGCCGATTGACATCCGGCAGCGCTGCGATGTGTTTTGGCGGGGGATACTGGTGGGCAAGGGCAATATCGAATTCAATAACAAACCCGGGCTTGGCGCGCCGGCGACGGAAACAGGCGAGGCGCCGCATCGGTTGAATGTGGATTTGACGGTGGCGTTGTTCATCCACAAACGCTTCAGCGCCGTCATGAACAAGCTTGGCTCAGAAATCCGGTATGGGCGCGGCGGCGAAGAACGGTACGATACCTTCGGGATGGCGCCGCAGGCAAACAGCGCGAACGCCAATGTTTTCGTCTGGATGAGCGGCGGGGAACTGCGGATGCTGTATCTGCGCTATCTCGGCAAAGTATTGGAATTGACCCTGGCCCCGGAAGGGCGTGGCGAGCAATTCTAATGTAAAATGAGAAATGAGAAATGAGAAATGTAAAATGAAACCGCAGAATGTGAAATCACAAATGTAAAATGAAAAATGAGAAATGTAAAATGAAACCGCAGAATGAGAAATCATAAATGAAAAATGAAAAATGAAAATGCGGAATGCGGTAATGAATCGTCAAGGATGAGTCGCTTCAGTCGCCATAAGGCGCTTGCGGCAAACTCGGAACTCAGAACACGGAACGCGGAACGCGGAACTCGGACCACGAAACTCGGACCACGGAACTCGGAACTCGGAACTCGGAACTCGGAACCCGGAACCCGGAACTAACCCCAAAGGAGGACGCCATGGCCTTTCAAGACACGGTTGTTCTCAATCAAATGCACACGGACATGATCCAGCGGGTGTTGAGCGACCTGTTGGGCAGCACGCAAGGACAATTCGCCATGCTGCTGCATCATCATGGCGCGCCCTTGTTTGTTCATGGAAACGTCCATGACTTGGACGTGGATAAGTTCGGCGCCCTGATGGCTGGCGGCGTCTCCGTGGGGCAGGAAACGGCAAAGATGATGCACGAGACGGAATTCAGCGTCTTGTGGAACCAGGGTTCGGACAAGCACATCTATTGCTCCATGATTGATCCTTATACGGTTTTGCTGGTCATGTTCGGACCAACGATCTATCTGGAAGCGGTCCGTTCGTGGGTGAAAGAGAATGGCATTCAAATCCGGCGCATATTGGAAGCGGCCCGCCGGTTGGCCGAGGAGCAAGGTTATACGAAACCGGCGGCGTCCGTCGCGGACAGCAGCGGGGAACTGGACGAAATTACAAGCAAGCGGCTGGACATAGTCTTTGGCAAACCGGAGAAACAATAAATCATGGCGATCCCAATTCCCGAAAAACAAGCGCGTCCCATGGAGCTGGAGGGCAGTCTTTCAGCCTTCAGCCTCCCGGAAATCCTGCAGTTCCTCAGCATGGGCCGCATGACGGGCATGCTGACGGTCATCCGCGAGGACTACCGGCTCGAGATCAGCATCATGCACGGCAAGGTCGTCGGCACGCGCGCCTCGCATCGCGAATCGCAAATCGGCCAGATGCTGGTCAATCGCGGTTTTATCACCGCCGAGGCGTTGTCCGACTTGCTCGATTCCCAAAAGACGATGGAAACCGGAAAGAAGATCGGCGAGATCCTTCTTGAACGCAAGGCGCTGCAACCGCAGGATCTGCGAGCCTGTCTGCGCGCGCAGATGGAAGAGGAAATCTGGACTCTGTTCGGCTCGGCCGAAGGGCAATTCAAATTCGAACATCGGCAACCGGAAGCCATCACGCCTTCTTCCGTCGAACTGGCCATCGAGTCGCTGATCATGGAGGGAACGCGCCGCCAGGATGAATGGCGCGTCATCGAAGAAGTCATTCCCGCGCCGGATACGATCCTGGCCGGCAATCTGCCTTTCGAGGATGACTCGGCGCAAGCCGAAGCGGAGGAGAAAGGGGAGATTCGGCGCCCGGTGGCGATCAAGACGATTCGCCTTAGCCCGAAAGACTGGGAATTATTGACGCTGGTGGATGGCTTCACGACGGTCAGCGGAATCTGCCAGCGAAGCCCGTACGGGAAATTCGACACCTATTGCTCGCTCAATAATTTGATTGAGTCCAAATTCCTGCGGGTCAAAGGCATGCTGTCTTCCTGCCGGATCAGCCAGCCGGATTTCCAGGGCAAAGGCATGGAGGCATCAGCGGGCGAATCCGAGTCTGCCGGCGGCGCGGCGCGCGATACGGCAAAGTCAACGACCGCAAGCAGCGGGTTTCGGGCGCTCTTCTCGAAATCCGCTCGCCCCGCGACCGCCGTTCAGGCCAATCCGTCCGGTTGCCTGACCGCCGTCTCGCTGGCGGCGCAATTCACCTCCGATATCATGAAGGCTTATGCCCAAGCTCCGGAATTCGGATGGAACGAGCAGGAATGCCGGTTGCAGACCATGCGCTGGTTCGAGAATCTGATGGCGCGGCGCGACGCGGAATTGCTGCGATGGACCGGGTGGGGGATTGACGCGGCGCTCTTCGACCGGTTCGCGGAAGTCTCCAATGGGATCGCGCCGGAACTGGAGCCTTGCGCCAAGGCGTGTCAGGAGCTGGTGACAGAGTATTGCGTAAGCATTATTGATCTGGCATGTCAGCGTCTGGGCTTGCGCCAAGGCCGTCAAATCGCCAAAGATTCGCTCGACGCATACCAGACGATTGTTCCCCGATACGGCGGCGCGCCCGATTGGGGAGCGATCCAGCGCGCGGTGAGCGGGTGAGCCTTTATGATTTACGATTGACGATTTACGAATGACGATTGACGAATGGCGATTGACGATAAGGAATTGACGATTGACGATTGACGATTTACGAATGAAGACTAACTAATGAGATTTGAGATCTGAAATTTGAGATTTGAAATATCCGAGTGAGAGACGAATTCTCATTCCAACAGATTAAGAGGTTAACGATGAGCGATTTTTTTGATGGATCAATGAGGATTCGACATCATAGCGAAGGATTAAAGCTAAAGCGCCTCACGCAAGTTGGGAAATCGTCAATCGTCAATCGCAAATCGTAAATCCTGGGGGGGCATTCTATGGCAGGCGAACACATCCTGGTGATTGATGACAGCGCCGCGACGCGAGGCATCGCCCGGCGCGCGCTGGAGAGCCGCGGGTATCGCGTGACGACGGCGGGCAACGCCGCCGCGGCTCTGCTGGCGCCCGAATTCCAACAATTCAACGTCGTGGCCATGGACGCGGACTTGGAGGGGATTGATGGATGGCGGGCGGCGCGCGAGCTCAAGACTGCGCCCGACAAGTCCGAGGTTCCCATTCTGATGCTGGTTCAGGAAACCGCAGCCCGCGAACGCGGCAGCGTCGAAGTGGGTTCGGCTGACGGCTACCTCATGAAACCTTTCAGCCCGGAATCCCTGGCCGACAAAATCCAGTCCCTGCTGGCGCAGAAGCAGATCGCCGCTCAGGCGCAGGATATCCTGCGCGCCCAGGCCGAGAAACAGATCGAGGCGTTCGCCAATCAGCGCATCAAAGAGGCGCTGGACAAGCAAATCCCCATCATGGCCGACGCCATGATCCAATCCGTCATCAGCAAGGTCGAGCAGCGAGCCAAAGGCGAGGTGGATGAGCGCATCGTATCGCTGCTGGCAAAGAAGGAAGAGGAACTGATCGAAAAAACCGTGAATCAGGTGGCCCAAACGGTGACCGCGGATGCGGTTCAGGCCAAAGTCACGGAAGGCGTGGAGGCGATGCTGAAGGATACGGTCGAGAAAGTGGTCGAGCGTACGGCGCTGCACTCGCTTCCGGCGTTGATCCGCGAACGGACGGCCGAGACGATGGACCGTCTCCTGCCGCGAGAAATCGAAAGCCGGGTTCAGAAGGCCGTGGATCAGATCGCGCCTCAAATTTCGGAAAACCTGGTCATGATGGTCACCAGCGTTACGGAAAAAGTGGTGCCGCGCGTGGCCAGGGAAAGACTCCCTGAAATCCTGGACCGGCAGCTCGAAATCTCAGCCCAAAAGATTTGTCCGCCCCTGGTCGAGAAATTGGTCCCGCGCGCTCTTGAAAAGCCGTTGGCGGAAAAAATCGAGCCGCTTGTAAATACCGCCGTTGCCAGCATTCGCCAGCGGACGCTGGGCTTGACGCTGTTGATGGCGGGATTGTTTCTTCTCTTTTCACTCTTGATGACATGGTTCGCATGCGGAGTTCATGACGCCGCCAGGAAAAATAATCCGCCGTCGGTGTCCGCTCCAGAAGGCGGAAAGTGATTTGAGATTTGAAATCTGAGATTTGAAATCTGAGATTTGAAATCTGAAATTTAACATTGGTCATTGAACATCAGGCCTTGGTCATTGGAAATTTGAAATTTGAAATTTAAGATTGGACATTGAACATCAGGCCTTGGTCATTTGAAATCTGAAATTTAAAATTTAACATTGGACATTGAACATTAGGCCTTGGTCATTGGAAATTGGACATTGGACATTGGACATTAAGCATTGAATACTTGGATATTGGATATTGGATATTGATTATTGGCTATTGAATATTGATCTGGACCCAAACCCCCGTTGCCTTGGAACCTCTTGCTCATGGGTCGTCCCCCTCGCAAATCCGGCAAGACCGCCCGAAAGAAAAAGCCTGCAAAAAGCTTGAAACATTGGCGCATCTTCCCGCTGCCAATCCGGCTCGATTGGCGCGGCCTGCTGCTTCTCCTGCTCTTCGCCGCCAGCTGCTCTTGCGAACCGGATCAGCGTGTGCCCGTTTACAATCCCGCGAGTCGTCGCGTGCCGTCGCGCGCGTTTTTCTACCAGCTGCGCTACGGCGAAACCCTCGATGAAATCGCGCGCCGCTATGGACGCAGCCCGCAGGCCATCATTGTGGCCAACAATCTCAAGCCTCCCTACATGGTCTATCCCGGATACCGGTTGCTGATTCCGGCAAAAGAAGTCGTTGTCTATCCCAATCCATTGCCGCCTCCCCGCAACGCAAATCCATTTCCGCCGCTGCATCCAGAAAAGCCCATTGCTTCGCCCGCTCCTCCGCGCCGCACGCCGCCGCCGCCGGCGCCCACGGCCAGGCCCGCCGTCGAGGCGCTGGAAACGCCTGCGCGCCTTCCGCCGGACGGCTCTTCCAAGAATCATGGCAAACAGCTGACTATTCCGGCTTCAGCCCTGCAGCAAACCAGCCGCGCCGGTTTGCGATGGCCGGTGGCTGGAATCCTGGAACGCGGTTTTTCCAACAAGCCCAATGACGTCCACCCCGGTATCGTCATCCTGGCGCCTCTGGGCGAAACGGTATGCGCCGCCGCCGCCGGCAAGGTTATCGGCGTTGGCGAACTGATCGCGGGCTATGGCCGCATGGTTATCATCAAGCACGAAAAAGGCTACTCGACCACGTACGCCAATCTGAAAGAGATTCGGGTGGCCAAAGGGGAAAACGTGACCGCCGGCCAGGCGATCGCCACCATCGGCCAAACCATCGCCATCCCCTCGGCGCCGCATTTGCATTTCGAAGTGCTCAAAGACGCCACTCCCGTTGATCCAATCAGCTGCCTGCCGGGGGTCAATTGAAATGGCAGGTTTATTTTCGTTTGACAACGCTGGGTTTGGGCGCCTAGACTCCCTTTGAAAGCGCGGATGGCATGGGTTTTTGCCCAAGGCAGGTATTGTTGTGAAAGGGCGATTCCATCGAATTGCCACGTGATTCCGGTATCCATTCACCTCGCAGGGGGGCTTGCCGTGAACGTTCGAATCCTTCTGTTCCGCCCGGTTCTTATTCTGATGCTGTGCGCGGCAGGCGTCCTATCGCGCGCCGCTTCCACCCCCATATCCGATTGGGGAACCAAGGATCGCGTTTGGGCATACATCGGAGAGGTTACGGGCGACAGCAAAGAAGCATGCGTGGCCGAAATCTGCCGTCAGGCGGTTCATGTGGCCACGGGACGGTTCTATTTTGGCGAAGAGATGTTCCTGGCTCGCGAACTGCTGACGAAGTACCTGGACTCCTATGCCGAGCAGTTTATCGTTTCCAAGGATATCATCTCCGTCCACCAGGCTGGCGAGTTATTCTCCGTCCGTGTCCGCGTCAATGTGCTGACGGACCAGTTGTTCAACGATCTCAAGATCAAACACTTCGTTTATAAGCCCAAGTCCTTTCCCTTTTTCTATGTGTTCTTGAGTGAGACGATGGACGGGAAAAAAGCCGCGCAGCCTCTGGGGCGGCAGACGATTGAGGGGATGATTGACGCCAAAGGACTGGCCCGGAACAAAACTCCCTTGTTAGCGCCGCCGATAGACGCCGATGTCCTGGCGAAAGCGGATGTGCTGGACGAGGCGCGGCGCCAGGCGCAAAAAGCCAATGTTGAGCTCCTGATTGTCGGTTCGCTCGCGACGGAAAAAGTAGATGAAAAGACGCTCTATTACAAGAACCAAACCTATTACGAATCCCGCATCGAGCTGGCTTTGATCCGCGTGGATGACGGCAAGCCGCTTGAAACGGCCCGGTCCACGGTGCGCATCACGCGCGCCAAAGCCGAGGAAGCCAGCAATGAATCCATCAAGCTTGCCGCGCAGGACGTCGCCGCCAAACTCCTGGAATTCTATAGTCAGAATTGGGCCAAGACCATTCACGAAACCGCCGGCTGGCGCCTGATGATCACCGGCGCCAGCGAAGACGAGGGAATGTCGGTGGGAGACCGGTTGAAAGCGCTTCATCCCTCCATCAAAATTTATCCCCGCAACTTTTTCGGCAAAGTCACCGTTCTGAATTTCGAATACGAGGGCGATCCGAAAATGTTGCTTCTCTTCCTGAAACGCGAAGCGATGTCGCACTATCGCCTCATCGTTCATAACGACAATCGCTTTGAGCTGGAGGCGTTGCGCCGTTGAGGGCTGGATAACTGAGCAAATAATACTGGCCGCCCAGGGAGCTCGCATGGATGGCGGTCGTTTTGATTTCATTGGGATGATTGATTATGCGCTGTGTTCATGCTTTGAGAATGAGACCTTCTTGTATTATTTGGGCGATCGCGGGCGCCGCGCTATGCCTGTCCGGTTGCCTGCCGCGACCGGTCATTTTGCCCGATCCTTTCAAGTCAATAAACGCAGCCGGCAGCCCCATTGACGCTTTTTCCACGGGGACGGCCGCCGGACTGTCGTTTTCTTATCTCGAGCTGCCGGGACCGAACAATGCGGCGGTCGCCAGCGGAACTGCGGCGGCGAAATTCCCGTTTGAAACCAAAGCAATGCCCCTGAGCCAGGTGATTACCGTATTGCTCGAGAATGATCTCAGCATCAAAATCAGCGACATCAGCCGCAAAGCCGCCGCCGACAGGATCATGGCGGAAATGGGAATTTATGACTTGATGATCACAGCCGGTTCCAGCTGGGGCGCCGGCCGGCGCCAGCAACAAATCGCTCCTGGCGATATCAAGGGCAGTTTTGACAAGGTAGATCCGGACGCCATCAAGTTGCCGGTGTCCCATTCGCGCAATGACGAATACACGGGGGGAGTGAGCCAGCTGATTGACACCGGCGGACTGCTCTCGCTCCACGCTCGCGAGACGCGCGATTATTTTTATTCCACGCCCATTTTCCCCAATCCGTCCTACGAGCAGGATTGGGTTGCGCGCTTTGACCAGCCGTTGCTCAAACGCTTCGGGCCGGATGTCACGAACGCGGGCATCCACATCGCCAAGAACGACAAGAAAATCGCGCAGCAGGACTGGCGCAAGACGCTGATGGACGAGGTCGGCGGCGTCGAAAAAGTTTATTGGGACCTGATCTTCGCCGTCAACAACGCCCGCGTGACCGATTTATCGCTGCGCCAGGCGCAAAGCCTGCTGGACCAGACGCAAAAAAAAGTCGCCGTTGGGCTCTTGCCCAATATCGAAGCCTTGCGCCAGGAAAGCGAAGTGGCCGCGCGCCAGGATCAATTGATCATCAACACCCAGCAGATCAACAACATCCAGGACGACTTGAAGCGCCGGCTGCGCGTCAAACCCGGCCACGAAATGTGGAACGTGACGATCCTGCCGACCGAGACGCCGATGATCAAAGAGATCGGCGCCGACGTGAAGACCTGTCTGACGGACGCCTATAACCGCCGCCCCGAAATCCTCAAGATGAAAACACAGGCCGACACCCTTTCGCAGCAGGAAATGATCAATTCTAATGCGCGCTTGCCCGATCTCACGGCGTTCTTCTCCTATGGCTTGACGGGGCTGGCCGAAACCTACAACAAGTCCCAGCGTATATCCACCAGCGGTGAACACAAGAACTGGGCCACCGGCCTGGAATTCAGCTTTCCGCTCCAGAACCGTAAAGCGCGCGGCGATCTGGCGTTCACCCGCAAGCAGATAGACCAACTCAAGCTCAGTTACCAGGCGCATCTCGAAGGAATTGCCCAGGAAGTGCGCGTGGCGGTACGCAGCGTCGAAACCGCCCGCAAGCGCATCGAGACCACCCGGACCCAGATCGAATTCGAGGCCGCCAAACTCGATGCGGAAATCAAACGCTACGAAAACGGCATCTCCACCAGCCAGTTCGTCTTGGACTACCAGCGCGACCTGGCCGTCGCGCGCGCCAACTACCTGTCGGCCCTGGTCACCTACAACCAGGCGATTATCTCCCTCGACCAGGCCCGCGGCGTCATCCTCGAACGCAACAACATCTCCGAGGCGGAAGCTGAAACGAGCCCTGCGCCTTACTTCCCCCGGTGATGGCGATCATTCAAGAGCTCATAGACCGGTGGCAAAGGATTATATTCATGACCCAAACTATACATGCGGTCTATCAGCATGGTGTTTTTAGCCCGTTGGAAGCCGTTGATCTTCCCGAAGGGAAAAATGTAACGCTTTTGTGTCAAATTGAAACGCCAGAAGAGAAGGATATCATAGAGCTCGCTGGTCATGTTTATGATGGGCTATCTGCAAATGACGTCAATGAAATAGAGAAAATAGCTCTGGATCGCGATCATTTTCTGATGCGTCCCTAACCCAACGCATTCCAGGACTTCATGTCGAAAATTGGCTCTAGGAATCCTGACGCTCAGAGCCATAAAATCTAAGGGGTGCAATCCAGAATTCCGGTCAAATTTCCCACTGATTGTCGGCACGCCACCACCGGGCCTTGTGCCGGTGGAGCGGTGATTTTGCTCTAGCAGCGAACGCTTTTTCACCGCCGCCACCACTGGGCCTTGTGCCGGTGGAGCGGTGATTTTGCTCTAGCAGCGAACGCTTTTTCACCGCCGCCACCACTGGGCCTTGTGCCAGTGGAGCGATGATTGTCCGCCAAAATTGCTCGCTCCCGACGCTAAATCATCGCTCCACCGG
>JAPLSP010000667.1 GCA_026398575.1 Candidatus Sumerlaeota bacterium | reverse complement strand
ACGGATTTTCAGCAACAGGCACGGACGCCATGAACAAGCCATCTAATTCTCTGGCGCCGCAATCGGACATTTTTTCTAACAGAGTTTGAAAAAATCCTAGGCCCTTATCATGCTGCGAACGACAACATGTTGTCGTTTGCTGTCATCCTGTTTGATTTATGTAGTCATTTCAGGATGGCTGATATATTTATACGGTATGGATTAATATCATCCAGGAGGCAATGATACACTCCACCCCTGCCGCGCCGGATTGCCCAAGGGGCAGAGGACCCAAGGGACGAAGAGGATGCTGTTCATTCGCACAAAGCCAACTCGCTTATGCCGAATCATTGATTGGGCGAGCTGCCTGCGAATCGCCGGATTCTGTTTGATGTTGGGAATAGCCAGCCTCGCGCCGATAAGCTGCCGGAAAAGCGCACTATCGAACGCGGGGGCGCCCGGCGGCGGCAGGGCCTGGCCCGCCGCAGAGAAGCTGCGGATGGAGGCGCGCCTGGCCTCCGTGCGGCGATACGACGTGATCGGCAAAGCGATTGATGAGCGACAGCAGGGAATCGCGGGAGCGGAGGTCATCCTCTATTATTCCCACGGCCTGGCCGGCGCGGGAGACCGCGTAGTTGCGCGGACTACGACCAATGAGCAAGGCAAATTCCTTTTCAAAAAGGCGATTTGTTGGGGGCCGGAGTGCCCTCCCGACAAGCCCAACCGCTTCGCCGTTCTGGTCCAATCTCCCGGAAAGAAAATCAACGGCGTGGCGATTCATGAGGATGATCCCACGACGCGGGTGGTGATTGCGCTTGCCACGGGTTCCACCCCGACCATGCAAGTATGTTTTCAGGATACCGCCGGAAAACCGATTCCCGACGTGAAGGTCCTGCCCCATTCCTTCATCGCGAACACGCTTCCCAATGCAAACGAATCCTGGCGCCCCGCAACGGAGCTCGTCGAGACATGGAAGGATACCGGCTTTTTTTCCGCGGTCACCGGCGCGGATGGACAGACCAGCGTTCCCGAATCTCTGGACGGAAGCGATGCCGTTTATCGGATGGAAAAGGAAGGATACGCCACCGCTTATGCGCGCCGGCCTTACAATCGCACGCTCTATCCTTCGGCGCGCGTGGAAGGCCGCGTCACATGGCCTGACGGTGCCCCTGCGGCGGACGCCCATGTCATCCTCACTTACTCGTCTTACCAAAACTCTTTCAGTTACGGAACCATCACGGATGCGGAAGGAAGGTATGTTTTCACGGATGCGCCGTGCAGCGGATTCAATGAAGTGAAAAACAACGCGCCCCCATCAACTCGTCGCGACAACAACGTCAAATTGACTGCAATGGATTTGCGTCCGAATTCGCATTGCATAGAGAAGGTGGTTTCCCTGTTTCTGGAGCCGGGACAACGGGCGGTTCGGGACATTCAGCTCGGTCCAGGCTGGAACATCTCGGGCGTTCTGGTGGAGATATCATCGCAGCAGCCCGTGCCCGGCATGCGCATCATGACCTCCTCCTACAACAACTGGCGCTCCGTCGTCACAGACGCGCAGGGAAGATTCCGCTTCAAGGTTCCCGACGGAGAATATGGCTGTATCCGCTGGGTGAAACAGGAGCATGGTTCGCTGGCGCTGGATATGAGATGGCTTGAAAACTATCAGAATGTGCTCTACAGTTTCAGGACGCCCATTGCCAAAGACATCGAGAATCTGGCCGTTCCCATCAGGATCATGCCACTGGCGCCGCTCAAAGGCCGCGTCGTCGGCGCCAACGGCCAGGGGATCGCCAACACCGAGATCACGCTCAATTTGGAAGGTCCCGCCGTCCGATGCGACTCCCAGGGTTTTTTCACTCTGCCCGCCGTCGCCAGCGACCGCGAAAATCTGATCTGCGCCTTGGTTTGGGATGAGCGCAATCGCCGGATGATTGAAGTTTATACCCTATGGCAGCCGGGAACCGGCGATATGCTTCTACAAGTGGAGACGGAAAAGTTCCGGGATTTTGCAGGCGTCATGATGGACCAGA
The DNA here is from genome assembly GCA_026398575.1 of Candidatus Sumerlaeota bacterium. Next base: position 5,638 of record JAPLSP010000667.1, on the reverse strand, counting down.
ACAATCATCCCGTGCCGAATCTTCAGCTTCTTTGCTATCCGGTCTGCAGAGGGAAAACATGGAAAGAACGGTTCTCAACCACGTTCACCTCCGATCCGGCGGGCAAATTCGTCTTCCCGGCGCTGGATCCCAAAGGGAGCTACTGCATGCGTCTGAGCCTCCCGAACAACGGGCGCGAACGCAACCTCCAGCCGGAAGAAATCAGGTTTGATTTAGCAAAACAGCCGTCCCGCGCCACCAGTCCGACTGTATTCCGGATCGGCATCTATCCGAAATATCTGACTCCGCCTTATACCCACACGCTGGCCGGCCGCATCCTGAGCTCAAAAGACAACAGTCCCATCGCGGGCGCCTTGGTACAGTCCTGGAGAATGCCGCGCAGAGAGCAATTGAGTTATTGCCAGTTCCAAACGGGCGAAAATGGAGAGTTCCTGATTGACCAGTTGGGCGATGGGACGGTGGAGTTGAGCGTCAGAGCCAAAGGCTATGTCAATAAGACCTTTCGTCTGCCCAGCAATAAACTCCAGTTGCAGCTGACGCTGGAGCCCTGCCCGCCATCGCCGCAGTACTACATCTTCGTTGGAGATGAGAAACAGAATCCGATTCGAAACGCGAAAGTGGAGATGTCCATCTTCGACGACTCGGCTCGCGCATGTCCGATCGGGAAACTGCGCGGAGAGACAAAACAATACGGCGATATTGTTTTCACCTGGACGCCTCCGGCAGATCGCGAGCTATCCAACTATTTCGGCATATTGAGGTGCGAGGCGCCAGGATATATTCCGCACTTTCAAGGATTCCAGCTGGGACAGGATTTCGGCGTCAAAGCCGTCATGCGTCCCGAAGGCCCTCCGTTGCGCGGACAGGTCTTCAACCCCAAGGGAAAACCCGTCCGCGGCGCCGCGATTGAAGTCTGGCATATCCTGTCTGAAGAATTCGGTCAGGACAATTCTCATGCGGCCTGGATCTCACGCGTTACATCCATCACCGCCGTCACGGACGTGGACGGATGGTTTCAGTTGCGGCGGCTTCGCTATCAGGACAACGTCGTTTTCCAGGTCAAAGCGAAGGGATCTGAAATGACCTATGGCCATTTTACGCCCAAGACAGGCGCCATCACTTCCGTCACCCTTCAAGCGGCGCGCGCGCAGCAATCGCCGCAACCCACGGGAATCCTCCGCGGACAGGTCGTTGCGGAGGGGGGCGGCGCATTGCCGAAACGATTACGCGTAATGATACGGAGCAAGTCGGGCTGGCCCTATCACAATGCCAGCCAGGCGGTCGGAGCGGATGGGGCATTCGAACTGCGGGATCTGCCGGCGAACGAATATTGCGTGTCATGCGATCAATATCTTGCGAATAATGATCCGAGCCAGCCTGTGATATGGAGTTCGGAACAAGCCATGTTTGGCTCCGACGCGAGTGTTGAAGTCAAGGCAGGGCAGGCCAGCCAAACCGCGCTTACCGTCCATCCGAGTTACCTCGCCAGAGGAAAAGTCATCTGCAAACAGCGAAGCTATTACCCCGGCGGGGCAGTGAGCATCCATTTTACGCGCGCCGGCGCCTTTAGCGGCCATGCGCCGGTAAGGCCGGATGGCTCATGGGTCACCCATCTGCTGGAAGGAGAAAACGCAACACATTTGGGTCAGGATTACGAATTTTGCGAAACAATTTTTTGCGGATCGCTGAGCAAGATTTGCGTCAAACGGAATATCGCCGAGAACTATTTCACGCTCTCAATAGATCCTTCCCGCTGAAAATTCCCATTGATTTTTCTTGTTCGCGCGGTCCTTTGTGAAGATGATTCACACGCCGGATGTCATTCATGCTTTCCGCTTCACCCGGCGTTCATTCATGACCGTTTGATTTATCATCCTTGATTCGCTTTTGCCGGACCCGCTTATGGCTTTCGAAGAATCCAGCGTCTTGCAGTACGTTCAGAATCCGCCGCCGGTTCTCAGCGCCCGACCGACTGAGTTTTCCGTTTATGAACACGGCATCCTGGACGCCGTCAATCAGAAGGTGGCGGCGGCCGAAACGCTCGACGAGATGCTCAACTTCATCTTCGAGATGACGCACAACATCTGCCCGTGCGACCGGCTGGGGTTGGCCTTCGTGGACCAGGAAGGCGATCAGGCCGTAGCCGTGGCGAACTGGAGCCGCGCCGTCTATGATACGCAGTATCTGAAAAAAGGCTACGCCGAGTTTCTGAACGACAGCTCCCTGAAATCCGTTCTCGACAGCGGCCATACGCGGGTGATCAACGATCTGGAGCTCTACTTCCATTCGCGCCCGCAAAGCCAGTCCACGCGCCTGATCTTGCGCGAAGGCATCTGCTCGAGCCTGACCTGCCCGCTGATCGTCGAGAACCGCAACGTCGGCTTTCTCTTCCGCAGCAGTTTGCGGCCCAACACGTATAACGGCCATCTCGTGAAGATCAACCGCGCCATGGCCGAGCGGCTGGGGCAGGCGGTCGAAAAAGCCCGGCGCATCGAGCAACTCGAAGAAGCCAACCGCGCCTATAATGAAGTGCTTGGCTTCGTCAGCCATGAGCTGAAAAGCCCGCTGACCTCGCTGATCATGGACGCCGAAACGCTGCTCGGGGACTACCTGGGACCGCTGAAGCCGGAGCAGCGCTCAAAAATCCAGCAGATGGTGGACAAGTCCTCATATCTGCTTGAACTGATCCGCCGATACCTCAACCTGGCGAGGCTGGAAGGCGGCAGATTCAAGCCCAGTATCCAGCAGAATGCTAACTTGTTCACCGAGGCGCTGGAACCGGCGATCAATCTTGTGCGCGGCATGATCGAGAAGAAAGGCATTCACCTTGAGGTTCCGCAGATCAAGGCGCCGGTGTTGGTGGACTGCGATCCGGAGCTTCTCAAGATTGTACTGGTGAATCTTTTGGGCAACGCGGCCAAATACGGGACAGACAAAGGCGAGATCCGCGTGCGGGTGGAATGGAGGGACGATTATCTGCAGGTGGCGGTCTGGAACCGCGGTCCCGGCTTTCCCGATACGGAGCGGTTCCGCCTCTTTCAGCGCTTCTCGCGCGTTCAAACTCCCGAATTGATGAAGCACGCCGGCACGGGCGTCGGTCTTTATACATCCTGGCGCATTATCCAACTGCACAACGGACGCATCTGGGCCGAGTCGGAGGAAGGACAGTGGGCCGAGTTCCTCTTTGAGATACCGCGTTCTCAGCCGGAAAAATAATCGTCAAGGTTTTTCATACACGGTGAAATCCTGCGTCTGATGCGTCTGGCGCCAGTCGAGAGATTCCGTCAGAACGCTCTTGAGTTGCCCCTCCATCCCATACGACATCAGCGCGCGATGAATGACAATCGCGTTGACGCCAAGACGGGATAGATCGGCCTGGACGCCTTGGACGACTTTCGGGGTCCAGCCAATGGAAGAAGCCCCGCTTTTCATAGCGCGTTCGCCCGCTTTGGAAGGAAAGCGGTTCATAATATTATATAAAAGACTTCCCTCGAAGCGCTGCCGCGTGGCTTTGGGGATGCGCGCGCCGAAATAATTCGTCAGCCGCAGGCCGTGAAACGTCTGGCAGTACATCATGGTTCCCGCCATGTCAACCGGCAGGCCCAGGATCGCCGCATCCGAAGGAAGCATCCTGCGCAATTCCGAAAATCCTACGGGCTGGCGAACCGGCCCCATCGGCTGCGGCGCATGAAAGCGCTCCAGCAGCGCCGCGCCCGCAATACAAAGCGCCAGCGCCCATGAAAGAAACACGCCGCGGGCAGGAGAAAGGAAAACCGGCGATTTATGGGAGTTATGGGATTTATGGGAATTATGGGACCGATATAAAAAATCTTGGATCGCCAATCCCAGATTTGCCGCCAGCCAGGCTATGAGCGCAAACTGGACGATGATTCCGAAGCGAGCAAAAACCCGCAATCCGGAAAAAAACGGCGTCAGATTCAGCGCAATGCCGGGCAAAATGAGCGTATCGAATCTCTGGGAAACGGGAACCAGTAACCCAAACACTTTCAGACCCGGTCCCCAGGAGAGCACGGCAAAGACGCCTGCGATCACAAGCCATGCCTTTTGCCGCGCCCGCCGTCCAAGCCGCCAGACAACAAAAAAACACAAGCCCCAAACCACGTAGCCCGGGAAAACCTGATACTCCGTCCCTATGGCGGCGCCCAACTGCGGAAAGGCGCGATGGGTGATTCGGGCGTCAATCCATTGTATCGCAGCTTGAGGCAGCGCATAGCTGGCGGGTTCGGCTGAAAGCTTGACCGTCGCCGCCAGCGTAACGTCCTCAACGGTCCGCTCGCGCCGCGTCTCGAGCCACAGCCGCAGGAACAGCGGGGCGATTAGCGCTCCGGTCAGGATGCAGAAGACCGCCAGATTGCGCGCATGGGCGCGCCGCGCCGGATGCCGCCGTATCAACAGCGCCAGCATGAACGCGCCATGCAGCAACACAAGCAGCCACAAGATCAAGGAACAATACAACCAGATATTCATTGCGAGAAATGATAGCGCTCCCAGCGCCAATAGCCAATAGCGTATCCGGCGCGCTTCCACCGCCGGCTGTCCGCTCAGCGCCCGTACGCACCGCCACGTTCCCACAGCGCAAAGCAGGAAAAGCAAAAAGACCGCCAGATACCACTCGGAATACGCCTCCAAAGCCATGCCCAAGGCCGCCAGCGCCGCCCAACGCGCCCGCCGCGTCTCGAGTCCCCGCCAAACCGCCCACAGCGTCATCGGAATCCACTGCGTGCAGAGGAGATTCAAATGCCCCCAATGGCCGGTGTGATATAAAGTGTATCCGAAAAGACAGCCGCAGAGAAACGCGATAGCACGTGAGGGGCAGGGGTCAGGGGTCAGGGGTCTGGGGTCAGGGCTCAGTCCACTGGGTCCACTGGGTCCACCCGGTCCACTGTGTCCACTCCGTCCACTGCCCACAGCCCTGGCAAACAGATAAGTGAAGTAAGCCGTGGCCGCGAGAGAGAAGATTACAAATACATTATAGATTGCGGTCAGCGACAAAAAAGACTGAAGCGGCACGCTCACGAGCGCATAGAAGGGCGTAATGGGCGTAGTCACGAGCGACAATCCGCCCGGATGCGCCAACAGCGGCGTATTGAAAAAATCCATCGGGACGGACGGATTGAAGAGGGCCTGGCGAAACCACCAGAAAGCCCATAAAAAGCAGGTCACGTCGCCTTCAGGCAGCTGCCCGAGCCAATAGGTCTGGCCCGGCAGCAAGCCGCCCATATTCGCGGCCAGCGGCCACGTCACCAGCGCCGCAATGAAAACATACGCGGCGCCAACACTCGCTTCTTTGGCAGCGCTCTTGACAGACGAGGAAGATTCATGCGGATAGGAGCAGCGCCAGCTTTTGGAGTAAGGTGGCTCGCCGCCTTCTTTTTGGCGTTTCAATGGCCTTGGCGCTAAAAAAAAGGCGGCGAGCCACCTTACTCCAAAAGCTGGCGCTGCTTCTCCAAAAGCTGGCGCTGCTTCTGAGCGCATTGCTTTCATCCCTTGGCAAATCTATGTCACTGAGTTTATGACTCAGAGCGGTTAGCTTCGCGCAGACATCATTTTTGCCGTTTTTCAGGCGTGGGAACAAGCCCTTAGTGCGGATATTCCTAATCTTTCATCTTCTTGTATA
>JAPLSP010000053.1 GCA_026398575.1 Candidatus Sumerlaeota bacterium | reverse complement strand
CCGCTCCGCCGGGCGGCCATCGCGCGCCAAGGCCGCCCGGCGGAACGGAGCGGCCTACCATTCGGCGCCAAACTGTGAGCCGGCATGTATCCCCGGCACGAGCCGCGCGCAATTTGCCGCTTGTCGCGCAACGGCGCCGTGGATAATCTGCCCGGACCTTTATTCAACCGAGCAAACCATGCCTAATGTATTGGAAATTCTGAAAGCGCGGGCCCGCGAAGCGATCGAGAAAAAATTCGGCGCCATCGAAATGATCTCGCTGACGCCGGCCACCGACCCGAAATTCGGCCACTATCAATGCAACGCCGCAATGGCTCTGGCGCACGCGCGAGGCATGAAGCCGCGCGACGCCGCCACGCAAATCGTCGAAGCGCTGGACGTCGCGGACCTATGCCTCGCGCCCGAAATCGCGGGACCGGGCTTCATCAATCTTACGCTCAAACCCGAATGGCTCACGGACCAGCTGCGCGGCTGGCTGCATGACGAGCGGCTCGGGGTCGCGCCGGACGAGCCCGTCCAGCGCGTCGTGATTGATTTTTCAAGCCCGAATATCGCCAAGGAACTGCACGTCGGCCATCTGCGCAGCACGATCATCGGCGCCTGCCTCGCGCGCTTTCACGAGTTCCTCGGCCACACCGTCCTGCGCCGCAATCACGTCGGCGACTGGGGAACGCAGTTCGGGATGCTGATCGCGCATCTCAAGGACCGTTGCCCGCAGGCGCTGACGGAGGAAAGCGAAGTGGACTTGGGCGACATCGTCGCATTCTATAAAGAGGCCAAGAAGCGCTTCGACGAGGACGAGGAGTTCAAGCAGCGCGCGCGCTCCGAGGTCGTGAAGCTGCAATCGGGCGATCTCGAAGCCACGCGCGGATGGAAGGTGCTGTGCGATCAATCGCGCCGCCAGTTCGATGAAATTTATCGCCTGCTCGATGTCAGCCTCGAAGAGAAGGGCGAGTCGTTTTATAATCCGTACATCCCCGCGACCCTTCACGAACTGCAGCGTCTCGGGCTGATCGTCGAATCCGAAGGGGCATGGTGCGTCTTTCCCGATCCTGAAAAATTCCAGAGCAAAGAAGGTTCGCCGCTGCCGCTGATCGTCCGGAAACAGGATGGCGGCTTCAACTACGACACCACGGATATGACGGCCATCCGCTATCGCGTGCGCGAGGAGCGGGCGGACAAGATCATCTACGTCACCGACGCCGGCCAGGCGCAGCATTTCGCGATGGTCTTCGCCGCCGCGCGCAAGGCCGGATGGCTTGAAGGCGTCGAGGTCGTTCACGTGCCGTTCGGCATGGTGCTGGGGGAGGACAAAAAGAAACTCAAGACGCGCTCGGGAGAGACCGTCCGCCTCAAGGACCTGCTGGATGAAGCGGTCGCGCGGGCGCGGGTGATCGTGGACGAGAAAAACCCTGATCTGAGCGAGGAGCAAAAGGCGGAGGTGGCGCGCGTTATCGGGATCGGCGCCGTCAAATACGCCGACCTCTCGCAGAACCGCATCAGCGATTACGTCTTCTCATTCGACAAGATGCTGGCGCTCCAGGGCAACACCGCGCCGTATATGATTTACGCCTACGTGCGCGTCCAGAGCATCGCGCGCAAAGGCGGGATTGACTTCGCCTCCCTCGATCCCGCGGCCATCCAAACTCTCGAGACGCCGGAAGAGATTGACCTGGGCCGCCTCCTGCTGCGTCTGCCGGAAGTGATTGACTCTGTCGAGCGCGAGCTGGCGGCCAACCGCATGAGCGACTATCTCTTCGATCTGGCGCAAAATTTCAGCCGCTTCTACACCAACAACCGCGTCCTCGGCGATCCGCGCGAAACCACACGCCTGGCGCTGTGCTCTCTGACCGCGCGAGCCCTGCGTATCGGGCTGTGGCTGCTGGGTATTGGGGTGATTGAGGAAATGTAATATTATCTACCTATTTTCGGGTCGGAAAAGCAATTCTTAACAGCAGACGCCATTAGTTTGAGAGTCGCGTCATGCAAGAGATCATCACGGAAGGAGACAGGACGATGATGCCAGGAAAGACTATTCCTAAGGAAGTCAAGCAAGAAGCTGAGCGAATCGTCGCGCAATTTAACCAGAATGAATTCGGCCAATGCGAATTGCCTCGGTATGTCCCTAGCTTTAGAGGCCAATACTTGTACCTGCACAGGGATGATGGTTTCGGGCCGAGACCGATCTGCCGGCTTTCATATACAGGAGACATGGTGGGCTGGAAATTCGCCATCTACAAGTACAGCTCGGAAGCCTACGATCCGGACGAATGCTGGTTCCCCGGTTTTGAATTGCTTGATGGCACAATCGAAAGCGCCATGCGAGCTGGATTGATGGCTTATGATTAGCTTTAGGAACATGGACTATGGGAATAATGATTCACTTCGAGTGCGCCGGTTGCGGACACAAATCCCATGGAATGAATATAGGGATGGGATTCAACAAGGAGACCCAACGGCGACCTAGTCTTCCTTGTCTCTGCCCCAAATGCGCGACGTTCGGACTGCATAAGGTTCAGGAGGCGTGCTGGAGTGAGGATCAGCGTCCGTATATCAAATCGCTCGGGCGCTCGCTCTGTCGGAACTGCGGGAGCGAGGTTGTCATTCTCCCTGATGCCGGCGATGCGCGATTGCTCATTACGCCTCATGAAATCTTCAAAACGAACAGCGAGACCCAGCGCTACTTCGAAGCCTTGCAAGAAGTATCCGCCCGCGACTTTGAGTGCTATAAGTGCCACAAAAAAACAATGCGAATGTTTCACGATGGCTACTGGGATTAGCCATCCTCTCAGATCGAAAAGCCCTGCCGGTACTTCTTGGTCAGATGATCGTTGGCCGCGGCGATGTTCGTGATTTTCATCTTTTCATAATCCCACAGCAGTTGCTTGAACGGAAACTTCAGCGCGACGTTGCCGAGCAGGACCGTCTCCGTCACCATGCCTGCGAATTCGAAGTTCGACCACGCAGCCTCGCCGCCCTTGCAGGCGCGGAACCATTCCTGGTAGTGGCCGATGGAGCGCGGAATGACCGGCGCGGGGCGCTTGAATTCCTTCATCCGCGCTTCCGGCAGAATGCGCCCGTCGAGCATCACGCCCTTGTCGCCGATATACATGATCCCGTTGTCGCCGAAGTTGCGCTCCGGTTCCATTTCGGGCGGGCGCGCCGGAACCAATCCGCCGTCATACCAAACCATCATAACGGGCGGCCGCTCTCCCCGTGCGGGAAAGTGATAGCGCACGATGGAAGCATCCGGATAGGTTTCCTTGTTGTCCAATTTCTTCCAGTTCACGCGGACAATATTGGATGCGCACGCTTCGATGGTTGTGGGATGGCCGAGGTTGAGCGCCTTGAAGACCGGCGCCATCGAATGGCAGCCGATGTCGCCCAGCGCGCCGGTGCCGAAGTCGAACCAGCCGCGCCAGGCAAAGGGATGATAGGCGGGATGATAAGGCCGCACGGGAGCGCATCCGAGCCACAGGTCCCAATCCAGCGACGCGGGAACGGGCGGCGTTTCGACGGGGCGGTCAATACCCTGCGCCCAGACGGGGCGATCCGTCCAGATATGGACTTCGCGCACCTGCCCGATTGCGCCCGCCCATAAGAATTCCGCCCGTATCCGCACGTCTTCGCCCGCAAGGCCCTGGTTGCCCATTTGTGTGGCGACCTTGTATTGGCGCGCGGCTTCAGCCATCTTACGCGCCTCTACGACGGTATGCGTCAGCGGCTTCTGGCAATAGACGTGCTTGCCCAGCTGCATCGCGGCGATGGATATGGGGGCGTGCATGTGATCGGGCGTGGCCACGATGATCGCGTCAATGTCTTTTTGTTTTTCCAGCATGACGCGGTAGTCGCGATACTGCTTGGCCTTGGGGTGTTTCTTGAACTGCCCGCCCCCTTTTTGATCGTCCACGTCGCACAGCGCCACGATGTTTTCCGACTTGGCGCATTCCTCGACGTCGCCGGCCCCCTTGCCGCCAATGCCAACGCCTGCGACATTGAGTTTTTCGCTGGGCGGCTTGACGTTCGGACCGCCCAGGACGTTGCGCGGCACGATGTTAAAAATCTCGACCTTGGAATCGAGCACGCCCGTGGCGGCAGCGTCCTTGGGCGCGGCGCTCGCGGTTTTTTCCACGGCGGCTTCGCCTTTGAGGTTGCTCGCGCACGATGCGACGAATGCGGCGGCCATCGCCGCGCCTCCGATGAATCCCCGGCGCGACAGGATGCTTTTATTTTCCGCTGAGTTTTGCGCCTGATCTTTCGCACTCTGGTTTTTTTTGCTCGTATCCATGGCTATTTGCTCTCCGAAGGTGTGATCTTGATGTTGCGAAACGCAACGGCCCCATGATTGCCCTGGAACATCAACGGCCCGGTCGCGGCTTCCTTGCCCGTGACGCCGCCGCCCGTCGAGCCTTTGGCGACTTCGAGGTTTTCCTGAACGACCTGGCCGTTGAGCTCGACTTTGATGAACTTGGCGTTGGTGGTCTTTTTGCCGTCGGCGCTGAAACGCGGGGCCTGGAAATCAATCACGTATTTTTGCCACTCGCCCGGTTTCTTGCTGGCGTTGAGCTTGGGCGCCGCCGCGCTATAAACCGCGCCCATGTCGCCCTGGCTCAGCTTATCGTTCGGCTTGCCGTAGCTGTCGAGCACCTGCAACTCATACTCGCCCATCAGATAGATCCCCGAATTGGAGCCCTGCGGAACCATGACCTCGACTTCGAGGTGGACGTCCCCAAATTTATCTTTGGTGTGAATGTCGAGGCTGTCGCCGTGCTTGGCCGCCAGGTTGATCATCTCGCCCTCGCCTTCTTTGGCAATCAGCTGTTTCGGATCATCGGGCGACACTTGCGCCACTCCGACCTTCCATTTGCTTTTGGCCTTGTCGCCTTTGACCTGCCAGTTGTCCAGGTCTTTGCCGTTGAATGGTTGGATGGGCTCGGCGGCTTTCGCAGCGAACGAAAAAACGGCGGCGATTGTCAGCGCCGCGGCCACATTGAGTAAAAACTTTGTGTTCATGATCCATCTCCCAGGGAAGAAGTATAGTACACGCCTAACTGCAAGAATGCAGCCTCTTCATAGTATTATATTATACGCTTGGCTATGGAGAAGAATCAAGCGGGCAATTGCATATCAGCTTCGATAATCCGCATTGATCCGCACGTATTCGTATGTCAGATCGCAGGTAAAGTAAGTCGCCGAATGTTTTCCGAGATTCAGTTTGACGGTGATGAGAATTTCTTCCTGCTTCAATATCTCCAGCGCGCGCGCTTCGCTGAACTTGACCGGACGTCCCTTTTTGAGCAGCTGCATTGGACCGATGAAGATGTCCGTTTTCTCGGGGCTGACCTTGGCGCCGCTGTAACCCACGGCGCATGCGATGCGGCCCCAATTGGCGTCTTCGCCATAAAGCGCGCTCTTGACGAGCATCGAAGTGGCCACCGAGCGGGCGGCCTTGCGCGCGTCTTCGGCCGAAGCGGCGCCTTCAACGCGAACCAGCGCGACCTTGGTGGCGCCTTCGCCGTCGCGCACCAGTTGATACGCCAGCGAGGAACAAACTTCCTCCAACGCTTCGCCGAACGCGCGCGCTTCTTTCGTTCCCGCCTTGATCGGCGGATTTCCGGCCGCGCCGTTGGCCAGCACGAGCGCCGTGTCGTTCGTGCTCGTGTCGCCGTCCACCGTCAGGCTGTTGAACGTCGCGCCGGCAATGGGCGCGAAGATCGCCTTGAGCGGCTTGGGATCAATCGCGGCGTCCGTGGCGATGAAGGCCAGCATCGTGGCCATGTTGGGATGGATCATTCCCGATCCCTTGGCGACGCCCAGAATCCGGATCTCGCGCCCGGCGATCTTGAAGCTGGCGCCGGCCATCTTGCGAACGGTGTCCGTGGTGCGGATTGCCTCGACGAAATTTTCCCATGCCTGGGGCGAATGGTTGAGATGGCCGACGAGTTTGTTCACGCCGAGGCGGACTTTGGGCATCGGCATCGGAACTCCGATGACGCCGGTGGAGGCCACCAGGATTTGCTCGGGTTCGACCCCAACCCAACGGGCCACCAGCGCGGCCATCGCGGCGCAGTCCTTCTCGCCCTTTTCGCCCGTGGCGCAGTTTGCATTGCCGCTGTTGACAACCAGCCCTGTGGCGCGCCCCGTGGCCACGATCTTGCGGTCCCATTTGACCGGCGCGGCGCAGAAGGCGTTTTGCGTGAAGACGCCGGCCACCGAGCAAATAAACGGCGAGATGATGACGCCGAAATCCAGCTTGCCGCTTTTCTTGATCCCAGCGCTGACGGCGTTGACAAAGAAACCGGCGGGCGGCGCCGGCGTGGGCGGAACGGGAAGCGGCGGACGAACTCTGTCGCGTTTGGAAGACATGATCAAAAACCTTTCGTCAGAAAATTGATGGACAGCAAACTGCGTTGCCCCGCCTTGCCATGTCAATGGGAATGCTGGGAGCGCCACTGGGAGCGCCACTGGGAGCGCCAGCATCCCTGCTGGCGCGTGAAGCATATCAAGGCAAAAATCACCGCAAACAGCCACCCCGTTACCAGCAAAAAGGCGCCCATACCAAGCCTCCCTCCCGAAAAAAGACCCTTTTCAAGCGAAGCTGTCATTACACGCGAAACCGCCATCATGCGCGAAATCGTCATCACACGCGAAACCGCCATCATGCGCGAAGCCGCCATCGCCGGCAAGGATGCCGGCGCTCCCAGTGGCGCTCCCAGCGATCAATTCCCGCTTACGGGAATTTCGCGCAGGGGAATTCTGACGGCATAGATGAATTTATCGCTGAGGATTGGCGACACGCCACCGGCATCCATTGGAGGCGGGAATCGTTCGCGCGCCCACCAATAGCGCTTTAGCCAGCGCCATTCGCTTTCGGGCTGGGCCGGCTCATAAACCGGCCAGACCGCCGGATCGGCGCCCGCCATGAGCCGCCGCCCCAGCGATACCACCGGAGGGACCCATGCATCGCGCAGGGGAACCAACCACTGCTCATATTGCTGTTTGACCCGCGGATAGCGCTCTAAATCGGCCGGATCGCAGATGATGACGTCTGCAGTCGGCTTCGTCAGATCGTCATGCAAATCCATGTCATTCCCCTCAATCTCACGCAAATACCAGAGCAGGGGCCAACCGGCTTCGCCCGTCATTGAAACGTGGAATGTTTTTCCCTCGGCATAGCGGCGTTCGCGCGTTTGCAGGATTTCCGCCGCATAGACTTTCGTTTCGGGCGTCGTATGATTATACACCATCCGCTCAGCGGGATCATGAGCGTTGCCAAGCAGACGCCCTGTATCGAGCGACCATTTCAGCCCGCCGGCAATCATGAGACATACCGTCATCGTAGCGGCAAGTGATCCCATCCACTGAACCCGAAGCCGTTCACTCTTGATCCAGACGCAGGCCGCCCGCGCGAATGACGCGAAATAATCCCCCGCCAGCAACACAAGCGGCAGAACAATATGGATGACCAGCCAGGGCACTTTTTCGCCCGCATAGGAATAAGCCAGAAGCGACGCGCCCATCCAAAATATGAGAAACGCCCGCGCGCGCCGCCGTCGCAGCAATTCGGCGACGGTGAGCGTCAGGAACAGCGCGGAAAACGCCAATGTGAGCGCCAGTTGCAGGTGGGATTGGATATGAAGATAATCATCGAGCCGGGCAGGCGCAAGCGCGGCGCCGGTCAGCCATGCCAGGATGATCGCCGCCGTCAGCGCGATGACGGAGGCGATCAATCGCATTCGCGAAGCCAGCAGGCCGCAGACGCCTCCCGCCAGGGCGATGAGCAGCGCCGGCCATTCATAAATGACCATGATTGTGACATAGTAATGAAACGGCCCGCGCAGCCGGTGCTCGGCGTGCTGCCCCCACCAATACGAAACCGCCCGGCCGATGATGTCGAAGAAGCCGAGCGTGCCCGCGATGTTGGCGGATTGCGGCGGTTTGAGCCATTGCACGCTCCCATGGCTGCCGCTCGCGCCCCAGCGCACGACCTGCTGCGCGACACCCACGGGATTGAACCGCCCGATCTGAAAGTAGTTGTAACTGAGCAGGAAAAAAATCAATCCCGCGATCGCCGCCGAACCCAGGAAATATCGGTCGCGCCAGAGACGGCGAACAATGCGCTGCTGCAATCTTTCCGCGCCGGCGCCCGCGCGCGTGGCCGCATAGAGGATCGCCGCGGGAATCGAGAGGAAAGGCGCCCCGAGCACAATGAAAGCGAAAATAGCCAAAGGCCTTAGCGCGGCAATCGTCTCTGCGTGCCGGCAAAACAAATACGCGACAAACAAGATAATTAAACTGACGTTATTAAAAAACAGCCAGAGCTTGAACGTGGAGATTTTCGGGCATTCCGTCCGTGTATCGTCCTGTTTTTGGCCGCCCTGTCCCTGTATCGTCTTCGCCTGAAGCTGTCCCGCCATCAAATCCACTGCTATCATCAACGCCCAAAATCCCGCAGCCGCCGCGATCAGAAAGACGATGTTCTCCTTGTCGCATGCCAGCGCCGTAAAAGCAAGGATCGCCGCCACGCCCCATCGCGCGCGCTTTGTCCGCCAGTATTTCGCGCACGCCGCCACCCAGAGCATGGTGAAAAACACGAAGTCAATGTCATTGCGGCAAAAGCGCGAATAATAACACAGCGCCGGAGACACGGCCGCAAGAAACGCGGCCGCCAGATTGCCAACGTCGTCGCGCAAGGGTCGCAGCCAGACGATCAGCGCCACGACGCCAATGCCGCACAGCGCGCAATAAAGGCGCAGCGTCGTGTCGGTGGCGCCCAGGATCGCAAATACGATCGCATTGACCTGCATCAGAAGCGGCCCGTGCAGGATCGGATCATAATCCAGCGCGCCGCGCGTCCAGAGATAGTAGCTGAAATAGCCGAACAAGCTTTCGTCGTGCATCAAAGGCTTGAAACCCAAATCCGGAAGCCGGATCGCGGCGGCCAGGGCGACAAAGAACAGAGCCAGCGGAATGAAACTGCGGCGAGAAATCATGTGACGGCAAAAATCAGTGAAAGTAGAGGCAGCGCTTCCAGCGTTTCAGAGTCTGTGCTTCAAAAAGAGCTCCATCAGCGCAATGTCCTTCCAAATCATTGCCCAATGCGCCGAAAGGGTCAAACGAGAAACGCCTGTTTGATTTTTGCCTGTGTGTCGCCGGCGCGTTTTGTTGTTGAACGCTCCCCTCTTGGGTCATTAGCGTCTCATACATCCGCGGTCGAGAAGGAGAGAGGCCATGTTCCCCGACAAGGACAATGAACACCTTAGACTGCTTGCCATCTTCCACTACGTGCTGGCGGGAATAACGGCGCTTTTCTCCCTGATGCCGATAATACACGTGATCATGGGCATAATGATTCTCTCCGGAAAATTCCCGCCCCAAAATCCGCATGACGATTTCCCCAAAGAGTTTTTTGGCTGGATGTTTGTCATCATCGGCTCAGCCGTAATCATAGTCGGGTTGTCGCTGGCGACAGGCATTCTATTGGCGGGTCTCTCGCTATCGCGCAAGAAATACTATATTTTTTGTCTTGTTATGGCGGGAATCGAATGCCTCTTTATGCCTTTTGGAACGGTGCTGGGCGTGTTCACAATTATTGTGCTGATGCGCGACTCTGTGAGGCAAATATTCCAATCCTCAGCCGGGAGACTGCCATGAAACCAAACTGGAACCAACAGCGAAAACTTTTGTACTCCTTATTGGGCGATTTGCCGCCGCGCCATCGGCCTATTCGCGCACAAGCAGTGGAGAAAACGGAACGGGACGGGTATCAGCTCGAAAAGCTCACGCTGGACCTGAATGGCATCGAAGCGGTTCCGGCATATTTCGTCAAACCCCTCGCGGCACGCGGGCGATTGCCCGTCATCCTGTATAATCACGCGCATGGCGGCAACTACAAGCTCGGGAAAAACGAACTCATCGAATGGCGCGACGGGATGCAGGCGCCGCCTTACGCCCAGGCCCTGACCCAGGCCGGATACGCCGCGCTGTGCATTGACACATGGATTTTCGGCGAGCGGCGCGGACGGACGGAAAGCGAAGCCTTCAAGCAAATGCTTTGGGAGGGACGCGTGCTCTGGGGCATGATGGTCTATGACAACCTGCGCGCGGTGGACTATCTGTGCGGGCGGCGCGACGTGGACCCCCTGCGCATCGGCACGCTGGGGATGTCCATGGGCAGCACGATGGCGTGGTGGACGGCGGCGCTCGAGCCACGCGTCAAGGTCTGCGTGGATATCTGCTGCCTGACGGACTTCCAGGCGCTGATCGAATCGCAGGGTCTCGACGGGCATGGAATATACTATTACGTTCCATCGCTCCTGAAGCATTTCACCACCGCGCGGATCAACGCCCTGATCGCGCCGCGCGCCCATCTGGGCCTTGCGGGAAACTACGACCGCCTGACGCCCGCCGCGGGTCTGGATCGCATAGACAAAGAGCTGAAAAAAGTTTATCGCTCGATGGGCGCGGCAGGAGCATGGCGGCTGTCGCGCTATGACGTCGGCCACATCGAAACCGCGCAGATGCGGGCGGAGATCATGGCTTTCCTTCGCTCATGGCTTTGATCGCGCGCCAATGCATGAAAACTTCTATGCGCTTGCATTACAAAACTATGGGGTGCACGGATGCCCTTCTTCATTGCACATCTCCGCCAAAGCATCCTCACAAAAATCGCAAAGGCCGCCGCTGGGTTTTGTTTCTCCGGATTCCAAGCGCCTCCTGAATTCATCATAGAGTATGCGTGGCACGTGATTGCGTTGCATGCTGTTAATTCGCTCAGCCTGGAAAATATCTGAGAGCGAATGACACAAAATAGGAATGGGAGGCTTTATATACCCGGCCCGGCGCAGATCATCCTTTATCCTGACCCGTTCTGTAGGGCTGTTCATTATTGAGGGTTTGAGCTGGTGGTCATCGGGATGACGGATGCTTTCTACTAGCCGCTGAAAGTCCGTTTCCGATAGAACTTCACGCAAAATAGCGGGACCTACTGAATAAAAAAGATTGGCGGCAAACAAATCCGCCTCTTGTTCCTGTATATGCCGCCACTGCCGGTATGTATCCTGTTGGTGATTAAGATTGCCCAACGTATTCATCACAAGATAATGCAATTCCTCCACATGGCGGCCTGCCCAGTGCCCCAGCTCGTGTCCCACGCTGAACCTTGCGCGATGCGGCTTGTTCAGTAAATCATCCTGGCTGATTAAAATAAGGTAGGAAGAGCAATCTTCAAGAAGAAAGCCAAAACTGGCGCCTCTCTCAATTCGAGGATGTCCGATGATAAATATGCGGATATTAAAAACGACTTCTAGGTACCTAATCCACTTAGAGTAGAAAAACTCAGGGCACTCGTAAAGATCATCAAAAATTTTGCTGAAATATGGGCTTAGATAAGAAAAACTCGCAGATGGCATTTATTGGCGTTTCCTTTCGAGCAAGACTCGATGCTGATAAGCAGCGGGATCTTTAATGATCTCCTTGGTTAAAGGATCATCCAGCAATTCAAGAGTTTGATCTCGTGTTTGCCCGGCGCGAAAAGCAACAAGCACCCCTCGATTAATGCATTGCTGGCGGAATTTGAGAGTTGCTTCATCCGCGGCGCCAAACTGCTCAGCAGTTTTCTTGAATCCCTCTAAATGTTCAGTGGTTTTCATCCCCGGACTCCTTGGCGCTGTTCTATATGGCAAACATGCTAATAGCATCACTTTTGCCGATAAGCTCTTTATCGGCTTTCAAGGACAAAACTGAAACCAAATCCAACGACAGCATACATACACAGGGCATCATAAAGATAGCTGGGATTTGGCGTCAAGAGGAAAAATGCACGTAATTCCGCTTAATGCCCTTTAGCGCCTTTAGCCTCTTTAATTAATTAGCAGCGGCAAGCATTCCGAGCCGCCAGGGGATTTGGCCATAGCCGCCGGTTTTTTCCTTTTGCAGCACGCCCTGGATGATGAAGCGCAGGTTTGCGGGATCCACCGTCATCGTCTCGTCCACGCCGTCGCGGATCAGTTCGCCGTGGCTGATATTGTCAGCCCAGAGCGCGGCGCCCGCGGCGGGCCGGACGTTCGCGGCGCCGGCGAAAGGTTTTTGTTCGCTATTGGCCAGGGGCTTGCCCTCCTGGTCGGTCAACGGCGCCCATTTACCGTCGAGCCGGTCGGCGACGAAGGCTTTGTAGTAGCGCTTGCCGCCGGGATTCGCCTCGATGATGGTGAGATATTGACTCAGGCCCTTGAGGCGATAAGTATGGCTCGCTTCGAAGATGTCGCCTTGCAGCGCCAGTTCGCAATGATCGAAGCCGTTGGGGAAGTCCTTGAGCGGCGTCCACATCCGCCACATCTTGCCGTTGTTCGTCGTCCAGAATAAATACGCCCGCTCCTCATCGCAGATCACCCAATAATCCAGCCCACCCTCCGGGCGCGGGTCCTTGGCTTCGAGCGCGTTGCGCGCCTTTGTCCAGGAGTTGGGGGCGGCGATATTCTCCGTCGTCGAATACGCGATCCACATTTTTTTTGCGCCGGGCACGCCCACCTGATAAATCATGTACCATTTTTTGTGCGGGCGGAAATAGAACACCTGCGGCGCACAATAGTATTTGCTGTCGCTCACCTTCAGAACGTGGCGCGGCGCGGCGTTCGCATTTTCCCACTTGTCGAACGAGGCGTATTCCATCGGCGTATAGCCCTGGCACTTGATCGTCATGAAGACATGCCACTTGCCGTCGCTAAAAACGAACGACGGGTCCTTGACCGCGATGCTCGAATCTTGTTCGCGCTTTTCCGGTGCGATCAGCGGCGCGGAAAGCTCCCATGCTGCTGGGAGGTGGAATCCCGTTGCGGCGGGCGAAGCGCTCCCTCCCGTGTCTTGGGCGCCAACACAGGGAAACAAAAACATAAGGGCGGCCGCTGCGGCCGCCGGCACAATGATTCGCGGGAGGCAATTCATTGCCGTAGTCATCCTTTGCAAAGAAGGTATTCGCATTCGAAGCAATTTCCCGTGCAGAAATCTGCTTCTCCATTGACCCTCAAAAGCCGTTGCGGGATCAAGGGAGTTTAGGCATTATTTCTCCTTTTCCCCCTTGACATCGAAAGGAGAAGGCTATTATTTTGAGACCTTGGTTTTAAACTTTTCTGCCAAAGGAGCGGAAACCATGCGCCGAACAAACCGCACGCGAGTCATTCTGGCTTTGATCGCTTCATTCTGTCTGTTAGCGAGCTTCAGCCAGGCAAGGGAAATCAACTTCAAGTGGTTTAACGTGAACCAGCAGCTGTTGGATGGTCAAGGAAAAGACCTGCTTACTCTGGAAACAGAGTTTGATGCCCAGACAACCCCTGTCCTTAAAAACGCTGACTTCACCGTCATCAACCAAAGCGACACCGAGGTAATGACCGGCTCCATCAAGGAAGCGCTGGGCAATCGCTCAATTAGTCTTCTGGCCTTGAATGGACTCAATTTCATATCGGAAATTTTCGATGTCCAAAATGTGCCGAAGTTCGTCAACTTTAAGGCTGCGAATAACGAAGCGAAAAAGGCGGGTGAGCTGTCGGCGGTCAGTCCGATAGATTATTACTATAGCTGGTGGGGAGAATATATTCGGGCAATCAACTGCATGGGATTCCGTGGGAATTCCAATACCGTGATTTTCCGGACTTTTGTTCCCACGTATGCATCGAATTGGTTTCCCTGGACGAGCGGTACGGTTACGTTCCAGCAATATCTACACAGCAAAATGAAACCTGTGGGCGCGGCGCTCACGGTGGGACCTGTTAATGACATGCAAAGCCATGTTCAGCTTTTTGAGCAGGGCGTGGTGGTTTTCAAGGACTACACAACGAGCGGTGGGCTGATTTCCACCAATATGGAGTTCAAGCCTTTCGCAAAAGGCAAGGGGTGGACTCATGCAATCGTCAACGCTCAGAATTTCAACTATTCCATAGATGGCTATTTGATCATCTGGAATGTTGTCACGAGTGGTAGTGTGATTGTCTCTGTTGATATTGAAGCCAGAGATCCCAAAGACCAGGTAATTGTCAAAGGACCTCTTCCGGAGTTTGCCAATCTGTCTGGCACGGATGGTTGGGTCGAATTGGCAGCGGCTACGAAAGATACGGGTATTTTCTCCTACAGCAAGCATGACATCCCGGGTGTCAGCACAAGCACGACGACTTACGTTTTTGTCGCCTATCGCAATGCGAAAAAAAGGATTACAAAATTGGCCCAGTTTGAACGTAAGTTCGAGACCGTTCCGAATTCCACTTGGATGGCCGCAGGAGCGTATATCGTAAAATTCCAGGGCAGCCGTGTTCTCATGCGGCAGTATCAATGGGTTGACGTGACCCAGTCCGGCGGCACGGATTTCCAGATACCTGTTGACAATCTCCAGTGGTACACGATTGGCAAGGAATTCAAGCCGAACAAGAATACCATCGAAAATCCTGATCCCTTCTCTATGGATTTCTATGGCCTTCGCGGTCCTTATATTTGGTTTGGCCAGGATTGGGGATCCGATGGCGAATACATCTTGAAACTTTACTGATCCTCACCAAGTCTCAACTCACATCAGCTCAACAAATAAGGCCCTTCCGCAAGGAGGGGCCTTATTCTTTAAGCCGATTCAATGCCGATTGCTTGCGGAATGGAGTTTATGCTCTGAAGCTCGCATTAGCATTCGAAGCAATTTCCCGCGCAGCGCGCTTGCTTCTCAGTTGACCCTCAAAAGCCGTTGCGGGAACTAGGGAGGTTGGGCATAATTTCTCCAATAAATGCGCGCGGCTGAATTCACTTCATTGCGTTTCATGTCATGATCGAATCAAATCAAGGATGAAGGAGCATAAGATGCGCGCCGCAACCGCTCATGCGATAGAACGAAAAAGAAAGAACAAGAAACTACCGCCCCAAGTTGTTTACCGCAACGGAGCGCCGACAGCCGTTATTCTCGGCATTGACGATTATCGGGAGATACTCGAACGGCTGGAGGACTGGGAGGATTTAAGAGAGATGGAAGAAATCCGCTCCAAGCCGCTTTCCTTCCGAAGCTTGGATGAGTTTCGTCTGTCGCGCTCGCTGCGTTTCCGCGCCCTGCTGGAGCGCTCGCGCCGCAGCATTCGCGCCGGAAAGGGCTTGCCGCGCGTCGCTTTCTGGGCCGCCGTAAAAAAGCGCTCCTGCGCAAGAACATCGTGATTCATAAAGCCACATTATGAATGCGAGGCATCAGGCTGATTTCTGTTCGAAGTCGAATCTAGGTAACGTTGAACTTCGCAGATTATCTTTTGGGGTGTGTCTTCGGAAGCAAGCGCGCTTTCCTGAATGCGCCGCAATACGGATTCAGTAACAGACTCACGCATGGGGACCGCATGCTTGTCAACAGCATTTTCAATAGCTATGAAAGTAGCGCCCATTTGACATTTCATGTCGCCGATGCCTCCGTAATAAATTCGAGCCATTCCATTGCTTTAGCATCGGATTCCATTTGTGCAATTTCTTTTTCGGGCACTCCATTTTCATAGAGAATATCCTCAGGGCGAATAGGCAATACAGAATCGCCAGGATCTGTCCACTCAGGGCATATCGAATGGGTCTGCTTTGCAAGCACGAACGGATCGAATCTGCCATAAGCGCTATAGATGCTTTCTATAACCTTTATTTCGTATCGCGACAACTCATCAGTTGGAAAGTCACTGTTTAGCAGAGATACTTCATAGCAGGTTGGAGGTGATATATATTCAAACCAAGGTGTTCTCATTGTCTCTTGTTGATCGCGAAGCAAATCCAGAACCCGGCTTAAAACAGGGCCCCATTCCATAGACACATACCGATCTCCAGTAATAGGTCTGCCCTTGTTTATGAGCGTCATGCGATCCGCAAGATACATCAGCTTCATGAGAAGAAGATAGTTCATCTTTCCTCCTCCCATCTTGATATACAATGCAGCCATCTGCGCCGCTTTACGTTCATTGAAGAAAAAGCGCATCTGCTTATCTCCCGTCGTCAATTGTATTGGCATGATATGCAGCTAATGTCATGCTGGTCAAGCAAATACGATTGCCCGCACCTAAAATCCCCGGATAGCTCTCAGGCTATCCGGGGATTCGTGTTTCTCTACAATTGCAGTAAGCCTACCCGCTGGCCGCTTGAGCTTATTTCTTCTTCGCAGCCTTCTTGGCGGCGGGCTTGGTGGCTTTCTTCGCTGCGGGCTTGGTGGCTTTCTTTGCCCCGCGCGGGTTGGCGAGCTGGGCTTGTGCGGCGGCCAGACGCGCGATGGGGACGCGGAACGGGGAGCAGGAAACGTAGGTCAGGCCGGTGCGGTGGCAGAAATCCACCGACGCCGGATCGCCGCCCTGTTCGCCGCAGATGCCGATCTTCAGATCGGGACGCGTGGCGCGGCCTTTGGTGACGGCCATTTCGATCAGCTGTCCAGTGCCGACCTGGTCAATCGTCTGGAACGGATCCTCGGGGATGATCTTCTTTTCGAGGTAGTCGTTGAGGAAGCCGCCGATGTCGTCGCGCGAGAAGCCGTAGGTCATCTGCGTCAGGTCGTTCGTGCCGAACGAGAAGAACTCGGCGTCTTCGGCCATCTTGTTGGCGAGCAGGCAGGCGCGCGGGATTTCGATCATCGTGCCGACTTTCAGGTCCACGTTGCGGACGCCGTACTTGGCCTTCACTTCGGCCAACACTTTATTAATGATGGCCTGCTGGGTCTTGAGTTCGTTGGCGTCGCATGTGACCGGGATCATGATCTCGGGTTTGGCCTTCTTGCCTTCCTTCACGAGTTCGACGGCGCCTTCGATGATAGCGCGAATCTGCATCTCGCTGACTTCGGGATAGGTGATGCCCAGGCGGACGCCACGATGACCCATCATCGGATTGCTCTCATGCAGCAGCTCGCCGCGCTTCTTGACTTCCTCGACGGTGATGTTGAGGGACTTGGCCAGTTCTTCCTGATGCGCGGCGCCTTGAGGAACGAATTCATGCAGCGGCGGATCGAGCAGGCGGAACGTGACCGGACGCGGCGCCATGACGGCCATGGTGGCCTTGACGTCGCGCTTGACGAACGGAAAGAGCTGTTCGAGGGCGGCTTTGCGCTCTTCGAGCGTCTTGCTCATGATCATCTTGCGCAGATAGAAGAGCGGCTCCTCGCTGCCTTTGCCGTAGAACATGTGTTCGGTGCGGAAGAGGCCGATGCCTTCGGCGCCAAACCGTACGGCGGCTTCGGCGTCATCGGCCGTATCGGCGTTGGTGCGGACGCCGAGGGCGCGAATCTTGTCGGCCCACTTGAGGAACGTGGCCAAGTCTTCGTTCTTGGTCGGATCGAGAACGATCAGCGGCATGCTGCCTTCATAGACATTGCCCTTCGAGCCGTTGAGCGTGATGATGTCGCCTTCGCTATAGACCTTGTCGCCAACCTTCATCGTGCGGGTGGCGTAGTCAATCGCCAGCGAGCCGCAGCCGACGATGCAGCACTTACCCCAGCCGCGCGCCACGAGGGCCGCATGCGAGGTCATGCCGCCGCGCGCCGTCAGGATGCCTTCGGCCACGTGCATGCCGTTGACGTCCTCGGGGCTTGTTTCAAGGCGGACAAGGATGACCTTCTCGCCGGCTTTGCCCTTCAGTTCGGCGCGGTCGGCCGAAAAGCAGATCTTGCCGGTGGCGCCGCCGGGGCCGGCGGGCAGGCCCTTGGCGATGGGCTTGACCTTTAACTCTTCGACCGGGTCCACCATCGGGTGCAGCAGTTCATCGAGCTGCGCCGGGGTGACGCGCGTGATGGCTTTTTCCTTGGTGATCAGTCTTTCCTTGCCCATGTCCACGGCCATCTTGAGAGCCGCCGGGCCGGTGCGTTTGCCGTCGCGCGTCTGCAGCATCCAGAGCTTGCCTTCCTGGATCGTAAACTCGATGTCCTGCATGTTCTGATAGTGCTTCTCGAGTTTGTTGCGGATGCCGACGAGCTGTTTATAGATGATGGGCATACCCGTTTCGAGCGAAGGCATCGAGGCGTTCTGGTCATTCTTGCTGTTTTCGTTGAGCGCGTTCGGCGTGCGGATGCCGGCGACGACGTCTTCGCCCTGAGCATTAACGAGCCATTCGCCGAAGAAGCGCGCATCGCCGGTGGCCGGATTGCGCGTGAACGCGACCCCCGTGGCCGAGCTATTGCCCATGTTGCCGAAGACCATGGCCTGGACGTTGACGGCGGTACCCCACTCATGCGGAATCTTTTCGATCACGCGGTAGGTGACGGCGCGCTTGCCGTTCCATGAAGCGAAGACGGCGCCGACGCCGCCCCACAGCTGCTCCCAGGGATCATCCGGGAATTCCTTGCCCAGGACGCTCTTGATGCGGGTCTTGAAATCGGCGGCCAGCTGCTTGAGATCATCGGCGGAGATATCCGCGTCGGTCTTGTAGCCTTTCGTTTTCTTGACCTCGTCGAGCATGTGGTCGAGCTGATGGCGGATGCCGTGGCCGTCTTTGGGCTCGATGCCCGCGGCCTTTTCCATGACGACATCCGAGTACATCATGATGAGGCGGCGATAGGCGTCCCACACAAAGCGCGGGTTGTTGGTCTTGGCGATGAGGCCGGGAATCGTGCCGCTGCAAAGGCCGACGTTCAGCACCGTTTCCATCATGCCGGGCATGGACTTGCGCGCGCCCGAGCGGACGGAAACAAGGAGCGGATTGACTGGATCGCCGAAATTGGCGCCCATGATCTTCTCGACTTTCTTCATGGCGTCCCGGGCCAACTTGTCCAGGCCGGCGGGATACTTGCGCTTGTTCTCCGAGAAGTAGGTGCAAACTTCCGTGGTGATGGTGAAGCCGGCGGGAACCGGAATGCCCAAGCCAGCCATTTCGGCCAGGTTGGCGCCTTTGCCGCCGAGAAGGTTCTTCATTTCGGCCTTTCCGTCGGCCTTGCCGCCGCCGAAGGAATAGATCATTTTACCCATTGTCAATCTTCCTCCCTTTCATGGAGTTCAAAATATCTTTATCGTGGGTTACCGGCCACAACCCGCAACGCGACGGATGACTTTGCAGTCAGCGCTCTCCTGCAGACATGCCATTCCACGAAAACACACGAGGATTGGGCGCCTGCCATATCGCGCGGGGCGCCGGGCAAAACCTGCCCATGCGCGCGGGGGCAGCAGTAAATCCTTTCACGCAGGGGAAGTCAACCGGTTTTCAAGGGGGACCTTAGATTTGGGTGCACTTCAGAATTCCATTGCCCTTCGCCACCACCGGGCCTTGCGCCGGTGGAGCGATGATTTTGCTCTAGAAAGGTATGTCCATTATACCCTCCGCCACCACCGGGCCTTGTGCCGGTGGAGCGATGATTTAGCGTCGGGAGCGAGCAATTTTGGCGGACAATCATCGCTCCACTGGCACAAGGCCCAGTGGTGGCGGCGGTGAAAAAGCGTTCGCTGCTAGAGCAA
>JAPLSP010000257.1 GCA_026398575.1 Candidatus Sumerlaeota bacterium | reverse complement strand
AGAAG
The DNA here is from genome assembly GCA_026398575.1 of Candidatus Sumerlaeota bacterium. The sequence goes on along the minus strand of JAPLSP010000257.1, from coordinate 13,695 downwards.
CCCAATGCCTGGGGGCTGTACGACATGCATGGAAACGTCTGGGAGTGGTGCCAGGATGCATATCAATACAGCTATAACGGCGCTTCTGCGGATGGCGCCGCACGGGAGTCCGCCGACGCCTCGCGGGTTCTTCGCGGCGGCAGCTGGTACGATTTTGCGGGCAATTGCGGCGCGGCGGATCGCGGCAGCATGTATCCTGGGCTCGCGACCTATAGCAACGGCTTCCGGGTTTGTGGCGTTGGCGTTTCCCGCTAGTTTTCAAGGTCCTTTGAATCTTTGGTCCTTTTTCCTTTGAGGGGTCTGGGGGGCGAAGCCCCCCAGACGCGCGAAATGAAAACAGTACCGCAAGAAACAGAGCCGCGGGTGGTGGTTTGCCTGTATGATCTTACGCAATGGTTCTTGGCGCGCACGAACCGCTTCCCAAAGAACTGGCGCGTGACGTTGGGAGACAGGATTACGATTTTCAGATTATTTGGCCCCGGCTTCTACGGGCAGCGGAGGAGGATTCTTGCCCCGGAGCCAATTCCAGAAGCGCGACGCACCCGCGCTCAAGGCTTCGAGATAGATGTAAAAGACGGGCGTGATATAAAGGGTGAGCAATTGGGAAAGCACCAGCCCGCCGACGACCGCAACACCCAACGGACGGCGCATCGCCGCGCTGGCGCCCAGGCCGATGGCGATCGGCAGCGTGCCCATGAGCGCCGCCATTGTGGTCATCATGATCGGGCGAAAGCGGATCAGGCAGCCCTGATAGATGGCCTCACGCGGCGTCAATCCCTTCTCGCGCTGGACCGCCAGCGCAAAGTCAATCATCATGATGGCGTTCTTCTTTACGATGCCCACGAGCATGATGACGCCCACGAATGCAAACAAGCCCAGTTCCATGTTGAACAGCTGCAGGGCCAGCAGCGCGCCGACGCCCGCCGAGGGCAGGCCCGAGAGAATCGTAATCGGATGGATGAAGCTTTCATAGAGAATGCCCAGCACGATGTAGATCACCATGATGGCCATGAGAAGCAACAGCCCCAATCCCTTCAACGAGGAGGCGTACACCTGCGCCGTGCCCTGGAAGCTATAGGAAATGCTTTGGGGGAGGATTTCGCGCGCGGCCTTTTCGAGGCCGTCCTTCGCGTCACCCAGCGCCGTTCCGGGCTTGAGATTGAACGAGAGCGTTACGGCGGGCAGCTGCCCCAGATGGTTGACGGTCAGTGGCCCCACGCCTCGCGTGATCTTCGCGAGGGTACTGATTGGGACCAGGTCGCCGTCGGCGGCGCGCACATACAGCAGTGTCAGCGCGGAGGGGTCCGTCTGGTATTGCGGCAGCAGTTCGAGAATGACCTGATATTGATTTTGCGGGGCGAAAATCGTTGAAATCTGCCGCGAACCGTAAGCCGTATAGAGCGCGTCTTCGATTTGCTGCGCGGTGACGCCCAGCGCGGTAGCCTTGTCGCGGTCTATCTGGATGTTGACCTGAGGATTGGTGACCAGCAAATCGCTGTTGACGTCCTGGAAGCCGTCCAATTCCCTCATGCGCGCTTCGAGCAGCGGGGCGTACTTATAGAGTTCGTCCGTATCCGGGCTTTGCAGGGTGAACTGATATTGGCTCCGCGTCATGCGTCCGCCGAAGTTGATGGAAGGGACGTTCTGGGGATAAGCGCGCAAACCGGGAACCTGAGCCAGCTTGGGCCGCACCTCCTGGATGACCTGCTCGGCGCGCATCGCCCGCGCGCCATGCAATTTGGCTTCCTCGTCCTCTGAGTCGCCGCCCCACAGCCCCTCGACGCGGCGCAGCCATTCGGACTTGGCGAAGGGCTTCAAGCGCGTGAAAAAACGCCCAATGTTTCCCGGCCCGCCCATGCCGCCGGCCCCCACGCTGCACATGAATCCGGCGAAGTTGGAGTCTTTCGCCAGAACCTGCGCCGCAGCCAATTCATGCTCCCGCATGTATTCGAACGAAGCGCCCTGCGGTCCTTCCACTTGAATCATCACCTGCCCGGTGTCCTCGTTCGAGATCAATCCTTTAGGAATTTTAGCGAACAGGATCACCGTAAGACAAAGCGTCGCCAGGAAGATGGCCATGGTCAGCCAGTGCAGTTTGAGCGAGCCGCGCAAGGTCCATTTATAGAACCAGAGCATGAAGCTGAAGACGGCCTCGAAGGCGTTATAAAAAACGCCGTGCCGTTCCCGTTGATGCGAGCGCAGAAAACGGCTGCACAACATGGGCGTCAAGGTCAGTGAGACGACGCAGGAGACCAGGATCGCAACGGCAATGGTGATCGCGAATTCATTGAGCATGCGCCCGATGATGCCGCTCATGAAAAGCACGGGGATAAAAACGGCAACGAGCGACAGGGTCATCGAGAGGATCGTGAAGCCAATCTCGCGCGATCCACTGAGCGCGGCCTGCATCGGCGTCTCTCCCATTTCGACGTGGCGCACGATGTTCTCCAGCATGACGATGGCGTCGTCCACGACGAACCCCACCGCCAGCGTCAGCGCGATCAGCGACAAATTGTCGAGGCTGAAATTCAGCAGGTACATGACGGCAAACGTGCCGATGACGGACATGGGCAAGGCCAGGCTGGGGATCAGCGTGGCCTGCACGTTGCGCAGAAAGAGGAAGATCACCATCACCACGAGGCTAATCGTCAGGGCCAGCGTGAACTTGACCTCGTTGACCGATTCGCGGATCGAGACAGAACGGTCGAACAGGACATCGAGTTTGACGGCCGCGGGCAGTTGCGCGCGGAAGGTGGGCAGCAGCTCCTTGACCGCGTCCACGACTTCAACGGTATTGACGCCCGGTTGGCGCATAATGGCCAGAATGACGGCGCGCGACATGCGCCCCTGCAACGATCCCAGCATGGCCGCGCTCTCGTCTTTCTGCCCGAGCTGCGCCGCATCTTTGTCTTCTTTCGCTTCGAATTTGACATCGTAATACCAGGCGGCCACTTTGTTGTTTTCCACGTCATCGAGAACCGTCCCCAGATCCTGCAGGCGCACGGGCGAGCCATCGCGCCAGGCTACAATCAAGGGGCGGTAGGCGGCGGCATCGTTCATCTGCCCGGCGGCCTGCACAATGAACGCCTGATGCCGTCCATAGAGCGTCCCGGTGGGCAGGTTCACATTGCCGTTCTGGATGGCGCGAGATACTTCGTCAATCCCGATTCCATAGGCTGCCATCTTGCTTGGATCCATCTGCGCACGGACGGCGAATTTTTGCGATCCGTAAACCTGCACCTGCGCCACGCCGCTGATCATGGAGATGCGCTGCGCCATAACCGTTTCGGCGTATTCATTGACGGTGGACAGCGGCAAGAGCGGCGAACCGATCGCCAGATAAATCACGGGCGACATGGCGGGATTGACCTTCCGGAACGAGGGCGGCGAGGGCATATCCTGCGGCAGCGACCGCGCGGACTGCGAAATGGCGGCCTGCACGTCGAGCGCGGCGGCGTCAATATCGCGTCCCAGAGTGAACTGAAGCGTGATTTGCGTGCTGCCCTGATAATTGGCCGAACTCATCGCGTCCACTCCGGCGATGGTCGAGAATTGCTTTTCGAGCGGCGTGGCCACGGCCGAAGCCATCGTCTCGGGGCTGGCGCCAGGCAGCTGCGCGCTGACCACGATCGTTGGGAAATCCACACTCGGCATGTCGCTGACCGGCAACATGCGGTAGGCCATGACGCCAAACAAAAGAATCGCCGCCATGATGAGCGTGGTCATGACGGGCCGGCGGATGAATAATTCTGAGATGCTCATTAATCGAATATATCCATAGCAAGATTATGAATACAACGTGAAACCTTGTTCCTCGAAATGCTTGTCGAACGAGAGGGCGTAGCGGATATTTAGCCGACGCATGCATTCGAAACTGACGCAATCCGTCAGGCTCAGATTGCGGCGCGAAGACGCCAGAAAGAGCGCGACTCCCCGATCATGCAAATCCGCATCCACCCAGTGAAACTGCAAAAGGGGGCGGACATTTGACTCGAAAGTCGTGCAGATTTGCATCCCAAGGCGGCGTTGGATCAGAGCGGAAGATTCAAGAGCCACGTAATTTGAGCATAAAGGCTTCGCGACTTCACTAAGCGCTTTGCTCCAAAGCGCCATGGCTTGGCCATGATATGCGTCATCCTTATTCAAATAAGCCAGAATCGCGGATGTATCCACATAGCAAATCATTCATCGTAGGCCTCAGCCAGGTATTTATCATGATTGGCTGCCAGATCCGATAGTCCGCTATGCCCACAGCCCGCGGCGGACAGGAATTTTTTGACCAGCAGCGCGCGTTTTTTGGCATCGGCATTCTGCGAGTGACCGGCCTGAGTCTTTTCGATGTAAATACTAACTTGGTCTCCGGCTCGGAGATTCATCTGCTTGCGGATTTTAGCAGGAACCGTGATTTGACCTCGCGATGAAATAACGGCAACGGTCATCGGACTGCTCCTCTCGAACAAAGCGATTTGAAATTACGCTTCTTGCGTGCCGCGACGCAACAGGGATTAATGGGTTGAATTATAACGGCATAATGAAAAATGAGAAATGAGAAATGTAAAATGACAATCCATCCCGGCGCCAGCCTTACCCAGCCCTGCATCATTTGCCTGCCGCGCGCGGTCTCATTTTCAATTTCTCATTTCTCATTTTACATTTTACATTGATAACAATGCCAAAAGGCGCCGATTATCGCGCAAAGCCCTTGGCCTGGATGAGCCGCTCGTATTCCTCCCATTGGCGGGCGACTGTCATGGATTGCTCAAAGTTTTGCTCGACGCGACGGCGGCCGGCTTCCCCCATTGCGCGCGCCTGGGGCGCGTTTGTCAATAACCGCGTGATTTTTGCCGCCAGCGCCGCTGCGTCGCGCGTGGGGACAAGATAACCCGTCTCGCCGTCCACCACTTCCTCGCGGCAGCCTCGAATATTCGTGGCCACCACCGGCAGGCGCATCGCCATCGCTTCGAGGATGGAATACGGCATCCCCTCGCGGTACGAAGGCAGCGTGAAGAGATCGGACGCCAGCAGCATCTGCGGCATATCGTCGCGCATGCCGGCGAAGACGGTGGCCTCGAGAACGCCCAGTTCCCTGGCGCGCGCGATCATCGCCGCCTTCGCGTTATCATGTTCGTCATCGAGGACGTCGCCCAGGATCAGGAATCGCGCTCGCGGAATCGCCTTCAGAATTTGCGCCGCCGCCTCGAAGAACTCGAAATAACCTTTCTCTCGCACCAGCCGTCCGGAGATTGAAACAACGGCGGCGTCTGCTGGAATGCCGAGTTGTTTGCGCGCCCGCGTCCTTTCTTCCGGCGGAAACCGGTCCGGATCGAAGCGCTTCAGATCAATGCCGTTGAGAATGGTCTTGACGGCGTCAGGCTTGCAGATGCCAAGCGCGATGGCCGCGCAGCGGTCTTCATCACTGCACGTGAAGACGAAGTCGCTCATGCATGCGCCGAATTTTTCGAGCAGGATGTGGAGCCGGCGTCGCGAAGCGGGCATCTCGTCATGACAATAGAATCCGTGCGCGGTATAAAAGACCAGCGGCGTGCGCGCCAGGAACGCGGCGGCGCGGCCAATCAGCGCGGCGATGGGGGTATGGGCGTGCAGGATTTGGATGCGTTCGCGGCGCAGATAACGATAGATGCGCCCGAAGGCGCGCAGTTGCTTGAAAGGATTGCGGCTGCGCGCCATGGGCAGCGCGGCCATCGTCAGCCCGCGCCCCAGCAGTTCGGGCGTGTATTTTCCCGGCGCGCAACCCACGCGCACGTCCATTCCCTGCGCGCGCAGATGATCAATGATCGGCAGCATGAAACTGCGCACGGTAAAATCCACCGCGCACAATTGCAGGACCCGGATTCCGGAATATGGATTTCGCTCAGGCAAAGCAAATGTTACGGCGCCGGAATATAGATTCGGGCGCCTTCGGTTGGGTTCTTCCCGGCGGGGATGCTGTTTGCTTCGCGGAGTTTGTCCGCGGTAATCTTATGCGCCGTCGCGACCGATTCCATCGTATCGCCTTTTTTCACATAGTAGTATTCGCCCGCCGCTTTGGCGGCGGGGGCGTTGGCGCCTGGTTTGACTTCTTTCACATCCCTGTTGTCTTTGGGTTCTTTTCCCTTGCCAGAGGCGCCAGCTTTGGGCCCGCGTTCGTCGGACTTGGCCTCTCCAGAAGGCGTCGCGCCGCCGCCTGCTTTCGATTTCTGCGCATTGGCCAGCTCCGTCCGCATCTTGTCCATTTCCGTTTTCAGCGCGCCCAATTCCGTTTTCAGGGCGTTTATTTCTTTGACGACTTCCGGCGAAAGTTTTGCCGTGGCAGGGGCGCCTTTCAGATCCTGGAGCTCGGAATTCGTTGCCTGAATGTCGTGCTCGAGTTCGGTCATGTTCTTGCGAACAATGCGGACCTCTGCCTTCAATTCTTTGACGCCCTCGGACATGTCTTTCATCTGAGGCGTGTCGAGCGGATTCTGCTGACCGCATGCGGTGAGCATCCCGATGAGGACTGTCAGAGCGAGAATGGGAAGAACCAACGAACGGATGAGCGGGAACATGTAAATAGTCTCCTTTCGGTTGGCGCGCGAAAGCGCTGAAGATTTGCGCGCCTTCCGGCTGAACCCCGAAAGCCGGTATGAATTTAATTAACTAGCCGATTGCCCGCCCCCGCTGCAACAGGGAATTTGCGCTGGAATTCGCGCCTTCACGTCTTCACGCCAGGCGCATCCCAAGCAAGCGATCGGATGCTGCTGTTCATGCATTGACAAAATAATGGATGACAAAATAATAACTGTTTGTTTGTACGAGCATTGCCAGATGAAGGAAAGTCTTGTTTTGTCAGTCATTGTTTTGTCATTAGCGTTCATTAGCGCTTATCAGCGGTTGCTCGTAGGCAGTTTTCTTTTAATGCAGCTAATGTCAGCATCATCTATCAGCAATTTTAGCGGCGATGAGAAACCGCTAATGAACGCTAATGAACGCTGATGAATATCTCCATCATATCTGAATTGGGAATCCTGATTTCGCGCAAAATTTCAATTCTCTTTGACTAGGCTTCCGCCACGCGCAATTTTTCCTCCACCGAAAAAACTTCGTCGCGCAATTGGGCGGCCTTTTCGAATTCCAGCGCCGAAGCGGCTTTGAACATCGCCTCTTTCAGTTTCTCGATCTTCTTCTTGATGGCCTCGGCGCTCAGATATTCCTCCTTTTCGCCCACGTCGGGAATCGGCGCGTAATCGGCCTCATACGTCGTCTGAAGAATATCGGTGATCTGTTTGCGAATCGTCTGCGGCGTGATGCCGTGCTCCTTGTTGTAAGCCTCCTGGGCGATGCGGCGGCGGCTGGTTTCAATGATGGCGTGTTGCATCGAGTCCGTCATTTTATCCGCATAGAAAATCACCGTCCCGTCCACGTTGCGCGCCGCGCGCCCGCACGTCTGAATCAGCGACACGCCCGAGCGCAGAAAGCCTTCCTTGTCCGCGTCAAGGATCGCCACGAGCGACACCTCCGGCAAATCCAGCCCCTCGCGCAGAAGGTTGATGCCGATGAGGACGTCGAACTTGCCGGCGCGCAGATCGCGAATGATCAGGGTGCGCTCGATGGCGTCTATATCCGAGTGCATATAGCGAACCTTGACGCCCACTTCGCGATAGTACTCCGTCAAATCCTCGGCCAGGCGCTTGGTCAGCGTCGTGACGAGCACGCGATGGCCGCGCTGGACGCGGTCGCGGATTTCGCCCAGCAGGTCATCCACCTGTCCGTTGGCGGGCTTGACCACAATCTGCGGATCAATCAGGCCGGTGGGGCGGATGATTTGCTCGTGCACGTTCTTGCCGCTCAGCTTCAGTTCGTATTCCGAGGGCGTGGCCGATACGAAGATCACCTGGCCGATGCGCTTCATGAACTCCTCGTATTTCAGCGGGCGGTTGTCGAGCGCCGACGGCAGGCGGAAGCCGAATTCCACGAGGCTCTCCTTGCGCGAGCGGTCGCCCTTGTACATGGCGCGCGCCTGCGGCAGCGTCACGTGGCATTCGTCCACAAAGAAGAGAAAATCATCCGGAAAAAAATCCAGCAGCGTGTAAGGCGGCGAGCCCGGCGCGCGCCCGGTCAGGTGGCGCGAATAATTCTCGATCCCCTGGCAGGCGCCCATTTCGGCCATCATCTCGAGGTCGTAGGTCGTGCGCTGCTCCAGGCGCTGCGCTTCAACCAGTTTGTTTTGCGCGCGCAGTTCCTGAAGCCGCTCGCGCAGTTCGATGCGGATCGCTTCGATGGCCGACTGGCGGCGTTCCGGGCTTGTGACGTAAAAATTCGCCGGGAAAATCGTGGCCTCTTGCAGGCGCTTGAGGCGTTTTCCCGTCAGTGGGTCCAGCGTCCAGATCGCCTCGATATCGTCGCCGAAGAATTCGATGCGCAGCGCCTCCTTGCTTTCGTATGCGGGAAAAACGTCCACGGCGTCGCCGCGCACGCGAAAGGCGCCGCGGAAGAAATCCATGTCGTGCCGCTCGTATTGGATGCTCACCAGCCGCCGCAAAAAATCCTGGCGCGGAAGCGACAGCCCCTCGCGCAGGAGAATGATCTGCTCGGTGAACTCCTCGGGCGCGCCCAAACCGTAGATGCACGAGATGGATGCGACGATGACGACGTCGCGCCGTTCGATCAGCGAGCGCGTGGCCGACAGGCGCATCTTGTCGAGCTCGTCGTTGATCGAAGTTTCCTTCTCGATATAGGTGTCCGTGCGCGGAATGTAGGCTTCCGGCTGATAGTAGTCGTAGTATGAGACGAAATATTCGACGCGGTTATTGGGCAGCAAATCCTTGAACTCGCGATAGAGCTGGGCGGCGAGGATTTTATTGTGCGCCAAAATGAGCGATGGCCGTCGCGCGCGCGCGATCACCTGCGCCATCGTGTACGTCTTGCCCGACCCGGTGACGCCGAGCAGCGTCTGGAATTTTTCGCCGCGCGCCAGCCCATCAACCAAGCCGTCAATCGCCCGAGGCTGATCGCCCGCAGGCTTGAATTCCGAAATCACCTCAAACGGCACGCGGTCGCTGGGAGTTGTTTTCATGACGGACATTGCGATTCCCGTTGATTCTCTAATTCATAGAATTCATGCATTTTTTGTTGAAGCAGGGCTTTATCTGGAAGGCGAGTCTGATACTCGGCGACAAGTGCGGGTGACAGAGTACGGCTCAAGGCATATTCTACAACTTCATTGTCTTTGGATTTGCATAGTAGAACGCCGACGCTGGGATTCTCATGTGGCTTGCGTACATCGCGATCCAACGCCTCCAAATAGAAGGAAAGCTTGCCAAGATATTCCGGCTTGAAATCATCCGTTTTTAGCTCAAACGCAACCAAGCACGATAGCGTGCGATGAAAGAAGAGCAGGTCTATGAAAAAATCCTTGCTGCCAACTTGAAGCGGGTATTGTTCACCGACAAAGCAAAAATCTTTCCCTAATTCTAAAAAGAACTTTTTGAGCTCTATCACAAGTCCTTTTTGAAGGTCGCTTTCGGAATGCAATTCCGAAAGGTTCAAAAAGCCAACGACGTATGTATCCTTAAATATTTGGTTTGCAGAAGGATGCAAAACTCTCAACGCTGTTGAGAGTTTTGCTGGCGAAAGCGTCATGCGCTCGTACAGACAGCTGTCAATCTGTTTCTCTAAATCACGGACAGACCAACGCTCGTTAATTGCAGCCTGAAGATAAAACTCTCGTTCCTGCATTGCTTTGCATTTCGAAAGCAGATGTAGATTTGCTGACCATGATAATTGTCTCAGCAGTGATGAGAGTTTTTGATCTTGGTGGTAAGTCTCATAAAACTGCTTCATGCGCCAAAGGTTTGGGGCCGAGAAGCCACGCAGCCCCGGCTGCGTTTCGTGCAGATAACCAGCCAACTGGAGAATAACTGCGTTTCCCCAGCCCTCAGACACAACTTTCCGGCTGATGTACTCTCCCACCTGCCAATAGAGATCAATAAGAACTGTATTAACGGCTTGGAGTGCTTTTTGGCGGGCGGAGCGAATAAGGTCAATGATTTCAGCAAAGGAAGGCTCTAGCGCATTGCTCATTTGTATGGTTTCTCCCCTTAAAACAAGTCTGTTGGCAACAGTCCTGTTTTAATCATTCAACCATTACCGTCGCCAAGCCAGAAGCGCGGAGGGGGACGCAGATGGCGCCGTCTTTGATTTCAAGGGGGGAAGCGGGTTCTTCGACCAGATTGCAGGCGGTGGCTTTTGTTGCAGGCGTGGAACCGAGGCGGATGTGGGCCGTTGTCGCCTGGCCGGTGACTTCCCAGAGGCGCAGGATCAGGGCGTCGCCGGTTTCTGCTTTCTTTGCGCCGATCAGGATGACGTTGGGTTCCGCAACCTCCATGAGACTGGCGGCAGTGGCGGGCAAGGGCGCATTCGCAGCGTTGGCGATTGCGGGCGCCGCGCTCCCGCTGGTTTCCAATATCATCAGGGGATTCGCCGCCGCCCATCCGAACCGCGCCGAGGCCGCACTATCGGCCTTCGCGCGGCTGGTGATCGAAAAGCGGAAGGTGAAATCGCCGCCCTGGCCGGCTTTGTAGTTGGTGTGCCAGTAGTTGTTCATGACGTAGGCGTAAAGATGGCCGGTTTCGAAGGGGAGGGCGGTCTGCCATTTTCCGCGATTGATATCCTGGAAGCAGACGAGCGGCGCATCGGGCGTGGCCCAGGCGATGGCGGCGTCGCCGGATTCGATCTCGACGAAGTGCTGTACGCAAAACCAGTCGAGGCAGGCGCCGGGAAGCATGTCCTTGTTGGCGTTGACGATGCCCGCCGGGCATTCATAGCGGAAGGTCGGCTTCTGCGCAGCGAAGGGAAATGCGAAATAGGCGGCTTCTTTATCGTAGGTCTGGGTCTTTGTGAGACGGTTGACAATATCCACGCGCTTGATGTCATTCCAGACTGTGATCTCGGCGATGATCTTGGGCGTCATCTGCGCCGAAGTTTCAACCGTCATGCGCTCGCCGATTGTCCCCAGCTTCACGCGGCGCAATGTGGCTTTTTCCGGAACTGAAACAGCAAGTTGAGGCTGTGGCCCGTTGGCATTCATGACGATGCGGCTGCCTTTGCCTCCGGCGACGTAGAGATATTGGTTGAGGCGATAGGGCGCCTTCGGATCGGCGAGTTCGCGATTGATCTCTTTATCAAAGAGACTCTTGATGGCCCCGGTGGCCGGATCGAAGGTGACGCGATAGAAGCGGCTTTCAATTGTTGAACCTTGAGTGGACTGGGTGGACTCAGTGGGCTGAGTGGACTGAGCAGAGGCGGATATATCGCTGCTTTTTTCCAACTTCAAGACGAGATAACCGCATGGCGGCAGGTCTTTGACCAGCAACAGCGTTCCTTGTTGTCCGTCATCGCAGGCGACGGCGCGCGGATCGTTGATCGCAAAGCCCGCCGGAAGCGAAACGCGCATCACATCCGTCCGCGCCCAACTCATGGGATTGCACACCACCAGGGCGGGCCCGTTGCTTTTCACCAGGGATGCGAGTTCCTTCTTCGCATGAGCCAGCAGCGCTTTCGATTCGCGGTCGGCGTCCATGGCAAACTGCGCCTTGATCTTCCACTGGTCTTTTGTGAAGTCGCTGTCCGGTTTGCTGATGGAACAATGGGCGCCCCAGGTATGCTCGTCGTAGTACAAACAATTGCGCCACGCGCTATAGAACGCCTCGGCCGGATAGGCGATATCGGATTTCAGCCGCCGCGCCATTGCCAGCAGTTTTTCAGCATTGCCTACCGTCTCCTTTGCATTGCGGCAGAGCGCGGTTTCGTAGGCGGAGGAACCGGCGCCGTCTTCCCAATAAACTCCTGCGCTGCCGCGAACGACGGGCAATTTGTCGCTGTAGTTCTTCTCGATGTATTCGAAGAACTCGGCATTGCAGCTATGGATGATCTTGGGATATTCATAGCGCTCGTTCCATGACTTGACGACATCGGCGATGCGGATGTTCAGCGGCTGATTATCGCTGACGGCGCCATGCAGGAAAACTGCGTCGTAGGGATAATCCACGCGTTTTTCGTAGGCGGCCAGATTGGCCAGAATCCGCGCGCGGGCGGCGTCCAAGCTTTGCGTCAACGCCCACTGGCTGGCCTGCGCGTATTGCCGCGTGTACATCATCATGACGCGGCTGCCGTCCGGGCCTTCCCACCAGCACGGGCACTTGTCCTGCAACTTTGTGAAGGTGTAGGCGCGGTCGTTGTTGATGCCGCTGCTAAAATAGCGGATGCCGGCGTTTGCGAGGATCGTCGGAATCGAAGCCTCCTGCGTCGGCACGTCGCTGATCATCGCGCTCTTGAATGGAATGCCGTAGCGCGTCTTCAGGCTATGGGCATAATAAACCAGCCGGCAAGCCGACTCAGGCGAGCACAATCCCGTGAGGATGTTATTGTGCAGCGCCTGGACGCCGATCCGGCCTTCTTTGGCGAGTTCGAGGAATTTTTCGCGCTGCGCTTGCGGGCGCGTCGCGAGGTAGTTCTCGGCCTGACACGCCACCTCGAGGTTCCATTTGAAATCCGGATACTGCGCGCAAAGGCTGGTGGCCACGTCCAGGTTCTGATTGTGCCGCTCCGCGCACTTCGGCTGGATGTCGGTATAGCCGATGTCGGTATGGGAACTGGAGGCGACGTAAATGCGCCACTTGCGTTGCGGCTCGACGGTGACAGTGGTCGCTTTGGAATGGCCGCCGGCTTGAGCGATGACTTTGACTTCCAGCGGTTTCGGCGAATCGGGCACGCCAACTTCCTGCCGGACGGCGCCAAAAGCGGAAAGCTGTGTGACCGGGACTTCGATGGTTTCTCCGCCTGCTTCCACGCGCAGCGACAAATCCGGAGCGGGCGCCGTCAACGCCACGGTTACGTCCACCGCGCGACGGGTCTTGCCGTCGGCGCGGATAAAGAACGGTGTCGCCGTCGCGGTGAGGCTCTGGATATCCGCTTCGGGCATCCGCCCGTCGGGATCGTTGAGAAGCGTGACGGCGTCGTAAAGAACCCACGAGCCGTCTTCGCCCGTTAGCGTGATCTCATTCTTTCCTTTTTGGAGCAGGTTGGCGGGCAGGGCGATTTCGATCTTGTGCGGCTTGCCCGCGGCAGGATTGGCAAGCGAAGCGTCGCTGGCGCCGAGCGGCAGCTTATACTGCCCGGAGCGTCCACTCAGCATGATTTTATAAAGCGGCGGATGCTCATAATGGGTATTGACCAATTCGATGCGCAGCGTGAAAACGCCTTTGGGTTCGTCGGCAAGGCTGAAGCGGATCGTAAAAGGATGCGCGCCGCCGCCCGCCCAGTGATCCACCGGTCCGGGCTGGATGTATGGCCAGTCGCGCGCGGCATCGCTCTTGCCGATTTCGAACACCACCGGCTTGCGCCCGAATTTTTCCGCGTAATCGTTGTATCTGCCCGCGACTGCAAATTCCTTGTAGCTCTTGTCCGGCTTGCCGATCTGCCAGACGACCTTTTCGGCGGCATAAGCGATGGAAGCTACAGAAGCGAAAGTGGCCGCTAGCGTCATCAGAAACGCTCGTTGCGCCAGAGTAGCGATCATGCCTCGATTCATAAATGGCCTCCTCGGAAATAATAATCATGTCCCGCCGCCCAGTTTTGGGCCACAACTATGCCGCGATGGTCAATGGGAAAAGCAAAGGCGCTGACAACAGATTGCCCGCAAAAGAGTAAAGAAAAAAG
>JAPLSP010000561.1 GCA_026398575.1 Candidatus Sumerlaeota bacterium | reverse complement strand
CGTTACACCTTGTCGCTGGGCGTGCAGATGTTCCTCGGCCAATACGGCAACTACTTCGGCCGCCTCATGGCCATCTCGTCGCTCGTGGTAATCCCAATCGTCGCGCTCTTCTTCTTTGCGCAGAAGACGTTCATTCAGGGGATTACGATGACGGGGATCAAGGGATAAGGCATTAAAAATGGTCCGCCCTGTTTTGTTCGCACATTTCATTACCCTGTTAGCCTTAGCGCAAGCTGGTTCCGCAGCTCCCGCCGGCGATCAGCAAATCACCATGGAAGTCGCAGGCCAAAAACGCACGTGCCTGCTTCATCTCCCGCCGGCGTACGACGGCGTTCGTTCGCTGCCACTGGTGATCGCTTTTCACGGTTCGCGCGGAAGCGGCAAGGGTATGGCGGGAACGACGGGCTTCAGCGCGCTGGCGGACAAGAAGAACTTCATCGCCGCCTATCCGGATGGCGTCGTCGAGCCGGGGACGTGGAACGCGCTATTCGGCGTCGCGCCCGGCGGGCAGGGCGTCACTGCGGACGACGTGGACGACGTCGCCTTCACACGCGCGCTCATTGATACGCTCTGCAAGACGAAACGCGCCGATCCCGATCGCGTCTATGTCTGTGGCTTTTCGGCAGGCGCATACATGAGCTATCGGCTTGCGGTGGAGCTGTCCGACCGCATTGCCGCCGTAGGGATCGTCAACGGCTCTTTGGGGATCAAGTCGCTCGACGGCAAACCAGTCACTACGGAGATTCCCGCTCCGCTCGCGCCTGTGTCTCTGATCCATATCGCCGGCAAACAAGATAAGGCAGTGGTGTTCCAAGGAAGGCAGACGCCCAAGAACCTTTTCAAATCGGTTCCCGATTGCATCCAGACCTTCGTCAAGAGCAATGCCTGTTCCACGCCCGCCAAGGTAACGACTGACACCGCGCATGGCGTGAGCCGCACGCTCTATACGGGAGGCAAGGCCGGAACCGAAGTCGAGTTGGTGATTGTCGAAAAATGCGGACACGAATGGCCCGGTGAGCGGAATGGGCTGTCGGCGAGTCAAGCCTTGTGGGATTTCTTTTCTACGCATCCAAAAGCCGCACAGAAATGAAGAACGCCGCCAAAGGACACCAAGGACATCAAGGACATCAAAGATGATGGACAGAGCAATAAAGAGAAGACCCCTTTGATCTGTCCGCTATCTGAGGATACTTGGGATCCTTAAGATTTTTGCTGTCCTTGCCGTCCTTGGTGTCCTTTGCGCACAGCTGCAAATCTAAAAAAATCCCTATCCCCAAATCCCCGGTATGAGCTCGTGACAGTCGGGGCACTTGCCATCCGCACCAATACGCATTTCCGTAATGGTATAGCCCCGCCGGCGGATCAGCGTCGCGCGGCAGGAGGGGCAGCCCGTGTTTTCCAGTTCCCCCAATCCGCCGCGCAGATTGCCCGCATAGACGAAGTTCAGCCCCGCGTCCGCGCCGGCCCAGGCCGCGCGCTCGATGTCGGCGGGCGACGTTGGATGGGCGCCGGTTGCTTCTTTATAGTCGGGATGAAACGCGGTGACGTGCCAGGGGATGTCCGGCGAAACCGAGCGGATGAACTGGGCCATGTCGCGCAGTTCGCCGTCCGAGTCGTTGAAGCCGGGGATTACGAGCGTGACGATTTCCACCCAATAGCCAAGCCGATGGGCGCGCTGAATCGTATCGAGCACCGGTTGGAGCCGCCCGCCCAACTGCCGGTAGCTCGCGTCTTGAAACGCCTTGAGGTCCACCTTGTAGATGTTGAGAACGGGGCGCAGATATTCGAGAACCTCGGCGCTCGCATACCCATTGGAGACAAAGCCGCCGCGCACGCCCTGCCGCTGGGCCTCCGTCATGACTTCGAACGACCACTCGGCGGTGATGAGCGGTTCGTTGTAGGTCGAGGTGATGACGGGAGCGCGGCGTTGGATGGCGACTTTTACTATCTCGGCGGCGCTGATCGGCTCGGCATGGCCGGATGATTGCGGATCGCGCAACGCCTGCGAGCTGACCCAATTCTGGCAATAATCGCAGTGCAGATTGCAGCCCAGCATTCCGAATGAAACCGCTTTGCGCCCGGGAAAGACGTGGAAGAGCGGCTTCTTTTCGATCGGGTCCACCGCCAATCCCGCCACGTATCCATGCGGAACCCAGAGCGCGCCCGCGCCGCCCTCGGTTTCCGGGCGATTGAAGCGCATCGCGCAAACGCCGCGCTTGCCCGGCGCAATATGGCAGTTCTGCGCGCAGGCCAGGCACTCGACTTTGCCGTCCGCAAGCGGCTTGCTGAGATTGCTCTTCACGCAATAGGAATCCAACTCCGCCATCAGGCGATTGACGGCGTCCTGGTTTGGCTTCGAGCACAGCATGACGCGCCTCCGATCTTTCGAATTTTGCCGGAATGGCGGCGCTCCTGCGCCATTGCCGGAATAGTTTGTTTCAGCCTGAGAAAACTTTCAAGCATAAAATTAGTCGGAATGATTTTTGTGTCAGAATAATTTTGACTCATAAATTATTCTGACTTAAAATTGCTCTGCCATTCGTACTCTGCGGGCGTTGGCAGCTTCTTTGGGATATTTGCGTTTGCGATTCGCGCCACGAATTCCGATTGACCCTTCCGGCTTGGGACAGGCAGTTTTTTCGCACGACAATGACTTGCATATAAGGAGAACGCAATGCGACCAGAGCAATGGCGCCGGTTCAAGAGCGCCGCCAAACGCCAGACGGTGGATCAAACACCGCTGGCATTGATTGTGGACAGCCCGTGGATTCCCGGATTCCTGGGCATCAGCCATTGGGACTACTATTTCGATTCTGAAGCCTGGTTCCAAGCCAATCTGCGAATCATGAAAGAGTTTCCCGAGGTGATTTTCTTCCCCTCATGGTGGGCCGAATGCGGCATGGCCGCCGAGCCATCCACGCTGGGCGTGCGCGTCCGCTTTTGGCGCGACCGGACGCCCGATTCCGAGCGCATGCCGTTCCGCCTCGAAGACGTGGACAAGATCAAGCCGGTCGAGCCGCGCAGCGACGGCTTCATGCCACTCACGCTGCATCGTTATGCGACCATGAAGCAGCGCATCTTTGACGCCGGCTATACGATCCCCGTCGTGGCGGCGCGCGGGCCGCTTTGCACGGCGGGCTTCATGCGCGGGATCACCGAACTCATGATGGACGTCTTCCAGGACCCGGACGGCGTCAAACGCTTGTTGGACTTGACCACGCGCGTGACGATTGACTGGCTCAAGGCGCAGGCCGAGGCGATCGGCCCGAGCGTCGAGGGCATTCTGGTTTTGGATGACATCGTCGGCTTCCTCGGTTTGGAGCACTACGAGGAATTCGCCCATCCCTATTTGAAGCGGATTTGCGACGCCTTTCCGAAGGAATGGGTCAAGGTCTATCACAACGACGCGAACGTCGCGCCCTTCCTCGAAAAATTGCCCGACACCGGCTTCGACGCGTTGAACTGGGGCAAAAACCTCGACGTCGCGGAAGCCGCCGAACGCCTGCAAGGGCGCATGACGCTCATGGGCAACGTCAATCCGCTGGAGATCGGCGTGCGCGGCGCCGCGGAGGAAGTCTATCAGGCGGCGCTGGATGTATTGAAAAAAACCGGAGGCCGCAACCATATCCTTTCCATGGGCGGCGGCGTCAGTCCGGGAATGCCGGCGGAAAACATCCGTGCGATGGTCCGGGCGATGCATGACTTCAATGGCAAAAAAGCGGGCGCTTGAAATCTACAGGAATATTTCATCCCCTTCGTTCGCGACGCAGGCGACGGCATCCCTGGCTCGCGGCAGAGCGCGGTCGAGCAGATCGAGGAGAGCCGATTTATCTTTCGGCAGACGGGCTTCGAGCGGCAGAAGATTCGAGGCGTGATTCGCGCGCAGAACGCAGCTTTCCAAACTCAGGTTCGCGATAATGGCGCGCAATTCGGCGAGGATATCCCGGTCGGTCAGGGGCTGAAACTTGCCCTGCCGGACCCAGGCATGCATCGCGGTCCCGGGCAGAATAATCGTCGTGAGAAATGAGAGCAGACGCGGCTGCATTTCATTGAGGATGCGCGCGGTTTTGGCGACGTGCTCCTCGGAAAGCGCCTTCCCCCCAACCCCAAGCAGCGCAATCACGGAAAGTTTGATGCCCGCTTCGCGCGCTTTTTGAATGGCGCCCAGCATCTCATCGGGCGTCGCGCCTTTGTGGATGAGTTCGAGAACGCGCGCGCTGCCGCTTTCCAGCCCCAGGTATCCCAGAGTGAATTTGAGCGACGCCAGGCGCGCCAGCTGTTCCGGCGCGAGCGCCAGGATATCGCCGGCATTGGCATACGCCGCAATCCGCCGCAGCGCCGGGAAGCGTTGGCTCAGGCGCTCGCATACGGAGGCAAACTTTTCATATCCGGCGGACAACGCATTTCCGTCACAGATAAAAACGCGCCGAGTCTCGGGATAACGCCGCGCCGACTCATCAATATCTGCATAAACCTCGTCGAGGCCGCGCACGCTGAAGCGCTTATCGCGATACATCGCACAGAACGCGCAGCGATTATGCGAGCAGCCGGTGGTCAACTGCAACAGAAGGCTGTCAGATTCAGCAGGCGGACGGAATACATTTCCGATGAATTTCATGATTGGAGACTCTCTATCAGCCGTCCCTCCGGGACTATAAAGATGATCGTGATGCCACCCACCGTTGAAACGGTGGGCTATTATCAATCATCCCTCCGGGATGACATCGGCGCCGTTACTGTAAAATTGTGATGCTGCTAGTGGCCCGTCATTTCAAAATTGAAAGACCACCAGGTTTCTATTTTTATTTCAAATTTTTAAGCCGTTCGCGCCAGACGATGCCGAAGAATTTCAGGTCGTCAATGAGATAGCGGCGATAGAGACGGCGCGGCTCGCGCGCGAGGCGCCAGAGCCATTCCATGCCGCAGCGGCGCATCCACGCGGGAGCGCGGCGCGACGCCCCGGCGTAAAAATCGAATGCGGCGCCTACTCCGATACTCATTGAAACGTTCATGGCGGCGAGATTGCGATGGATGAATTTTTCCTGGCGCGGCGTGCCGAAGGCGACGAAGAGCAAGTCCGGACGCGCGGAGCGGACCGCCTCGATGATTCTTTTTTCTTCTTCCGGATTTTCCTCGAAGCCCATCGGCGGCGCGCAGGTTCCGGCGATTTGCAGATTGGGATGGAGCATTGTCAATCGCCGGGCGCATTCGTCGGCGACTCCCGGCGAGGCGCCCAGCAAAAAAGGCCGCAGCCCGCGCGCGGCGCAGCGCCCGCACAACACAGGAAATAAATCCGAGCCCGGCGCCCTTTCCTTCAATGGACGGCCCAGCCATCGCATGGCCCATAATACTGGCGCGCTGTCGCAGAGCGCCAAGTCCGCCGCGCGATAGACCGAAGCCATTTCCGCATCGCGCTGAATCCGGACAATGTGGTCCACGTTGGGCGTGACGGCGAAGCGCGGCGCTTGTCCGGCGGCCATGCGAAGGATTTCCTCGACGGCCTCGTCGAAGGACACGTTGCTGAACCGAGTACCGAAAGATTCAATCCATTCCATGATGGAATGATGTTCTGACCGCAGGCGCCGATGCAAGCCCGACAATAAGAAACCGCTAATGAACGCTGATAAACGCTAATGACTAACAAGAACGAAAACCTTTGGGGGAAGGGCCTTATTAGTGTTCATCAGCGTTCATTCGTGGTTGCGCCAACACGGCATTTCTGCAGGCGCAGATAACATCAGTGTCATCTCCAGGGATTTTGGGAACACCACGAAACCACCAATGAACACTAATGAACACCAATATTGCCTCGAATCCAACGGAAACGAAACAAAGGTCCATCGCTGCAATCATGACTCAGAGGGCTGAGCGCCATGTGAATCGCGAAAAATTGGATGCTCAAAAAAGCCAAAGACCCCAAGGAGTCAAAGGACGCCAAGGGCATGGGGAGAGAGCAATCACGGGAGATGATTATTCCGCCCTTTCCAATGTCCTTGCAGTCCTTATAGTCCTTGAGGTTTTTGGCTCGCTAAACCGCTGCTGAAACGCCTGTCGCGATCAGGGAACCAGAATACGTCCGCCGAGCTCAATCAAGCGGATGCAGTCAGCCGCGGTTACAATACTGTCTTGATTCACATCCAGCAGTGGAAGCAGTCCGGCGTCGAGGCTCGCGCGTCCCAGCAGATAGCTTCGGATTAGATCGGGCCCGATGCTCAAAGTCTTGTACCACATCAAACCGCCGGTTTCGTCGGCGATGAACAAACGCGCGTCATTGGGCGCCACGGCCACGGCGCGCCGGGGCGCCGCAGTATAAGTGATATAAACGGGCGCCGCCGGCACAGCCACGTCCACAACGCTGAGGCCGCCCGTCGCATCCGAAATGTATGCCAACGAATCTTTCATGGCAACGTGGACGGCGATTCCCGGCAGACCGACCGTCGCCACCGGAACCGGCAATGCCGGCGCGGAAACATTTACGATTTGCAATCCATTCCGCCCGCACGCCACACAAGCGATGTTTTTGGAGACGGCGACGCTCATCGCAGGCCCGGCGGTTTGGAAGGAACCTATTGGCGCAAAAGGCGCGGGATGCGAAAGATCGAATATCCGCAATCCGCCGCCGCCATCCGCCACGTATCCATAAACGCCCGACACCGCCACGCCGCAGGGGCGATCGGCCGATTGCCAGGCGCCCAGAAGCGACGGGCTTTGCGGAATGCCGACGTTCAGTCCATACGCCGTCGTCTCATCCGCGACGAGCGCCAAAGGTCCATCGGCCGCGACGCAGCTGACCACGCCATTCGTCGCATAACTTCCACGCAACACCGGCGCCGACGCATTGGAGATATCCACGATCCGCAACCCGGTCTCGCTTGCGGCCACAAAAGCCAGCGAGCCCGAAACGGCGACGGCCCGGACGGTTGCGCCCAAATCGAGCGCGCCCAGAGCCGACGGCGGCGCCACGGCAAGGTTCATCGTCTGCAATCCGGAGGCGCCATTTGCCAACGCCAGGCGCCCCAGAGGCCCGGCAGCGCCGGCGAGCGCCGATTGCTGCGCATAGAGGCTGATATCCGTGGGGCTTGCGGGATTCGACATATCGACCTGGCGCACGCCCGCCAGTTCGTCGGCGGCATAAACGACCTCACCGGCACCGCCGGCGACATCGAGGTCCGCCACGAAGCCCGACGGATTATAAACGCCCAGCGAAACCGGAGCGGCGGGATTCGACACGTTGATCGCCTGGACGCCGGCGCTGCCAACGGCCACGTACGCCACACCATCCTTGACCGCCACAGCGCGCCCCATGTCGCTCAGATGCACGGAGCCAACCACCGCCGGCGCCGCAGGATTGCTCACATTCACAACAAAGAAACCGCCCACCTTGTCCGCGACGTAGGCATAGGCGCCGGCCACGGCCAACGCCTGCCCCAATTCCACCTGCCGGCAGACGCCAGTCAGCGACGGAGCGGCGGGATTGGAAACATTGATCACCAGCAATCCGGAGGTCTCATCCACAACGTAAGCCGTGGAACCGGCCATCTTCACCGCGCGCGCCGATCCTTGCGTGAGATAGCTTCCGCGATACGTCAAGGCGCCGGCGCTGCCGACATCATAAACGCTCAGCCCGCCCATGCCATCAGCCGAGCACAACTGCGCTCCCGAAACGGCGACGTCGAACGTATGGTCCGGCGTTGCGATTGCGGAAAGCGCAATCGGCGAGGCGACATCGGTAACATTGACGGGAATGAGGCCGCTATTGCCCGCGGCGATAAAGGCGCCATCCGCAGACAAGGCGATTTTTTGGATCACATCCGGCAGTCGCGTCCGGCTCAGCGGCGCCGATGCAGCAGTGAAATTCGCGGGAAGAATCGTCAGCGCCGCGCCCTGGCCGGCGAAGACAGCCGTGGCATTGGCCGCAACCGCATGAGAAGCGCTGCCCAGGCAACCCGCCACCACCAGTTGCTTCATGCTGGGAATTATGCTGCTCCCCTTCAAAGTCAGAGAGGTGAGGGTTTCGCCGGGCGAATCGCTGGTGATGAACATATTGGCGTAGTTATAGGGTTGAGGCGCTGCGGGAGTGAATCGCACAGTGACCGTCTGATTGGCGCCGGCGGCAATGGCGAGGGAAGTCGTCGAAGGCGTCACCAGACTGAAAACGCCGTTGTCCAGTCCTGCGAATGTGATTGCGCTGATACTGAGAGTGGCCGTGCCCGTATTGGTGATGGTGAAGCTTCTGGTTCTGTTTGTTCCAAGATTGGTGAGGCCGAAGAGCAGCGTAGTTGCGCTCAAATCAATATTCGGCGTGGTGAACACGCCAACTGTTTGGAAGCTCAAAGAAGGGCTGGCCCAGGCGGTTCCGTCTCCATTAGTGGCTGCAAATCTGAAATAATAGGTGGTTCCTGGCGTCAATCCAGTCACGGTTCTGTTGAAGACGCCGACGGCTTTGACTCCGAGGCTCGCGGTATTCGCCCAACTGGCCGGAGTCGCTCCGCCATCCGTCGGCCCCCAATAGGCGATAATCGTGGCCGAAGTTCCGCCATCGTTTATCAGGCGCCCATTGAGTCGCGCGGTGGCGGTGGTGATAGCGCTGGCGGGATTATTTGCAAGTGTGGCAACAGTCGTGGGGATGTATTCGATCCGGACGCCCGTGAATCCCCCCTGATCCACAGGCGTCTGAAGGCTGTAGATGCCGTTCTTATTGACGGTATATGTGGCATAGTTGTCCGGGGGGTTATTGTTGGCCGCACATTCAAACTTTAATGAATAAATCCCATCAGGAACCGTGGCGCCCGCATGGTTGTTGCAGCTCCAAGTTGCTGTATAGGCGCCAACGTTTGCGTTGGTAGCGCCGGTCTTTCCGTCTGTTTCCGTGTTCCAAGTTGGGTTTTCTCCGGTCCAGCGATACAGCTCGTCCTTTTGCGTCTCTGCTCGCCGATTAATTGTGCGAACAAAGCCCGAGGCATTCGAAGCCCAGACTACATTCACATTTCTGTTCCCGTAATTTGCATTTGACGGCTTTGTGGTGGTGTAAGTGACGTTGACCTGGTCTGCTCCGGCTCGTTCGCGGAGGAGAAGCAAGGCGACAAACGCCAACGCCCACAGCATGAGATGAACCGCACGGATTGAGAGAGAACGACTGGTCATGGATGCGAATACCTCGCTTTCAAATGTAGCTTGAGTATGGTAAAGCAGTACTCAAAAGCTTATAAAATCCCACCCGCAATTCATGCCAGTTTTAACGAACCTGGCAACAAATTGCGCCAATGCCATGCGTTTATGGAGACGCGGAAGTTAGTTCCTGCTACTCGGATTTGTACTGGATTTTTATATTCGAATAGCCGCTCTGCGATGCAACCTCCTGTGTGCTGGAAACGCCATTCTTGTTGAATGTCACTGTGGCGCGATGGCGCTGGTCTTTTTTCGCATCGTTGTTTGTCAGTTCCATTTGGATTTTATAAATGCCATTCGGAACCGGCTTGCCGTCGCGTCCGCGTAGATCCCATTCCGCGGTATAGGCGCCATAATTCTTTTGCGTGGCGCCTGTCATGCCATCCGTATCCGTCCCATCCGCCTTCTTCCAATCCGTCAGTTGCCGCTTTTGATCTTTTGCCCATCGCGCAATGGTCTTGATGAAGGCGCCTTTCGAGTCTTCGATCCAAACAGCGTGGACGTTTTTTGTTCCATATTTTGCCACACCGATCGGCGCGCTGGTTGTGAACGTCACCTTCAGCGTCTCCGAAGCTTGCGCGCCGCCTGCCGCGCCAAGAACAAACAAAACCATCACCGCGCTCATCACCGTAGCCGCATCAATCCTGTTTTTCATTTTTCCTCCCTCGCTCTTTCGTTAGTCGGACCGGTTGGACGCGTCAGACCCGTCGGACCAGTCGGACTCGCCGGATTGCGCGATTTCATTTTTTAGCGCGGTCCGCTCTTTTTTTCCCGCGCGATTTCCCGCGCTGCTTCCACCACCGCCGGCAGCGCCGCTTTTACCTCAGGCGTCAATTCCATCCCATAATCCACCCTCTTGGGCTCCACCCCGAGGATCGTCACGCGCGGACGCTTGCCTTCCGGCAGCATCCGAAGCGCTGCGACGATCCCCAGATCATGCAGCGAAGCCGACTGCGCCGATTCATGCGCCTGACCGGAGTCAAACCGGTAGATCGTTCCCGGCGTCCCTCCGGCCTGCACCGCGTCAATCGCAATCACCTCATCCGCACTTTCGAGCAAATCCAGCGCATACAGCGCCGACGTGCCCACTTCCTCCAGCGTGACTCCTTCCGGAGGCGATTCCTGAAGCAGACGGATGGCGTGAATGCCGATGCCATCATCCATCAAGAGCTCATTGCCCAATCCCACGATCGCCACTCTTACGTTGTTCCTGGCGCCTTCGCTCATATCGTTCCCGTCTTGATCACCTGCACGTCGCCGTTCGGCTTGATAATATGCGCCGCGCAATCCAGACACGGATCGAAGGAGTGTATCACTCGCAACACTTCGATCGGCTCGTCGGCGTTTTGCACGGGCGTCCCGAGGAGCGCTTCCTCACACGGTCCCAGCTGGCCTTTGGAATCGCGCGGCGATAGCGCCCACGTCGTCGGCGAGATGACCTGGTACCGCGACAAAACGCCCGCGGTGATTTGCATCGAATGCCCCAACGCGCCGCGCGGCGCTTCCGTCAATCCCACGCCGGTTCCCGAGGCGGGAACGGTTGGCTTATTATATACGGCGCCTGTAGAATTGAGCTGGCTGACCCAGGTTTGCATGGCCTGCGCGACTCTGAGCGCTTCGTGGGCGCGCGCCAGATGCCGGTCCATGACGGATACGCCATTGCGATAAAATCCGCTCATCCACATCCGCGCCAGCGGACCGACTTCGCACGCCTTGCCCTGATAGCGCGGCGCTTTGAGCCATGAATAGGCGCCGGCCTTCGGATTTTGCGGCGTGGTCTGGCTCGCCGAAGGACTCTGGCCGTTGGCGCTATTGTCAAACCAGGAGAACGTCACGTCTTCCGTGATCGCCGCCGCATTGAACGCGGCAGGCGTCTTACTGCCATTGGCTGCAAAGCCGCTCGACAGCAGTTGCGTGGTTCCCGCGTCATTTGTGTCGAACACGCCATAAGAGAGCAGATTGCCATTGCCGCGCCCAATGGACAGATAATCCTTGTACGCCGTCGCCAGCAATTCCGCATCGGGGATGTAAGTGTTTTGAATGAAGGGGATGATCTCAGCGAGATAAGCGGTCGCGGCGGCAATGCGCTCGGGGCGCGGATTGGCCGTGAAACCGCCGGCGATATACGCCGGGGGATGCGGCACGCGTCCGCCGAAGGTCGCGCCCATCTCCTGCCCCTTGCGCCGCATCGCGATGGCCGTCAGGTAGTGCCCGACCAGCGCGTCGTTTTGCGCCTTCGTCAGCCGCCGGTCTCCCTTCCAATTCGGCTGCCAGGGGGGCATTCCCGGTCCTTCGATGAAATCCAGAGCCGAGAGCAAATAGAAATGCGTGATATGCGAATCCACAAAGTTGGCGCCATGGACCAGATTGCGCATGAGCCGGGCGTTGGTGGGAATCGAAGCCACGCCGTAGGCGTTATCTTGCGCCCGAACGGACGCAAGCCCATGCGCCACCGGACAGACGCCGCAGATGCGTTCGGTGATGTGCGCCGCATCGCGCGGATCGCGTCCGATCAGCAGATCCTCAAAACCCCGGAACAACGCGCCCGTGGCGTGCGCATCCACTACCTGCTGTGTGCCGTTGACCTTGTTTATCTTGATCTCGACCTTGAGATGCCCCTCGAGCCGTGTAACGGGATCAATTGCCGCCAATATTTCCATCGTCGCTTCTCCTAAGTATAGAAAGGTCCACCAGGAAATCCATTTTCCACACAACCGATACACATACCGTTGGAATCCACGCACCAGTTAGCCGCGTTATTCCATTTCGTCAGGGGGCAGGTGGCGTATGTTGATGGGCCGCGGCAGCCTAAATCCTGCAGGCAATAACCATCCTGCCCAAATATCGTCGCAAAGCCTTTGTGAGTCGGCAAAGTTTCGCGCCGCGGACAGCCGTGGGTGGGATCCGAATGGACGTTCAGCATGTCGGCATCCACGGCTTTGTTTCCGTAAAGCGCGGTGGGACGGCTATCGGCGTCGAGCGTGGGCGAATTGCCCAAGAGCAGCTGGACAACGGCCCATGCGATCCATTCCGGATGCGCCGGGCAGCCGGGGATATTGATGACGCTCTTGCCCGTGGCTTCCTTGCCGCTTACGACTTGCGTGATATTGGGACCGGAGCGCGGGATGCCGCCAAAAGAGGAGCAGGTTCCCACGCAGACGATCGCGGCCGCGCCCGCCGCCAAATCCTGCACAGCGGCCTGATAGGTGACGCCCTTCCCATTGACGGCATATACGACGCAGGCCTGCCCGCTGAAAGCCGTCGGGATGCCGCCCTCCAGAACCAGGATGTAACCGCCTTTGCGCCTGGCCTGTTGCAGCATGGCGACCGCCGGATCGCCTGCGCCGGACATCACCACGGTATGATAGGCCAGATTCACGGAGTTGACCAGAATGTCGTCCACGGTCCGTTGCCCGGCCGGCCAGTCCGGTCTGATCAGATTCAGGAATGAAACCGAATCGCCCTGACATCCGCTGCCATGAAGCCAGAGGATCGTCGGCGTGGCCGCATTGGCCAGCGCCGCCTCGAGGCGACTGAGATCCATGGCGCTCAAACCCAGCGCGCCCGCGCTGGCGGCGCAGTACTTGAGGAAATCGCGACGGGATACCGTCATAAGAAGCGCTCCTTTCGATTGTGGGGGAAGGCAGACAATGAATGAACTTAAAAACTATTTAGTTGGCAGTTGCATCTTTTTCAGATCGTAAAGAACTAGGACTGCAATGTCAAGCCGAAAAAATCAAAAAAACGCCGATTTTTTGAGGGTAATGAAATAGGCGAAAAATACCCTGAGAGCATTCTGGCGTTGACATCCTATCGGGGGCATGAAAACATACGATCACACGCATACAAGTGAGTGAGTGAAAGTATGAAATTTTTTCATATCATGCCATCATGAAATTTGAGCGCTGCTGACGATTATGGCTTCTTTTCGGAGATTGCGAATTCAAGTTCAGGGGCTCGCGCAAGGCGTGGGATTCAGGCCTTTCGTTTATAATCTCGCCGCGCGTTTGGCATTGGCGGGATGGGCCCGAAACAACGCGCATGGCATCGAGATCGAGCTCGAAGGCGCGCCCGCGGCAGTGGATGGCTTCCTGTCGGAACTGCGATCCAACCCTCCGCCGCTTTCCATCATCACGCGGATCACAACGCTCTCCGACACCGTATGCGAAGCGCCGACAGTCGCCGCTGAAGAAGGCGGAGATCAGTCAATCCAGCCACCGAAAACCGAAATTCCCGATTCCCAATCCGAAAACCGAAAACCGGAAACCGAAAACCAACCGTCCGCCACGGCGCCTATTTTCCAAATCTGCGCCAGCGAGTGCAAACAAGAAGCGCGCTCCGCTTTGATCTCGCCCGATTATGCCACCTGCCACGATTGCCTGCGCGAATTATTCGATCCGGCCGATCGCCGGTACCGATTTCCATTTATCAACTGCACGAACTGCGGTCCGCGCTTCACGATCATTCACGATTTGCCCTATGATCGCGCGCGCACGGCCATGAGCGTTTTCCCGATGTGCCCGGCCTGTCAGGCGGAATACGAAAATCCCGCCCATCGCCGTTTCCACGCCGAACCGACCTGCTGCGAGACATGTGGTCCGCACGTCTGGCTGACGGCGCCGGACGGCAAAGAAATCGCCAG
>JAPLSP010000564.1 GCA_026398575.1 Candidatus Sumerlaeota bacterium | reverse complement strand
ACGGAATCGGAAACATATACAGCGTGGGCGCGTTATCAGGCCACAGCGGTGGATGAAGCAACCGCCAAGACGCGTTACTTCGAAGCCGCGCCGCGCAACGCAGGATATGAGCACGTCGAAACGACTCCCCTTCTGCAGGAAGCGCGGCGCGTCGGCGAGGAAGCCGTGGCGCACCTTTCGGCCAAGCCTTGTCCCGCGGGCAAGAAAGACCTAATCCTGTTGCCGTCGCATCTGGCGCTGACAATGCATGAATCCATCGGCCACGCCACCGAGCTCGACCGCGCGATGGGCATGGAGGAGAGTTTGGCCGGATCGAGTTTCGCCACGCCGGACCTGACCGGAAAACTGAAGTATGGCTCGCTGAAGATGAATATCATCTGCGACAACACATGGCCTTTCGGATGCGCCTCGCAAGGATGGGACGACGACGGCGTCGAAATGCAGCGCTGGGACTTGATCCGCGAGGGCGTTCTCGTTGATTTCCAGACGAATCGCGAAACTGCGCACGCGATTGGCGGCGCGCGTTCGCACGGCAGCTGCCGGGCGGATTCGTGGGCCACGATCCCGATCATGCGGCAATCGAACTTCAGTCTCGAACCGGGAAGCGAGCCGCTGACGCTGGATGAACTCATCGCCGACACGAGAGACGGCATCCTGATTGACGGCATGGGATCGTTTTCGATTGACCAGAAGCGGCACAATTTCCAGTTCGGCGGCGACGCCTTCTGGGAGATCAAGGACGGCAAGAAGGGCGCGATGCTGAAGGACGTGACTTATCAGGCCATCACAACCGAGTTCTGGGGCGCGCTCGACGCGGTGTGCGATCAGCGCTTCTGGCAGGCGCACGGCGTGCTCAATTGCGGTAAGGGCGACCCGATGCAGATCGCCCAGATGTCGCATGCCTCGGCGCCGGCAAGGTTTCGGAAGATTAATGTTGGGGGAATCAAATAGAAAGTTTTCGGTTTTCGGTTTTCGGTTTTCGGTTTTCAGTTTTCGGTTTTCGGTTTTCGGTTTTCAGTTTTCAGTTTTCAGTTTTCGGTTTTCAGTTTTCGGTTTTCGGTTTTGGGGTAGTCCGACCGGTCCGACGCGTCTGACTGGTCCGACGAGTCCGACAAAGGCAATCCTGGAGTTAAGCTTGGCATGGGAGGGTTGAATATGCTGAATGAAATGCAAGCGCTGGAAATATGCGAGAAGGCGCTGAAGAAGGCCACAGCGGATGCGGCTCTGATCACTGTGAAGGGAATGGACGCAGCGACCACACGCTTTGCCGACAATGTCATCACGCAAAACGTGCGCAAGAGCGATGCCGCCATCTCCGTCTGGTGCGCTTACGGGCAGAGCCAGGGCGAGGCCGAGACGAACAAGCTGACGGACGACGCGCTAGCGCAAGTGGTCCAGCGCGCTCAGGCGGCGGCCCGTGTGGCGCCTCCCGATCCTGAATACATGCCCCCGATCGCCGCGGACGAAAACGCGAAATTCAAAAAGGTCCAAGGCTGGTTCGATGCGACGGCGGCCTGCGATCCACTGGCGCGCGCCGAGGCTATCCGCGACGCCGCACAGCCAATCCAAAGCCAGGGTTATCGCCTGTCTGGCGCCTTCAGCAGCGAGGCGGGATTCCATGCGATCGCCAATTCCGCCGGACTGCGCGCATACTATCGCGGAACCTCCGCCGAAATTCACACGACGGTGTTGGGCGCCGAAGGAACCGGCTGGGCGCAAAAAACATCAAGCAATCTCGCCGACATAGACGCGCGCGAGGTGGCTGCCGAGGCCTTTGAGATCGCCCGCCTCGCGCAAAAGCCCCAGGACGTCGCGCCCGGGCGCTATCCCGTTATTCTGCGCCCGGCGGCAGTGTGGGAGATGATTCCCTGGCAGATGATATGCGACGCCAAAGCCACCGACGAAGGGCGCACGTTCCTGCGCGACAAACTGGGGCAGAAAATTTGCGGCGAGAATATCACGATCCGCTCGGATGCAGCGGATGCGAACTGTCCGGCGCGGCCATTCCAGAACGACGGCATGTCCGCCCCCACGCTGGCATGGGTCGAGCGGGGCGTCTTGAATCATCTCAGCACGTCGCGTTTTTGGGCGAAAAAGCAAGGCCGCGAAGCCACGGGCCGCCCGACAAACGTCATTTTCGACGGCAGCAAAAAGACGGTCGAAGAGATGATCGCCACAATGGAACGCGGCATCCTGGTGACGCGATTCTGGTATATCCGCGTCGTGGACCCCATGCGCTCGCTCCTGACCGGCATGACGCGCGACGGATTGTTTTGGATCGAGAATGGCCGCATCGCGCGCCCGCTCACGCAGATGCGCTTCAACGAAAGCGTCCTCGAATGCCTGAATCGCGTCGAGGAACTGGGCCGCTGCGAACGCGTCGAAAACACCTGGTGTCCCGCGCTGAAAATTCGAGATTTTAATTTTACCAGCGGGACGAAGTTTTAGCGGCAGTCAAGGCGGGGGCTGTCGGACTGGTCTGACGGGTCTGACCGGTCCGACAGCGGATGGGGCGGCCCAATAGGCGGTTGCGCGCAGAGCAGATTTAATTGTAGCTTTCAATGAACGAGATTCCGGGGCAAGCAGGCGCTTAGGAATTTGCATCATACTACCAAGGCAATTTCTTATGAAAATAATTTTTATGGGCACGCCGGGATTCGCTGTGCCGGCATTGCAACGGTTGATCGAGAGCGGGCATGAGATCGTGCTGGTTCTGACTCAGCCGGATCGCCCGGCGGGGCGGGGCAAGGCGGTTAAACCATCGCCGGTCAAGGAGTTGGCGCTCGCTCACAACCTGCGCGTCGAGCAACCCGAACGCCTTAAAGGCTCGAACTATGGGCAGGTCATTCGCGACGCGGGCGCGGATGTATGCGTCGTGGCGGCGTATGGTTTGCTCCTTCCGCCGGACGTCCTGGAGGCGCCCCGCTACGGCTGCCTCAACATTCACGCCTCGCTCCTGCCGCGCTGGCGCGGCGCCGCGCCCATCCAACGCGCCATTATGGCGGGCGACCTCAAAACCGGCGTCACAATCATGCAGATGGACGTTGGGATGGATACCGGCGCCCTCATCCGGCAGGAGGAGTTGGACATCCTTCCGGACGACGACGCCCTATCGGTCTCCGAGGCGCTGTCGGTGCTCGGCGCCGATCTGCTCATCAAGACGCTGGAGGACTTGGCGCGCGAAGGCCATCTGGAATCGTATCCTCAAGACGAAGCGCTGGCCACGCGCGCTCCGAAGATCGAAAAAGAGGAAGGATGGATTGACTGGCGCCAGGAGGTGGACGCGATTATCTGCCGCATTCACGGCTTGCGTCCCTGGCCTTCGACGTTCTCGCGCCTCAATGACAAGCTCGTCAAGATCATCGAAGCCGAGCCCGAAGAGGGCTTCGATGATTCGGACATCCCCGAGGACAAGATACCCAAACCCGGAACCATTGTGGATTATGTCAAGCGCCTGGGGCCTGTGGTGCGGGTGGGCGATGGCTATCTGCTGCTCACCAAGGTTCAGCCTGAAAACAAGGCGCCCATGAGCGGCGAGGACTGGCACAACGGCGGCGGGTTCAAAATCGGGAACGTCTTTGCCGCCGGATCATAGCAGCGCGGCCATACCGCCAATCTCCGGGCACAGCGTCATTTTCGCCGACAATGGCTCCCGACCCGGCGTGACCACGGGAGCATAGCAGATCATCTTGGGCAACAGTTCCATGGTCTCCAGAGACTTGGCCGCGCGGACAATCTTTCCCCAGTCTTTTTCGCATCCCATGCAAAGCGCCAGGTGAGTCGGCTTGATCGTCTTGATCGCTTCGGAAATGCCATCGCAGGCCGATAGATCACATGCCGCGGCGTTATAAGCCTGCAAGCCCAGCCATGCCAGCAGCGATTCGGCCAACTGCGCAAATCCCGCGGAGCATTCATTTCCAATGATCAAAACCGAGCCTTCCACCCGCGCTTTATTTTCTTCATATTGATCCGGCAGCCCTCCCAGCCATGCGGATAATCGGTTGATCTGAGTCCGCGCCACCAAAGCTGAAGATGTTTTCGCGCAAATTTCGAGCATGCTTTTTTCAAGGAAATTGTCCGCTTCCAGAAAAACATGAAATAAATTCCGGACCTCCCGGATGAGATCGTCCTCATCGCCCGCGCGGTTCTTGCCGGACATCCTTAATAACGCCTTTTGCAGCGTCGGCGCGTCCATGTGGCGATTCTTGAGATAAGCGATCGCCTCCTCGCGCGTTGGAAAGATGGGGATGATTTTGTTGATGCAAACGGAAACGAATGTCCGCCCGACAAGGCTTTCGGGCGGGACCGTCATCGCCAAGACGCCGCCCATGTTCTCAATGAGTTTTTTCCAAATCATCAAAACGCCGATGCCGGAACTGTCAATGGATTTCAGTTTGTGGCAATTGAACAACACGCGCAGGCAGGCGACTTCATTCAGCGCGTTGAGAGTGGCCCCGAGCTCCTGCGACTGCTTGCCCATGGTCAGCGATTCCGCAAAGTCATAAACAACGCAGCCTTCCAAAACATGACGGCTATATTCAAACATCGGTTTCTCCCCTTACATGAGTCTGTCGGAATATCGCACAGCGCTGCTATTAATACGATCCAATCTTCAGCGCTTTTCAAGCGGAAATTTTAACCTTAGATGAGCAGGCTGCTCAATCGGCGAACGCCTGTAACTCTGCGCACGATACAAACGCCTGCTTGGGATTGTCGCCGCAGGCCGGCTTGCCAATGATACGAACTCCCCAGACTTTGACGGGTTCCGCCAACCTCAGCGTGAATTCCTGTCCATCTTTTAAGCCCCGGGAATCCTGCGCGGTGGTGGCCGGATAGTCATCCAAGGCGCCTATGGCTTCCCAGGGGCTGTTCTTTTCGCGCTGGACTTGCGCCTTGGGCTTTCCGGCAGAGGCGTCGAACCAACCGCCGTCGTGGAAGCGCTTCCCATGCATATAAACGATGCGCTTGATCGCCACGGGCGCATCAAGCGCGATGGCGAACCAGTCTTCGTCTCGCGTTGAGTTATCGAAAGTGACGGCAATGCTTTCAGGTTCGCCGTCGTTGATGGAGCCGTTCAGGTTTCCCTGGCGCGAGCGGCTTTCGCGCCCCGTGGAAAGCAAAGATTTATTTGCAGGTTTGTTGACCGCGTTCATC
Organism: Candidatus Sumerlaeota bacterium; assembly: GCA_026398575.1. Next base: position 1,710 of record JAPLSP010000564.1, on the reverse strand, counting down.
CAGACTTGATATCGCCCTCCGTCGGCGCCGGCGTCGGCAAAAGGAACGAACACTGCGATTGTCGGCTGCGCGTCAGGCGCTGTGCGGACGCGCGCCTGGAACACCAGTTCGCCGCCCGCCAGAGGCGTGAGAGCCAGACGCCCTTGATCGGCGCTCTCGGCCAGGGCCAGCGTGGCGGCGGCGGGCAATCCTTTGTTGCGGCTTTCGTCATAAGCCAGGACCAAAGGCCCCCACGTCATGGCCAATAATCCCGTGTTGCCATGCTCGCCGGCAATCAGGCGCGATGGAATCGTAAAGCCGACGGTGACACTATCGCCGTTCTTCCATTCGCGCGGCGCAACCTCACACCAGCCGCCCTTGGAGCCGGCGGCGGCCGACTTGCCGCCGTTGAGCGTCAGGCTGAATGATTCGGCCCACGCCGGACAGCGAACCTTGAACGCAAACGTAGCCGGCTGGTCCATCTTGAAATTAAACGTGGCGCCGCCTTTGGCCGGAAAATCGCTCGTTTGTTCGATAGCTACTGCGCGCCCCCCGAGCTGCGCCTGAACGCGCGAAGCGCCAAACAAATTGACGGCGATGCCGTCTTGGCCGGCGGTTTGATATTTGAGATATGCCAGTTGCGCCGCCAACGCCATGCCGCGCGGGCCGCTCGATAGGCAGCAACTCACGTTATTGCCGTAAGGCTTGGCGCCCTGGAGCGCGGTATAGTAGCACCACTTGGCGCCGCTCGGATGCTGCGCCGCCGCCAGATGGTTGAAGTAAGTGCGCTCCAGTTCGTCGCCATAGCGCGCTTCGCCCGTCAGGCGCAGCAGCTGGGCATTGAGCTGAAGCCAGGTCACGGTGGCGCAGGTTTCACCGACGTTGGCTTTGGGGCCGTTGGGCAGGTCATAGTCGGGGCCGAAATGCTCCCCGCGGCTGACTGTGCCGGTGATATAGAGTTGATGGGCGACGACGTCTTCCCAGGCGTTGACCACGGGCGTGAGATAGGTCTTGTCGCCCGCGGCGCGCGCCAGCTCGCACAGCCCGACCAGGTTCGACATCATCTCATAAGCCTTGCCGTTGGCGGTTTTGCTGACGGATTTCGTCTCGGTCAGCGTCTTGACGATCTTCGGCCCATTCGGTTCGTCATAAGCGGCAACGATGTACTTGGCGAAATCCAGATAGCGCTCGTCGCCGGTGAGGCGATGCAGAAGGACGATGGGTTCGAGGACGCTGGTGGCGGCCATGCCGACGTGCGTGCCGGCGGCGATGATGCTTTTTTTACCGGGGCCGAAGGTGTTGACGAGCAGATCGCCGATCTTGCGCGAAGCCGCCAGCGCGGAGGCGTCGCCGGTGTATTGATGATACGTCAGCAGGCCGATGAGATCATATTTGTGAATCCATACGTCCCAGCTGGTCCAATGCTTCTCAGGCAGATAGGTGCCAAGGTAGCCGTCGGCGTCCTGGCATTTGATGAGCTCGGCGGCGACGCGGTCAATCTTGGCCTTGAGTTCGGGATCGCCCGTGTTGACCCATGCCAGCGTGGCGGCGTGAAGGAATTTGCCCACGTGCTCGCCGATCCAGTCCTGCTTTCCGGGGCGCTTGCGGAAGCCGGCAAGCAGCTCCTCCTCATTGACGACGAGCAGGCGGTTCTTTATAATACTCCCCAAAAACTGGAGGGGTGCTTAAGGTAGCTTCGCCGCCCTATGATTCGACCCGCGAGGGGAGGCG
>JAPLSP010000392.1 GCA_026398575.1 Candidatus Sumerlaeota bacterium | reverse complement strand
GATCGCTGGAAATCAGGCAAGGGCTTACATCTGATTCGCAAAAGGCTATTGAGCAACCAGATTGATGAAAGATCAGGGGCTTGCATCCGCGCTTGACAAACGCGTCGTGGAACGATCAAATAAATCATCAGCGGCTGGAATCCCAACCAGGAGACGCGCAATGGGTTTAATTTATGCCGATATCGAGCTGATCAACGGCGGAGACCAATATCTTTTCGACGTGGGGCAGTTGCCGCGCAAAAAAGTCCGGCGTGTAAAAGTCAAAGCCTTGGTGGATAGCGGCGCATATATGATGGCGATCAATGAGCGAATTCGGAACCAGCTGGGACTCCCGAAAAAAGAATCCAAGACGGCGGTACTCGCCACGGGAAAACAGGTAAAATTGGACGTGGTAGGTCCGCTTGAAATTCACTTCAAGAATCGTCAGACGAGCTGCAATGCCATGGTGCTTCCCGGAGAAGCGCAAGTCCTGTTGGGCGCGATCCCCATGGAAGACTTGGATGTAGTTCTGGATCAGCGGCGGCGGCGCCTGACGGTGAATCCTGAGAGCCCGTATGTGCCGAAGACTATATTAATGTGATTCAACGATCCGGCGCTTTTTACACCCGTGAATTTGATTTAACAAAATCAATGAGCTCGTCCACTTGCGCGAACGCCAAGCCCGTCACCGTGTCGGCGGCGCCATAATAAATGGCGAGGCGGCCCGAGGGCGCGTCCACCAGCGCAGCGCAGGGGAAGACCACGTTCGGCACGTCGCCGGCCAGCTCGTATATTTCCTGCGGCGAGATGATATAGGGCGCGGTGCGATACATCACTTTCCACGGCTCATCGAGATCGAGCAGCGCGGCGCCGGCGCTATAGACGAAGCCATTGCAGCTCGTCAGGACGCCGTGATAAATCATCAGCCAGCCTTCCTTGGTCTCAATCGGGATCGGGCCGGCGCCGACTTTTGTGCTTTGCCAGCCGCCATTGGGCTTCATCACCCAGCGATGGCATCCCCAATGGATCATGTCCGGGCTTTGGCTGATGAAGATGTCGCCGAAGGGCGTGTGGCCGTTATCCGACGGGCGGTTGAGCATCAGATACTTGCCGCCGATCTTGCGCGGGAAGAGCACGCCGTTGCGATTGAAGGGCAGGAGCGAATTTTCCATTTTGTGGAACGTCTCAAAGTCCAGCGTCCATCCCATGCCGATCGTGGGGCCGTGATAGCCGTTGCACCACGTGACATAGTAGCGGTCCTCGATCCAGACGACACGCGGATCGTAGCCATACTGCCAATGCAAAACCTCCGGGTCGGGGTCATCGCAAACGAAATGGATACGCTCGGGATCGATCTTCCACTTGAAGCCGTCTTTGCTGTGACCGACGTGAATCTGCATGAAACGCCGCGTATCGTCGCAGCGGAAGACGCCGGCGTATTCTCCCTTATAAGGAACGACGGCGCTGTTGAAGATGCTGTTGGACGTGGCGTTCAGATTGCGCGGGATGACGGGGTTCTTGCTGTAGCGCCAGAGGACGCCGGGATAGCCTTTGGGTTTATCCTCCCACGGCATATTGGGGATCGCCGCGCCATTGATGATGGTCGTGGAGGGAGTTTTTGTTTTGCTCATTGGAATTTCCTTTCGTTTGGTTTTTTGGGGGGAGCGCTGTGTGGACTAACACGGACTGGCACGGACGGACACAGACTGACACGGACAAGAAGCTTAATGACAATAGGGTTTGGGCGCTCTTTCGAACTGGGTTATTTTTCCTGCACGATTCCGATGTCAATGAACTGCCCGCCGGTGGTCTGACGGCAATGCGCGGCGATCAGGTTGGCGCCGGGCTTGAGCGCTTTTTCTCCCTCGGGCGTCAGTTCCAGCTGCTCATAATCGGTTATGAATTTCGCCGCTTTGCCTGCCAGCACGCCGTTGATATAAATCTCAATGTCCTCATCGTGAAAGACTTTGAACGCCGGGCTCTTCAGTTTCCCTTCCGGAATCGCAACCTGCCGGCGGATCCAAATATCCGGAGTTTTCCACGGCGTGCGCGCAACCGCGCTCTTGGTGTCTCCCGCGCCAAAACCTGCCGGGCCTTCCTTCCATTTCGAATCGTCGAAGCCGGGCTTGTTCCAGTCATCGGACGGTTTCTCGGTTGTGTAGCGCCAGACCAGCCCTTCCTTCTGGGAAATAGGAACAACCTCCGTGAGTTCGGGCAGCGGAGCGAATTTGTTGTGATGCGCGTCGAAGGCCTGCTGCAAGTCCACCTTCACGACCTTGCGATCGTACGTCAGCAGTCCGTTGCATTCGGTTTCGCAATCGGTGGTTTGCGTATAGACCGCGGCGCACAGACCCGGATCGTCGCGCAGCGCCCAAACCTTGCGCCAAAGGTCAACGTACTTCTTGGTGAGTTCCTTCTGGCTGGTCATGCCGCGGTAGCCCCAGGTTTTTTCCACCCATGTGTGCTCGGGCGTCGGCAGTCCCAAACCGCCGAACTCGCCCAGCACGGCGGCGCGAGTCGCTTCAGGCTTGGGCGAACCGGGGCCGGGATAGTTGTGCATATCCATCACATCGCCCACTTTGCAGTCATTCCATCCGCTGGCGTTGTTCACGAGGCGCGAGGGATCGAGTTCCTTCACCCATTTCGTCAGGCGCGGCGTATCGTATTGGCCCCAGCCTTCATTGAATACGACCCATAAAATGATCGAAGGATGGTTCCAGTGCTGCTCGACTAGCGCTTTGAGCTCACCCTCGAACTGCTTCGCCGCCTCGGGCGAGACGGGAGAGCCATCCTTGACGACGCCGGTGGCTCTATCCCTGCTCCCGCCTTTGCCCGCGCCGCCCGAGGGCATATCCTGCCAGACCAGCAGACCCAACTTGTCGGCACAGTAGTACCAGCGCTGCGGCTCGATCTTGACGTGCTTGCGGGCCATGTTCATCCCGAGCTTCCGGGTGATCTCAATGTCATAGCGCAACGCATCGTCGGTCGGCGCCGTATAGATTCCATCAGGCCAGAACCCCTGATCCAGCGGCCCAGCCTGGAAAACAAACTTGCCATTGAGCATCGGCCTCAAAATGCCCTTTTCATCTTTTCCCAGGGCAATCTTCCTCATGGCAAAATAGCTGTCCACCGCGTCCACCCCGTCCACCGCGTCCACCCCCTGTCCACTCTTCTTAAGCGAAACCTTCAAATTATAAAGAAACGGATCATCCGGCGTCCACAAGCGCGCGTTCTTTATCGGCAGCGCGATTTCTTCCCCCGCCTTGCCGCTTGCCTTTCCGATTTCCTTCGCGCCATCCAGCGCCACAGCCTCGATCATCGCGCCATCCGCGGCGCCCGCAACCGATGCTTTCAGTTTCAGCGCCCCGCCGTCCACGTCCGGAATCATTTTAAGGTCGCTGATCCACGCCGCCGGAACCGTCTCGAGCCACACGGTCTGCCAGATGCCGGAGCAGGGCGTGTACATGATGCCGCTAGGCTTGG